>NZ_CAKKLI010000001.1:0-439993 GCF_918697855.1 Paenibacillus sp. CECT 9249 | reverse complement strand
TGGTAAAAACTCGATTTTTGAACTGGGTTTAGTTTGGTGTTGTCTTTTTTCCTGACTCATTGACCTGTTCCTTAAAGTAAATTTCCAATTCTCATGAATCAGGGGCTTGACATCTTACCGCTGGACTTGGGAAGCGCAATCGGCCACGCCGGAAAACTAAATAAACGAAAATAGTTTTATGGTTATACTTACTCATTTTCGCATAATTTAGACGTTTATGCAACCGGCGAACGTTACTTCATAGATAAAACCTATGAAGACGATAGATTTTATATCTTGGTCAAGCCTAAGGAAATACGATAAAATAAGTAAAAGTTTGTTTATTGAAGCGAATGACGAATGATAGATAAGGAGCGAACGTAATGGCAGACGTAAAAAAAATCGCGGTCATCGCCGGCGACGGGATCGGCCCGGAAGTAGTAGCGGAAGCGGAAAAAGTGCTGAAACGAACGGAGGAATTGTTCGGCTACCGATTTGAAACGGAGCACGCCTTGTTCGGCGGAATCGCCATCGACGAGAAAGGAACGCCGCTGCCTCAGGAAACGCTGGAAATTTGCCAAAAAGCGGACGCGGTGTTGCTCGGCGCCGTCGGCGGCCCGAAATGGGACAACAATCCGAAGGAGCTTCGTCCGGAAACGGGATTGCTTGGCATTCGCAAGGCGCTCGGGCTGTTCTCGAACATCCGTCCGGCTGTCGTGTTCGATTGCTTGAAAGACGCCTCCACGTTGAAACCGGAAGTGCTTGACGGAACCGATTTGATCGTCGTGCGCGAGTTGACGGGCGGCATTTATTTCGGCGAGAAATACCGCCGCGAAACGGAGAACGGACAAGAAGCGGTCGATACATGCGCCTATAACGTGAATGAAGTGGAACGCATCGTCAGACAAGCTTTCGAAGTCGCGCAGAAGCGCCGCAAAAAACTGGCCTCGGTCGATAAAGCGAACGTGCTGGAAACGTCCCGTTTATGGCGCGAGGTCGTAAACCGCATCGCCCCGGAATATCCGGATGTGGAACTGGAGCATGTGCTTGTGGACAATTGCGCGATGCAATTGCTGCGCCGTCCTTCGAGCTTCGACGTCATCGTGACCGAGAATATGTTCGGCGATATATTGAGCGACGAAGCGGCCATGCTGACCGGTTCGATCGGCATGCTGTCGTCCGCGTCGCTCGGCGAAGGAAGCTTCGGCTTGTACGAGCCGGTGCACGGATCGGCGCCCGATATTGCGGGACAAGGCATCGCCAATCCGATTGCGACGATTTTGTCCGTTGCGCTCATGTTCCGCTTAACGTTCGGATACGAGAACGCTGCCCAATCGATCGAAGACGCGGTGAAATCGGTCCTGGACGCAGGGCATCGCACAGGCGACATTGCGGTGGACAAATCGAAGGCGATCGGAACGCAAGCGATGGGCGATCTGATTGTTGCCGCGATGAAATCATAATAAGCAGTAATGAATACAGGCCAAGGGAGCAAGATACGTTCCCTTGGCTTTTTTGTGCCCGAAATCGTTTTTTTGCTTTTGCCTGAATAAAATACGAGTTTAATTACAATTATGAAAATAGAAGGGGGGATTTACCATGCCAGAGCGTTTCGTAGGAAGACCGGCTCCGGACTTCAGCATGGAGACGGTATCCGGCGACGGCACACAATTCGGCTCGATTTCGTTATCCGATTACAAAGGAAAATGGCTCGTATTGTTCTTCTATCCGCTCGATTTCACTTTCGTCTGCCCGACGGAAATTACGGCGCTGAGCCATGCCGCCGAAGCATTCCGGAAGTTGGACACCGAAATTTTGGGCGTAAGCGTCGACTCCATTCACAGCCATCGCGCTTGGATCAACACGCCGGTGGAAAACAACGGCCTCGGCCCGTTGAACTTCCCGCTCGCTTCCGATATTACGAAGAACGTAGCCCGGGATTACGGCGTACTGATCGAAGAAGAAGGCGTCGCGCTGCGCGGGTTATTCATCATCGATCCGGAAGGAGAGTTGAAATATCAGGTCGTGAACCACAACGACGTAGGACGCAGCGTTGATGAAACGCTGCGCGTGCTTCAAGCGCTTCAATCCGGCGGATTGTGCCCGATGAACTGGAAACCCGGCGACAAGCATCTTGTAGCGAAGTAATGGGAAAGAAGCTCCTAAACCGCTGTGAAAGCGGAGTCGGGAGCTTCTTTTTCTTAATAAGAACATCATTTCTAACTTGGCTTGCGCGTCCGCGCGTCTATTGGAAAATGTCCAATAGATCGTGCTATTTTGCCGGCCGGAACGGGTTTCCATTGGAAAACCTCCAATGCATTCATGCCGTTTTCGCCATCTCAGCCCTGTTATTCAATAAGCTATTGGATGAATTCCAATGAAAGGCCGTGTAACGGCGGCCAAACGGTGAGAACATTGGACAAAATCCAGCAGATTTGTTACTATTCTTTATTATTTCAGTTCTATCTTCCATTTTTAGAAAGGAGTACTCCAATCATGAAGAAAAAAATACTTGCATGTCTATCTTCCGGATATGGATACTCTATATTACCAAAATCCCGAGGAATTCGGAACTCTATCACAGATAACAGAACATCTGTCCGTATTGCGAATGGTTCATGCGAAAAGCTGCGTCTGCGTGTGACTTGGCGGACCCAGGTTCCGTTAAATTGGTTAAATGAGCGTTTTTCAGTGATTGACGGACACACCTTCCGCTAATTGACCCGGAATGCGCCCAAATAAGACAATTTGTCACAGATAACGGCTTCTCCGTCCTCCAACATGCCGAAGAGGGCGTATTTTTACCAAATAAGGAATCCTCTGTCCGCAATGCAACATTAGCGTTGCAACGTCTTTTATAAGGTTTGTCCGTTGTACCCGCGTGAAAGCCCGTTTTGGGCAAAATAACGGACCTACGGTCCGCAGCTCAACCGTTCCCGCCGCTTCTTCCGGGAAAAGAATGGCCCCGCCGTATCGAAATACAGCGGGGCCATTCGCATGTCATCCGCCTGCCAGCGCGCGGTATTTGCCCACGTATCCGATGACGGTGGACACGAACGTCGCGTGGGACCAGGTGAGCGGCGCGACGGAAACGGGAGCTCCCGTAAACGGGTCCAGCTGCTCCGGCAGCATCCCGCTCTCCATGCTATGCTTCACGGCCCACTCCAGCGCCGCGCGCGGGCCGGACAACTCGACGGGCGTACGGGCGGCGGCAATATCGTAGTCGGCAAGCCATAACGTGCATATGATCCAAGGATTGCCCGGAATGCGATCGATCTCCGCGCTGCGCTGAAAGTAGTAATCATGGTAATACCGGGCGATGCCGCCGACTTCGGTTTGCACGGTCAGCTTGCGCCGAATCCGTTCCATCGTCGCGGCCATCCGTTCGTCGGAAGCGGGCAGCACGCCGAATCGGAAAATGCCGGCGATGCTGCTCTCCGGGGTCATATCTTGGACCCAACTTCCGTCCTTGCGGTATAAGCCGCGCGCGAAACAAGCATGCTCCTCGTTCCACAAATGGCGCAGCATGGCCGACTTGACGTTCTCCGCGGCGTTCCGGTACCGTTGCGCCCGCCGATCGTCCCCGAACAGGGAGGAGAAGTCGGCGGCGGCGGCGAGGCCGCCGTATACCGCGGCCGCCGTAAAAGCGAATATGCCGTACCGTTCCTCCCACAGATCGTAGCTCGGCAGCGGCAAGCCGAGCCCCGGGTCCATATGTTCGCACAGGAAATTCGCCGCCGGCCGGATGAGCGAGCGGTAGAGCGACTGCGGCAGTTCGATATCGCCGTGCCTCTCGTAATCTTTCCATAACGCATACAGTACGAGCGCCGTTTCATCCTCTTGAATGGGCAACTGAATGTTGCCGTCCTGCCAATACGGATGCCAACTGGAGCCGACCGTGCCGTCCGGATTGTACTTATGCTGCAGGCAGCCTTCCGGCGTCAGCGCATCGGCGCAGAAACGGTAGAAAGGAGCGGTCGTCCCGTGATATCCGGCCATCGACATGGCGAGCGCAATCAGCGCGCCGTCCCGCGGCCACATATAACTGTAATGATCGCGGTTATATTGCAAAATGTCCGTATCGTTGGCGGCGATGACGGCGCCGTTCGCATCCGATTGCGCGCGGATCATAAGCAGGCTGTGCTTGAACAGCTTGGCGACGCCTTCGTTCAGGTCGGCGAAATCCCATTCCGTTTTATTCACCCATCTTTGCCAGTAGATCATGACGCGGTTCAACAAATTGTCCGGACCGCTGTCTCTGACATACGCATCGAGCTTTTTGACTTCCTCCAAACTATGCCCCGCAGCAAACCAATAGTAAAGATCCCGCTGCGCGTGCGACGGGACGAACGTCCGGAAGCTGATCGTACTGTCCACGGAGCCTTGGGCGATCGGATTTCCCATTAAATGGCCGTCCTCCGCATCCTTCCACGTGCCTTCCGCTTGATGGAACCTTTTGATCCCGGTCGAAAATTGATAGATGCCTTCTTCGCCGGTCCGGCCGTTGAACATGAAGTATATATTTTTTTTATAATGATAGACCGTCCGGTTGAACGGATAGAAGACGGCCGTATCTCCGACCTCCGTTTCGTTGATGACGAGATCTTGGTGAAAAAAGAGGCGGATTTCGCGGTCCGAGCCGCTATGATTGATCGCCGTTATTTTTTTCAAATAGATGCAATCCCGTTGATGAACGCCGTCGTTGAAACGGAGCGTCAATTCCAAACCGGGGTGGGTGGCGCTGACCGAGGTGACAAGCGACTCGTCCGCATAGCTTAAGCGAAAATCCCATTCCGGATCTTCCAGCCAGGTGAACCGGCCGTCCGCCCAGCAGCCGACGCGGCACAAATAGCCGCCGACATGATTCAACTGACCCACATATGGAAAATAGATGTCGCGAATATATCCGTTTCGATCCAGGTTGACCAATAATTTGCCGTTCCCGACGACGAGATGTCTCGGCACTCCATCACTTCCTTAACGATTGATGCGAATTTTTAATCCGCTCGGTGTAGCGGGAAAGGATGTTTTGCGCATGCAGCGCCGTTTTGGCCTGCGCGATGATGCGAAAGGCCGGTTCGTCCTGATCGGGCAAAATCAATACCCATCCTTCTTCGCTATATATTTTGATGCCGTCGACGAGTTCGATCGTTTTATGCTCCGCCTCGCTCATCATTTGACGCATAATCATTCCTTTATCGTCCCAAGCGCACGGTATTTCCTGTTTGGCCATATGAAAATCCGGAATATGCCGCAGAAGTTCCGCAAAGGCGAGCTTTTCCCTGGCCAACGTTTCAAGAATAAGGCTTACCGCATATACGTTGTCCAGCAGCGGGTGAAAGACAAGATCCTCGCTCGCCTCAAGCAGCGCCCGGGCGTTCTCCTTCGTACGGACGATCCGGACGCCGCTTCCGGCGGCCACCGCTTCGACGATCTGCGGCGCGCTGACCGGGATGCCGAGTACGCCGCTTCGTTCCGTTCTGGCGAATGCCAATACTTTGAGCGCGAGCAGAAGTTCGTCTTTCACAGGCTTGCCTTCATGCGTCACAATCGTTACACCTTGATGGCTTCCGTGAAAATGGATGCCGATGTCCGCTTCGTTCTTGACGACATGATAGGCGATTCCTTGCTCCTGGTCCGAGTGGATGACGATTCGTTTGCAGCCGAGACGCTGCGACCAATGTTCGATCAGCCTGCCGTGATCTCTCGGATCGTACTGCAGGACGATTTTTATTCCCGAGCCCCCGATCGTATGGAACCGAATTTCGCCGCATAGTTCCTGCATATAATCCGCTTCGGCATACTCATAGCTGCGAAGATGGCCGATCCGCTCCGATTCGCTGCGCGCGTAATCTTCTTGCCGGTACGCATTTTCGATTTTGCGCTCCTGGTTTTTGGCGAGCGGGTAACCTTGCTTGTCGATGAACTCGATGTTCAGCTTCGAACCGCGGCCGGAGCGCTGCTGCCGCAAATAGACGGCGCCGTCAAGCCGCAGCGTTTGGACGGCGTGCCTGCATACCGCATCGGAAGCTATGCCGAGATCCATGACGTGAATGCCCGCCGATTGCAGCCCTGCCGCGAAAGCCGATTGCATCATGCCGGCGAACGGATGCGGCGAGCGGCACATGCCGATCGTGGCTCCCCGACGGAGCGTGGAGCCGTAAGCCGACGCGAGCTTGCCGGCAAATTCCGGCGTCATATCCACGTTCGGAACGCCGCTAATTCCTTGGCCTCGGAACAATTGATTGTCGGCCTGCTCGTTCCAGATCATGGAGGAGTGCAGAACGGCGTTCGATTGAATCCGTTTGTCCGGCCATATCTTCACGTTCGATTTCACCGTCGCTTTGGAACCGATCTCGCTCCCCGTGCCGACGACAACTCCTTCGTGCAGTTGGACGCCGTCGCCGATGTTGGTGCGGTGGCAGAGCAAGGCGCCGCGCACCTCGCTTTGCCGGCCGATATAATTTCCGTTCCATATAATGGAACGTTCCGTCGCCGCGGCGGAAGAGACGCGGTTCGATTTGCCCAGAACGCTGTATTCCCCGATGATCGCGTCGTTCTCGATCGTACAGTCCGTACCGATATAGGCGGGGCCGATGCATTTGACGCGCTCGGGCAGGTTGATGTTGTTTTCCATATAAATGCCAGGCAGCACTTCGTCCGCCGCGATGCGAACGTTCACTTTGCGGTCGAGCATATCGAACTGCGTCTGCCGGTATTGCTGCAATGTGCCGATATCCGACCAATATCCTTCGGCCACATAGCCGTATAGCGGAGCGTTGTCCCGCAGCAGCGCCGGAAACAAATCCATGCTGAAATCGCATATTTCTCCGGGATGCATATAAGCGAAGATGCTCGGGTCGAGTATGTAAATGCCCGTGTTGACCGTATCGCTAAACACTTCGCTCCAACTCGGCTTTTCCAAGAAACGGGTAATCCGGCCTTCGCGATCCGTCATGACGACGCCGTATTCGAGCGGGGTAGGGACCCTGGTCAGCACGAGCGTGGCCAGCGCTTTTTTCTGCCCATGATAGGCGATCGCGTCGCGCAACTGAAAATCGGTCAGCGCGTCGCCGCTAATAACGATGAACGGTTCGTCCAGGAAGCTTTCGGCGTTTTTGATGCTGCCGGCCGTCCCGAGCGGTTCGGTCTCTTCGAAATAGCGAAGGTCGACGCCGAATTCCGCCCCGTCTCCGAAATGGCCGCGAATCACTTCCGGCAAATATTGAACCGTTACGGCAATATCCGTTATGCCGCTCGATTTCAGCAATTCGATAATGTATTCCATACAAGGACGATTTAACAGCGGGACCATAGGCTTGGGGGTATCCAAAGTAAGAGGACGCAGGCGCGTTCCTTTTCCACCGGCCATAATAACAGCTTTCATCGGGTCATCACTCCTTCATACACTTGTCGCGTCGTTACGGCAATGGATTGCCAATGATACGATCGTTTCACTTTGCGCTGCGCCGCTGCGGCCATGGAGGCCGCACGCTCTCCGTTCAGCAGCATCTCGGTAATATGCCATGCGAGCGATTCTCGATGTCCCGGCAAAGCTTTGAAGCCGTCGACGCCATGCTCGATCAATTCGGCGAAGCCGCCGGTATCGGATACGACGACGGGGGTGCCGCTTTGCATCGCTTCCAGCGCCACGATGCCGAACGGTTCGTATAAGCTTGGGAACACGCATACGTCGGCGGCTTGCAGCAGCCCGTTTCGCTCGTCGTCAAGAATAAAACCGGTAAAAATAATATGCCGTTCCAGCCCTAGCCGGCCGGCCAAGTCGACGAGTTCGCGCTTCATCGGCCCCGTGCCGGCGATCACCAGCTTCGTCTCGGGACAATGCTGTAGAATAGCGGGCATCGCCTCGATTAAGACATGCACCCCTTTCTCGTAGACGAGTCGGCCTACGTAGAACAGCAGACGCTCATGGGGCTGCGCGTAGCGAAGCCGGAATGAAGCCGAATCGGCAGCGTCTGCGACCGCGCCGGCATCGACGCCGTTCGGGATGAGCGTCAATTTATGCCGCGGCAAAGCGAACAGTTCCATAATTTCCTTGACCATCGCCTGGCTGCATACGATGACGCGGTCCGCTTCTTCGGCGAGCTGCCGCTCCAATTCATGAATGCGGCGCTGAATGTCCGTATGAATGTTGCCGTGATTGCGGCCGTGCTCGGTGGCATGAATGGTGGCGATGAGCGGCAGTCCGGTCGCGCCCTTCAGGTCCGCAGCCGCATAATAAACGAGCCAGTCATGCGCGTGAATGAAATCAAACCGGCAGCCTTGCGCGATTAATTCCATGGCGCAATCCGCAATCGCGGCATTCAGTTGAAACACCCAATCCATAAAATCGATATCCGTGGCGGTTTGCAATATGCGTACCCGATGGACGTGAATGCCTTCCATCGTTTCATAGGCCGGCGCCTCGGGCGTATCCCGGGTAATGACATGAACGTCGGCATGCTCGCTTACGAGATGGCGCGACAAATCGTAAACGGCTCTCGCGAGTCCGCCGACGATCAGCGGCGGGAATTCCCAGGCAAGCATCAGCACCGTTTTGCGAAGAACCGCGGAGCGAGGCGCGGTCATTCCCTCGTCTCCGGGGTCGGAGACGATCGCCGCCGGGCCCTTTCCGAACGAGGGCGGCCGCAATATTCCGGCCTCGTCGCCGTCTTGCCGGAGTTCTTCGGGCAAATACATTCGGTAATCCGCCGCCGGAAAGCAAGGAAAAGCCCGTTCCATCTCCTCCAGCGCTTCTTGTTCGTATATCCCGCTGTCGATCATATCGAGCAGCCGATGAACGTTGGCGATATGCAGCGACGTACGTTTAACGGCATAGCTTGGAACGGTTTTGGAATCGATGATGAACGCCCAGTCGCTGCTTTGCGCAAGCATCAGTTCCCGAACCGCTTGATTGAGGATCCGCTCCGCCGTTTCCGGATAGCCCCATAATTCGTTTCGCCGCCGCGACGCGGTCTGTCCGAGCCGCTCTTCCGCTCGATGCAAATGGCGGTAGATCCAATCGTTGTCTTCCTGCAGCCACACTTCCGCATATCCGCCCCGGCCCCAACTGGAGAACGGGATATCCGCCGTTTCGGACTCCGGATAGATGCGCAAATAATCCGACGGCGAGACCATGGCAACCGTATAGGGGCGGCGCTCCAGTTCGCGAAACAGCGCTTCGATCCATAACGGGCCTTCGTACCACCAATGTCCGAACAGTTCGGCGTCGTACGGGCACAGTACGATCGGCTTGCGGTCTAATGAAGACGTGCCGCTCCCGATTTGCCGTTCGCGGCATTCGAGAAAATGCCGGGCATGCGTCTCGGCCTTCCGCCGCGCCCGATGTTCGACGTAAGGCTGTTTAGGTTGCGAATCGCCGGTAACGCGATAATATTTCAAACCGGTATGTATACGCTGGCCGTCCGACAGCAGGAAAGGCTTAATATATTCCCACTCTTCGGCGTCTCTCCAACCGAGATCGAAACCGATGTCCCGGTAATACTCACGGTAATCGGGATCGCCGGGATATCCTTCGCGGCTGCTCCACACTTGCCGTGAAGATTCCGGATCCCGCGCGAAGACATGAACGCCTTCCTGCGTCATGACGGGCGAGTTCATGCCGCGCTTGGGTTGAGGACGGGCATGTTCGAGCGCATGGTGATCCGCGATAAAATACCGGATGCCATACTTGTGCAGTATGGCCGATATTTCCCGCGTATAGCCGCATTCAGGCAGCCAGATGCCGATAGGTTTGCGGCGGAAGTGGCGCTCGTATTCCGCCGCGCCGAGCGCAATTTGCGCTTCGATCGATTCCGGATGCTTCAGAAGCGGCAGGAATGCGTGCGTCGCCGCGCAAGCGATAATTTCCAACGCTCCCGCGTCTTGATACTCGCGAAACGGGGCGATGATATCTCGGCCGCAATCGCGGTATAGCGACGCGTAATGGGACAGTTTCTCGTAATACATTGCCGCAACGGGCAAAATCGACGCCTCGTCCGCATTGCGCTCGATTTCCATCTCCGCCAGCCGGATCAACTTGCGCAAATGCGCTTCGTACCGATTTTGCATGAGCGGATCTTCCATCATGGCGAGCAGGGTGGGGGACATCGACATCGTTAACCGGAACGGAATGCCGTCCCGGGTCAGCCGGCCGAACAAATCGATCAGCGGCAAGTACGTCTCGGTCATCGCCTCGTAGAACCATCGTTCCTCCATGTAATCGTCGCGGTCGAGATGGCGCACATAAGGCAGATGGGCATGCAAAAGCAAAGAAACGTATCCTTGTGCGGTTAAATTCATGTACTGGCTCCTTCTTTTGAAAAATAAGTGTCGGTTTGATCTTTCGCCTTCGTTCTCGAAGCAGAATATAGCGTATACGTCGAGAAGGTCTCGTAAGGCGATGTCGACTCCGGCGTCTTCGCTCCCGCTGCCTTGTCAAAGACGATTTGCAGCGAAGCGCCGCCGTTGTCGGTTTCGTCCGCACCCGCTTCTTGCAGGGCCATAGCCGGCGTTGACGCGGGATTGGAGCGCAGCAGCGGGATGAATTGGCCGAACGGATTGAACATTCCGAAATCGGCAACGTAGACAGAGCCCGGCTTCAAGTCGCGAAAATACCATGAGGACGCATGCTCGACCCGGACATCCGTATACTCCGTAAGCCGGAGCCGGTCGTTCGCGTCTGCGCCCCGGCCGCCGCTAATGCGGTACAAGCGGACCGCTTTCGGCATCGCATCCCAATCGATGCGATAATGCCGCGCCGTCATCGCCTGTTTGCGCGTGGAAACTTCCCAATAAGCGAATAGGGTTGCCGGATCCCGCGCCATGAGATGAAATGTGTCGCAATTGTATGAATAGGGCAGATCCGCTGCTTGGTTGAAAAACATAGGTTCCTCCTTACAGTGATTACAATGATTTCAATGCCAGTCTGCCGGTTAGTTGAACGAATGCGTCATAACGGTTCTCCGAACGGATCAAAATTTCATAATCGTCCTGCGGCACGGAGCTAAACGATTTGACTTCTCCCGTGTGATAATGGGCGAGCAGTTCGCAAGTGTTGTCGTTGTACATTAAGTAACTGATCTGCTTCGAGCCGATCGGAATGACGTTCAACATTCCTGTAGTTCCCCTCCTTTTTATTCATCACCCAACTATATGAACGGGATATCTCGTTTTATTACCTCATCGTTTTCTCCTGAAAAAGAGGAATTATCGCATTCCCCGGCGAATAAGTGATGAATAGACGTTTTGACTCGGGAGGGGTAGCATGAGTTTTTGTTGCGGCGCAAGTATGATGGGAACAAAGGGAACGATCAAACATTACCGAACGCATATCCATAACGTTCCTCTTCTGTTTTGTCCGGTTTGCCATCGCATCGAGGTTCACCATCTGGTGGCGAACGAATATGAGATATTGGCGGAATTCGCTCATGGCGACGGCGCTTCCGAAGTCGACTTTCAAGATTATGTCAGCGAAGTGGACGGCGATATTTACGAAAATTGCGTCAATTGCGAGAACGAGGACCCGCTCGACGTCGTACAGAACCAAATCGACATTTCGCTCGATTTGCTGACGGTCGCCAAACAGTTGAACGATACGCACTGGCAAATGCAGCTCAAAAAGCGATTGGCCGTCATGAGCCAACGCCGTATCCGTCTTATGCAAAAAAACAAATAACGCATGTTAAACATATGCATCCATGGAAGATCCGGTTGGTCAGCGAAGTTGCTGCCGCCGGATCTTCTTTTGCAAGCGGACCGAAGCGAAACGGGAGCGATTTTGGCAAATGAACGGTACCGGTTCGGGGCATGCGATCTATTTCGACTTGCATGTGGCGAAATTAGAGGAAAGTTCTATTATTTCGACAGTATCTCCCGTTGACCCAATTGCCAAATGTTTACTATGATTAAGTTGACACTATCGTTGCTAGAAGAGGGGGAATCGTCTTTGTCGGTGCAATTGGTAAGCCGAAAGTACGAAAATGTACTTCAGCAAATGGATAGCGGTATTCTTTTGTTCGATCGCGACGGAGAGCTATGCTTTATGAATATTCAGATGGAGGGCATGCTTGGCGCCCCGCAGCATCTGTTTCTGGGATGCACTCTAAGCCAACTTATTCGTCATCCGTATATGGGGCGGGACAAGCGCAAGATGATCGTCCGCATTTATAAGGAAACGATCACCCGATGCTCCAAATATTGCGAATGCAACGATTCGCAAGGCAGAACATGGCTTGTCACGGTAACGTACGGAGATCAACTGGATGGAGACGTACTGCTCAGCTTCAAGGATATTTCGGAGTCCAAAAGAATCGAGCTAACGGCCGTTCAAAACGACAAACTCGCCATGCTCGGGCAAATCGCGGCGGCGATCGCCCATGAAATACGGAATCCTCTCACTTCGATCCGCGGGTTTATCCAACTGCTGAGGCCGCATTTGCAAACATTGGGGAAAGACGAATACGCCCGCATCATTTTATCGGAAATCGATCGCGCGAACGATATCATTTACGAATTTCTCAATTCGTCCAAGCCGACGGATCCGATGAAGAGGGATATTTCCGTCAGTTCGCTGGTGAAGGAAGTGATTTTGCTGTCGGAGAGCGAGGCGTTGATGAAAGGATGCCAAATCGATTTTGCGGAACATGCGGTCCCTTTATATGTCTCGATCGACGTCAAGCAGATTAAGCAGGTCATTTTGAATGTGATCAAAAATGCGGTCGACGCGATCAGTTCCATACGAAGGGAACATGACGGTTTGATCCGGATCAGCGTCGCAAGAAAGGGCAGCTATGCCCATATTATGATTCGCGATAACGGAAAGGGGATGGATAAACTGACGATGAGCCGCTTGTTCGATCCGTTTTTTACGACAAAGCAAGCCGGAACCGGATTAGGCATGTCGGTCAGCGACCGCATCGTTAAAAATCACGGAGGTACGATAGAAGTGCAAAGTGAAGTAGGAGAGGGGACGGAATTTACGATCGTTTTGCCTCTGGCCGCACATTAGCCCGGCTGTGCCGGCGAATTGCTGCAAGGAGCCGCAACCATACATATCGATTCGGTGAAACCGAAACAGAAAAATCCGGTTATATGGGCAAAGTCGGGGCGTATTCCCTCGTTTCGCCGAAATAACCGGATTTTGTGTGAGCGGTCTTCATAAGCGGTTGCCGCCGATGGCTAAGCTTCAAACCGCGCTTCCGCAAGATTCGCGAACGACCAGCAAAGGCTCGACGACGACGGAGCTCGCTTCCAGTTGATTGTTCATAATATCGTACAGCATCATCGCGGCCAGTTTGCCGATTTTATCTTTATCTTGGCGTATCGTCGTTAACGACGGCGTCGTATATTTCGCCGCTTCGATATCGTCGCAGCCGATCACGGCGATATCATGGGGAACGGCATGCTTATGCTCCTTGAGCGCGCGCATCGCGCCGATGGCGATCAGGTCGGAGCTGGCGAATACGGCGCGCGGCAAATCGCCTTTGCGGATCATTTCGTTCATGGCGTCATAACCGCTCCGTTCGTAGAAGTCCTGCCCGTAAACGAACCAATTCTCATTGACGACCAGGCCGAAGCTTTCGAGCGCGTTCAGAAACCCGGACTTGCGCATATTCGAAATTTCCGCGTCCGGCCGCCCCCCGATGAAGCCGAGATCGCGGTATCCCATTAAGTAGAAATGCTCTACCACTTTCGCCCCGATTTTATAATTGTCCGACATGATCGTTCCCGAGTTTTTCCCGGTTAATTGAATATCGACGCCGATGCACGGAATTTCGCTCTGATCCAGTTCGTAAATGCATGGCTCCACTTCCGTGCCGTTAATGATGATGCAGCCGTCCACCTGAAAATGGCGGCAGCGCGCCAAATAATCTTCCCCGGATTGATGAAATTTTTCGTTGGAGAAAAAAATCAAATCGTATCCGAGCACGCCCATCTGTTTTTTGAACGCGTTCAGCACCTCGACGAAAAACGGGTGGGTGAAATCGATATTAATATGGCCCGCGAATACGACGCCGACCAGATTCGATTTGTTCGTAGCCAGCGTTTTCGCCGTATAGGAAGGAATATATCCGGTTTCTTTCATAATTTTGAGAACCTTCTGCTTCGTTTCCTCGCCGACGTCGCTGTAATTATTAATAATTTTAGAGACGGTGGAGACGGAAACGCCCGCCAAATTCGCAATTGTTTTAATATTTATTTTCATCGAAATCCATCCCTTTCTCCGAACCCGTTCTAAAAGCGGACAAGCAGTTTCGAAAAGTTTTCGCAAATGTTTTCGTGATTATTGTATATTTAAGTTTCATTTTCGTCAATCGTTTTCGAAAATTAGTTTCGTAAATGTCGAAAAGTTTTAAAAGCATAGAAAAAAAGGGGATTTCACCGCGTCGAAAGCAAAAAAATAAAACCCGAAAATACGCGTTGCTTCGGGAAAATACAATCGTTTTAATCATCGTTCACATAGATATCACAACAAAATTTCGAGGGAAGTTCTTTACAAAATAAAAATTGTGAGTAATAATAAAAGTGCCGAAACCGATTTCGTGATTGGCGATACCCGATATGAAAACAATCTCTATGAAATGGGAAGCGGCAGGATGTATGCCGTTAAGTCGGATTTTCGCTTGTTTCGAAAACAGGGTTGAGAACTTATATTTAGGAATTGGGGGTAATGGTTTTGTTGAAAAAATGGTCTGCATTAACGCTGGTGCTCGCGCTTATGGTTACGCTTGCGGCATGCGGCGGCAAAACGGAATCTCCTTCTGCAAACGGCAACGGAACTGCAGGGGAAACGTCATCGGAAGGCAAACCTTCCGGCGAGAAAAAAGTAATCAAAATGCTGCATTGGAAGCAAGGGAATATTAATGAAGTGATTAAAGATATTAATCGCCAGTTTGAAGAGAAATATCCCGAATATACGATAGAGTATACGACGACGGGACCGGACGACGAATACAAACAAGCGCAGCGGGCAAGAATTACGGCGGGCGACGTCGATATTTTCCCTGACTTGTCGGGCATGAGATTGTCCCCGAAAGAGTGGACGCCTGGCGCGAAAGTGCCGGATTGGCAGCAATGGATCGATTCGGGTCTCATCGCCGACCTGTCGGACCAGCCGTTCGTGAAAAATTACGAAGCGAGCGATATCGAGCAAGCGGGTACTTATAACGGCAAAGTATATGCCATTCCAACCGGCAAAGTAGTCATGTCGGGATTGTTCTACAATAAGGAAATTTTCGAAAAACATAATTTGAAAGTGCCGACGACCTGGTCCGAGTTTATTGAATTGTGCGAAACGTTGAAGAACAACGGCGTGACGCCGATCGCGATGGCGGGCAAAGACGTATGGCCGCTCAAGCTTCCGGCATTCAGCCTGCAAGCCCAAATTCTCGGGGGCGGCGATCAAATGAAATTTATCGAGGGCGTATGGAAAGGGACGGCGAAATACAATGATCCCGATGCTGTAGAAGTGCTCGAAAAAATGAAGACCATTCAAGACAATTACACGATCGACGGATTTATGGGAATCGACTACGGCACGCTGCCTTCCTATTTCGCAACGGGCAAAGTTGCCATGATGCCGAACGGCTCCTGGGAAGCTCCGACCGTGCAAACGGCGAATCCCGACTTGAAATTCGGATATTTCCCGCTGCCTGGTACGGAAGATCCGGCGAAAAACAATTCCTTGGTCGGCAAATACGATATGACATGGTACGTAACGGAAAAGGGCAAAAACAAGGAAGGCGCCCTGAAGTGGCTTGAATTTTTCTCCCAACCGGAAATTTACCAACAATTCGTGAAAGCGGCCGGTTTCTTGCCGACGCAGCCGAACATCAAAACGGATAGCGAATTTTTCGATAACGAAGTCATGCCTTACATGGACGGCTTCCAACTGGCTTATGAAATTTTGATGATCAATCGGGAAAATGTAGGCGAGCATCTTGCAGCCGAAGGGGTTCATACGGAATATTTGGCGCCGGGCGGCGAATTTAAAACCGCTCAGGAATTGGCAGACGTTCAGCAAAAAGAATGGGAAGCCGCAGCGCCGAAATAAAGAGAGTATCGCTTGCAACGGTTAATCGTCGGGGTCTGAGATCAACATTTCAGGCCCCGACTTGCTTCAAACCGAATTTTGATCGAATGTTAGGAAGGTGTCGATGATGTATCCGTTTGGCAAAGGATTGTCCCGGTTCGTGCCATACTTGCTGCTATTTATTCCTTTGGCGTTGTATTTGCTGTTTTATGCGGGTCCGTCGTTCATGTCGGTGGTCTACTCCTTTACCGATATGACGAACGTGCCGGGCAAAGGCTTTCGGTTTGTCGGACTGGAAAATTACCAGAAGCTGTTTTTTTCCGGCAATTCGCATGAGCGATGGGCTTCGGTCGGCAGAACGCTTTATTTTACGTTTACGGTTACGGTCGTACAGAACGGGCTCGGGCTGCTTATGGCCGTTATTATTAATCAGAAGCTGAAGGGCGACCGATTTTACCGCTCCGTCTTTTTCCTGCCCGTCGTGCTCGGGGTCGCCGTCGTTTCGCTCATCTGGACGTTAATGTTCGATCCGATCAGCGGGCCGGTACAGCAAATCTATCAACTGTTCGGGTATTCCGACACGTTCTTCGGCAGCTTCAGCAATGCGTTCAACTATATTATTTTCGTGCAAATCTGGATGTACATGGGGTATTCCATGCTTATTTTCCTGGCAGGACTGCAATCGGTGCCGAAGGATTTATACGAAGCGGGATATATTGACGGTACCAGCCGCTGGCAATCGTTCAAAAATATTACGTTCCCGCTCATCGCGCCGTCGTTTACGGTCAATATTTTGCTGTCGATTATTGGGGCGATGCAAACGTTCGATATTATTCTCGCGACGACGGACGGGAAATTCAACACCAGAACGATGGCTTACGACGTCTATAAGGAAACGTTCCGCGGCAGTTTGGAGATGGGGCTCCCTTCGGCATTGTCGGTCGTGCAGTTTCTGTTCATTCTCGCCTTCGTCATCGTAGCCGTGAAATTGATGCGCAAAAGAGAGGTGGAATACTGATGCGGCAATCGACATCCTCCAAAGTCGTTTCCTATGCGGTCATTTTATTGTTTCTTATTATATACGTCGTGCCGCTGCTGTTCGTTTTCAACGTGTCCTTCAAATCGTTTGACGAATATTTGCGCAACCCGTTAGGCCTTGTTCAAAGCATTCAATGGTCCAATTACACGGATGCGTGGAGCGAGGGCAATTTTTCGCGGTATTTCGGGAATAGCCTGCTGTATACCGGCGTGTCTACGGTGCTGACCATTATCGTTTCCGTCTTCGCCGCGTTTCCGGTGGCGAGAGGGTACGTCAAATGGGCCGGTTTCATCTACCTGTTTTTTATTATGTCGCAATTTTTGCCGAATCCGCTCGTTGCGCAGTTCAAGTTCATGCTGTTTATGAAGGATCGTATTCCGTTTATCGGATACGACACCAAGCTGGGCTATACGCTGCTTAAGACGACGGGAACCGGCGTCGTCTTTATGATGTTCGTCGGATACATCAAATCGATCAGCCGGGAACTGGACGAAGCGGCAGGCGTGGACGGCTGTTCTTATACAAGATATATTTTCCAGATGGTGCTTCCGCTCATGAAGCCGATTATCGCCACCGGCGTCATTTTGACAGCGATCGGCACCTGGAACGATTTCGTCGGGCCGGTCATGTATTTGTCGAGTCCGGACAATTGGCCGATTACCGCGGGCCTTAAGGAGTTCAGAGGGCAATACGGCAACAATTGGCCGCTTCTGGCATGCGGGATTACGATTGTAGCCGTTCCGCTGATTGTGCTGTATTCGTTCATTCAAAAATATATCGTGGACGGCGCTTTGGCCGGCGCGGTGAAAAGTTAATCGACAGACTGGGACAGGAGGCCGTACAAGGAATGGAAAAACGATACGAATTCGACGAACGGGGCCGATTCGTTATTAGAGATTACAACCGGACGAAGCCGTTCGCGTCGTTCTTGCCCGGGATCGCCGGAATTCGCGGCAAGCCGATGTGGGCGTATTATGTGAACCGGGGCCAGGGCATCGCCAGTTTCGGCGTGCAGGATAAGGACGGGGCTGTTATGGAATTTTATCCTGCGGATAAATCTTACCGGTTCGTGCCGACGAACGGGTTCCGCACGTTTATTAAGGCGAACGGCGAGCTGTTCGAACCGTTCGCTTACCGTTCGTCCCGCGAGCAGGATGTGACCGAGAAAATGATGATATCCCCCAATATGCTGGAACTCGAATCGGTACACCGGGGGCTGGGCATCGCCGTTCATGTCGCATATTACACGCTGCCGAACGAGTCGTTCGCGGCATTGGTGCGCCGGGTCGGCATTCGCAATCTCGGCCCGACGGCCAAACAGGTGGAATTGCTTGACGGATTGCCGGCGATTTTGCCGTACGGCATCAGGAACAGCGAGTACAAGGAAATCGGCAATACGTTGAAGAGCTGGATGGATGTATACAATATGGACCGCGGCATTCCCTTCTACCGATTGCGGGCAAGCACCGCCGATTCCGTAGAGGTATCGGAAATCGCCGGCGGTCATTTCTATGCGAGCTTCGCCGGCGAAGCGGGGAAGGAACGGCTGCTCGCGCCGATCGTCGATCCCGGTTTGGTGTTCGGGTACAACAGTTCGCTGGACGTTCCGGACGCATTCGCCCAGCGGCCGCTCGAGGAGCTGTTCGCCGCGGAGCAAACGACGGCGAATCAGGTGCCGTGCGGCTTCTCCGGCGTCGAACGCCGTCTCGAACCCGGCGGGCGCATCGATATGTGCACGATGATCGGGCATGTGAGCGATATCGGCATATTGAACGGGCGCATCGGCGATTTGGCCCGCTTCGCTTATGTCGAAGCGAAGCGGGAGGAGGCGCGGGCGCTCGCCGAGCAATTGACGGAGGCGGTCGCCACCCGCACGTCCATGCCGGCATTCGATGCGTATTGCAAGCAGAACGCGCTCGACAACATCTTGCGGGGCGGACAGCCGATCATGCTGGAGAACGGCGGAGAACCGTTCGTTTATCATCTTTATTCGCGCAAGCATGGCGATTTGGAACGGGATTACAATTTCTTCTCGCTCGATTCCAGCTACTATTCGCAAGGTAACGGCAATTTCCGCGATATGAACCAGAATCGGCGCAGCGACGTGCTGTTTCATCCCGAGATCGGGGATTTCAACATTCGCATGTTTATGAGTTTCATGCAGACGGACGGATACAATCCGCTCGTCATCAAGGGATGCAGCTTCCGCGCGAAAGACGCGGCGGCGCTGGCGAATTTCGCCGATCCGCAGCATCGGGCGGCGCTTGGCGAATTTATGCGCAAGCCTTATACGCCCGGCAAACTGCTCGCTTTTCTCGAAGACAGCGCTATTTCGTTGTCCGTATCGGCGGACGAATTTCTGTCGCGCGCGCTTAGCGTATCGGAACAGTCTTTCGAAGCGGATTACGGCGAAGGCTATTGGATCGATCATTGGACGTATAATTTGGATCTGGTCGAGAACTATTTGGCCGTCTATCCGGACCGCTTGGAAGATTTGCTGTTCCGCCGCCGGGATTATACGTATTACGACAGCCCGGCCGTCGTGCTGTCCCGGGAACGGAAGACCGTACTGGCCGATGGGAAAGTAAGGCAGTTCGGAGCGGTCCGGCGGGATGAAGAGAAGGAACGCATGATCCGGGAACGGGACCGTATGCCGCAATGGATGCGGACGCGCCATGGCCAAGGAGAAATCTATCGTACTTATTTATATGAGAAATTGCTCTCGCTCGCTCTGATCAAATTCGTCACGCAAGATCCGGAAGGCGTCGGCATCGAGATGGAGGCGGGCAAACCGGGCTGGAACGATTCGCTGAACGGCTTGCCGGGATTGTTCGCTTCCGGGTTTAGCGAGCTATGCGAATTGCACCGGCTGCTCGCTTTCCTGTTGGACGCCGAGCGGGTCGGGCCGGAGACGATCGATTTGCCTGTCGAGACGGCCGACTTGCTGGCGGAGGCGGCGAGCCTGGCGGAACGATTCGCTTCTGCGCCGGAAGAGGGCCGCGACTTCGAATTTTGGGATCGGGCCGCGGCGGCGCGCGAGCGGTACCGCGAGCGGGTGAGATTCGGCTTCGAAGGAACGATGGCGCGGCTGTCCAAGCGCGAGGCCGAGGCGGCATTGCGCAAATGCCTGAACAAGGTGAAGCATGGGATCGGGAAAGCGTTGCGAATCGGGGGCGGCGTCTATCCGACTTACTTCTATTACGAAGCGACGGGCTTCGAACCGATTCCGGGCGGGAACGGCGAAGCGGCGGCGAACGCCAAAGGGCAGCCGTACGTGCGCGCGACCGGATTCCGGCGCGTCGACATGCCGTATTTCCTCGAAGGACCGATGCGGGCGATGAAAATGATCGATTCGCAAGAAGAGCGGCTTGCCCTGTATCGGAATATCAAGGAAACCGAGCTTTACGACCGCAAATTAAAGATGTATAAAGTGAACGCCTCCCTGGCGAATGAGCCGCATGAAATCGGGCGGGCGCGCGCATTCACCCCGGGATGGCTCGAGAACGAATCCGTCTTTATGCATATGGAATATAAATATTTGCTGGAATTGCTCAAGGGCGGCTTATATGAGGCGTTCTTCGAGGAGATGAAGAATGCGATGCCTCCGTTTCTGGACGCGGAGACGTACGGACGCAATCCGCTCGAGAACAGCTCTTTTATTGCCAGCAGCGCGAATCCCGATCCGAAGCTGCACGGTACGGGCTTCGTCGCCCGATTGAGCGGCTCGACGGCGGAATTTTTATCGATGTGGAATACGATGATGTGGGGCGAGCGGCCGTTTCGCGTAGAAGACGGCAGGCTGCGGCTGCGGCTCGAACCGGCGCTTCCGGCATGGCTGTTCGCTGACGACGATACGGTGCGGGCGACATTCCTCGGCTGCTGCGACGTCGTCTATCATAATCCGCGGCGTCTCGACACGTTCGGCGCGGACGGCGCTGCGATCGAGCGCTTGGAAATTACGATGCCTTCGGGCGAAATCGAGCGTATTGACTGCGGCGACATCGACGAACCGATCGCTCTGCTGGTACGGGAGAAACGGGTTCGCCGGATCGAAGCATTTATGCAATAAACGGGGAATTTCGGCGGGAGAGAGGAAGGGACATGAAATGCAACGAGAGAAAGCGAAAAATAAAGGTTGGAAATTTATTGGGGAGTCCGGAGATTTTACGTTAGAAAGACCCGAGGAGACCAGTTATTTATATTTCCCGCTCGCGAACGAAGCGGGCATGCTGTCGGCGATTACGCCTGTGCTGCACGGCGATATCAAATCGGGCCATAATACGTTCTTCATGCCGCCCGTTTCCGTGGAAGATTTGCATAATTCGAGAGCCTCGCGCAATTTCTGGGTGTACATGGAAGGAAAAGGCGCCTGGTCCGCGGCCGGTAATTCGGCGAAGCAAACGGCTTCCCGGTTTGGCGGCGAGGAAGAGGCTTCGGTTATGGAAGCCGGGTTCCTGTGGCATAAAGTCGTCCGCGAAAACCGCTCGTTTGGGCTGAAAGCGGAAATCGTCAGTTTCGTTCCCGCGGAAGCGGAGCAGGCGGAATTGATGCAGGTAACGATTACGAACATCGGCGATCGAGCGGCAACGATAACGCCGACGGCGGCCGTCCCGGTTTACGGGCGGTCGGCGGACGATCTGCGCGATCATCGCCATGTCACGTCGCTGCTTCATCGGATTTACGTCTCGAAGCACGGCATCGAGGTGCAGCCGACGTTATCGTTCGACGAGCGGGGGCATCGCGCCAATCGCACCGCATACGGCGTATTCGGCGCCGAAGGCGAAGGGAACGCGCCGTCCGGATTTTTCCCGGTGCTGGAAGAATATATCGGCGAAGGCGGCGCTTTGGACTGGCCGGAAGCGGTCGTGACGAACGCGCCGCCGCAGGAACGGGCGGGAAGCGAGCGCGAAGGCTACGAAGCGGTCGGGGCGATCCGGTTCGCTGCCGCGGAACTGCAGCCGGGAGAGTCGAAGCGGTATACGATCGCGATGGTTATCGCCGACGGCCGGATCGAAACGGAACGGCTGGCCTGCGAATATTTGTCCGCAAGCCGATTCGACGAACTGCTGGCACAGACGAAACGGCATTGGCAGCGGAAAGTGGGCGCGGTTTCATTCCATTCGGGGGATCGGCAGCATGATCTATGGATGAAATGGGTGACGCTGCAACCGATCTTGAGAAGATTATACGGCTGCTCGTTCCTCCCGCATCACGATTACGGCCGGGGCGGACGCGGCTGGCGCGATTTGTGGCAGGATTGCCTGGCTCTATTAATCATGGAACCGGCGGAAGTGCGGCATTTATTGTTCAACAATTTCGCCGGCGTTCGCATCGACGGCAGCAATGCGACCATTATCGGGGCGAACCCCGGCGAATTCGTCGCGGACCGCAACAATATTCCGCGCGTCTGGATGGATCACGGCGCCTGGCCGCTTGTGACGACCTTGTTCTATTTGCATCAAAGCGGCGATCTCGAATTTTTGCTGCAGGAGCAATCCTTTTTCCAGGATATTTATGTGCGGCGCTGCAAGGAGAAGGACCCGGCTTTGGGCGCGGACGGAGAGAACAAGCTGCGAACGGAAGACGGAGCCGTCTATCGCGGCACCATTCTGGAACATTTGCTGGTGCAGAACGTCGTGCCGTTCTTCCATGTCGGCGAGCATAACAATATGAAGTTGGAAGGGGCCGATTGGAACGACGGCCTGGATCTGGCGCCAGATAAGGGCGAGAGCGTGGCCTTTACGGCGTTGTATGCAAGCAATTTGAGCGAGCTGGCCAAGCTGCTGCGGAAGATGAAGGAACGAATGGACGTTATGCAGGTCGAACTGGCGGAAGAAATCGGCATGCTGCTCGATACGATTTCCGGTTCGGCCGATTACGGGTCCGTTTCCGCCAAGCGCGAATTGCTGGAACGGTATTATGACGCCTGTCCCGGCAAGGTCAAAGGCCGCAAAACCGCTTTTGACATCGGGCGGGTGGCGGAAGATTTGGAGCAAAAAGCGAACTGGCTGAAGGAGCATATTCGCAGAAACGAATGGATCCGCAGCGGCGAAGGCTATGAATGGTTCAACGGTTATTACGACAATGACGGCGCGCGTGTGGAAGGCGATCGCGGGAACGGCGTCCGCATGACGCTGACGGGCCAGGTGTTCGCCGTGATGGGCGGAACGGCGAGCGCGGAGCAGGTTCGGAAGGTGACCGCCTCCGTCGACCGGTACTTGAAAGACCCGGAGATCGGCTACCGCCTGAATACCCGCTTCGGCGGCATTCAGCAAAATCTGGGCCGCGCCTTCGGCTTCGCGTTCGGCCATAAAGAGAACGGAGCCATGTTCAGCCATATGACGGTCATGTACGCGAACGCGCTGTACAAACGCGGCTTCGTGCGGGAAGGCTACGCCGTGCTTGACTCGATCTATCGCCTCAGCGCCGATTTCGAACGGAGCCGCATCTATCCGGGCATTCCCGAATATATCAACGAGAAAGGCCGGGGAATGTACCACTATTTAACGGGCTCGGCGAGTTGGTTGCTGCTGACGGCCGTCACGGAAGTGTACGGCGTGAAAGGGGCGCTTGGCGATTTGACGCTGGAACCGAAGCTGGTGCGGGAGCAATTCGACAAGAACGGCGAAGCCGCGATCGATACTCTGTTTGCGGGGAAGAAGCTGCGCATCGTTTACCGCAATCCGCGCGGGCTGGATTACGGCGAGTACCGGATCGGTTCGGTATCGCACTCGAATGCGCGGTTTCCGGCGGAAACCGGCGGCCCGTCATGCGTGATCGATCGCGGGCTGATATCGGGCTTGCCGGATGAAGGAACGCATACGATCGAGGTCATGCTCTCATGATCGAATTAGTTAGCGACAGGCTTTGCGTAGACATAGCCGAACCGGGGGAATGCCGGGGCGCTCGCTTCGACCGGACGGCCTTCGTGACGCAAGTGCGATTGATCGAAGGCGGCCATACCTTCTGCGTGCGCGAGCATCCTTCCTCTCATGTGCGGGGGGGCGGCGCCGGCCTTTGCAACGAATTCGGCATCTTCCAGGGGATCGGGTACGAAGAGACGCGCGTCGGGGAACGGTTCCCCAAACTCGGGGTCGGCTTGCTCGAGCGCCGGGACGAAGCGGAATACGATTTTCGCGCCGATTATAAGGCGACGCCTTTTGAGGTTGAAGTGCGAACCGATCGGCGATCCGCCGAGTTCGTCGTTCATCCGGCGGATTGCCGCGGGTATGCCGCGAAACTGGCCAAGACCGTAACGCTTCAAGGCTCGGGACTGAGCATCCGCTACCTGCTTGAAAACGTTGGATCGCGGCCGATAAGAACGCATGAATATACCCATAATTTTATCGGGATTGACGGGCATCCGATCGGTCCCGATTACCGCTTGACCTTTTCCTTCCCTGTTGCGGCGGCTCAGATGGAACCGGATTATACGCCGCGCGTGCTCGAGTTCGGCGGCCGCGACATCCGCTGGCGGCATGCGCCGGAGCGGGAATTTTATTGCCGTTTGGAGGGATTCGGCAGCGGGGAGGCGGTTTCTTGGGAAGCCATGCATCTCCCGAGCGGGGCGGGGATGCGGGAGAAGGTAACGCGGCCCGCCTCGATGATTGCGCTATGGGGCGCGCCCCATGTCGTATCGCCGGAAGTGTTCGTCGAAATCGACCTTCGGCCGGGCGAATCGATGACATGGACGCGAACGTACGAATTTTTCGGGTGATCGAATCATAACTGCTGGAGTAATTTGCTCCAGCGGTTTTTTTTGTCGAAAATGTTCGGGGCTGACGACCCGCCGGGCGCCGGGCGGACGAAACATATACACGCTATTAGCCCGTAAATCACCTTGTTGCCGGCGTAACGAAACGAAAACACGCTAATGAGGGGAAAAAGGCGGTACAACGGCGGATTTCCAATGAATAACGACACGTACTTTCGTTAGGATGGGAACGTCTTCATTTTGAGCCCCATAAGGATGGCCAGTTTCGTTTAGCCCTAAACAAGAGCGCCGCGCGAATCGCCTTCGAGGCATCTCCATGTCTGGCTTGGCAACCGCCATAGCCTCTTTTCGTATGTCGCTTCTCCTCATTTTTTTATCGAAATGCTGCTCATTCATTTCCTCTGTCGAAATCCCCTTCGTTCAGACAACCGGTTCTTTTTCTCACTAACTTCTGCCCCTGAGTGAAGGGGATTTCGACAGAAGGGGAAAAAAGAGACGACGAGCGTAACCGCCCAAACAACAAACAAATGAGGCGGCGATCATTAACCTAGATTCAGATGGGAAATTTTCTCACAAAAATGTTATACAATGCCGGAAATGAGATTATGTATTATAAAGGGCAAAAAGATAAGCCTCTATTTTTATTTATAAGAGTCCGCAACCAGACGCCTCAACCCGAATGACTCGGATAGTCTTTTTCTCAATTGACCTTAGGTTTATTTTACCGCTTAAGGCATCCATTCATCTTTGACGCTGCCATACCGATCATCTTCTTCCGGGGGTGGTTTATGAAAGTGTTGGAAATAAGGATACAAAGCTTCTTCACCGTAGAGGCTTTGCCTTAATATTATTCAAAGTGAGGGGAATCGTTTTGGGAAAAAAATGGTCTGGTTTGATGTTGATTATGATGATTGCGGTTTTACTTTTATCGGCATGCACAGGAGACAAAGCTGCGGAACCGCCTAAGGACCCGCCGCCGGCGGCGGAGTCGACCGACAAGGGGTCCGATCAAGCGGAGCCGGACAAGACAGAACCGGAAAAGACGGAACCGGGAACATCGCAAGACGATGCCAACTCCGGGTATTTCCCGGCAACCGACAAGTCGCTTAATCCCGCCTTGGCTCTGGGCCGCAAAGACACGCTGATCATTGGCACGACGGCGCCGAAAGGGATATTCAGCCCTCTATTCTGGTCAACGGTTTATGATAAATATGTCGTTGAAGTCGTATTCGACAGCTTCCTGGTCGTTCAAAGCGACGGTACATATGCGGAGCATCTAGCCGATAAAATCGATGTGTCCGACGACGGCCTGAAATATACGTTTCACTTGAAGCCGGGCATAAAGTACAGCGACGGCACGCCGGTGACGGTGAAAGATTATCTGTTCGCGTTGAAAGTGCTGCACGATCCGACCTATGACGGAGAATCGGACATTCTATCGCTCAAAATCAAAGGCGGCCAGGAATACCATGACGGCAAATCGCCGGATATATCCGGGGTCAAAATTATCGACGACAACACCGTGGAAGTCGAAGTGTTGGAAGTAAACGCCCAGACGAAAAACGAGCTCGGCACCGTCGAGTTCCTGCCGGAGGCTTACTATGGCAAAGGCTATAAATTGGGACAGCTTGATTCGGTGAAAGCATTGAACGATAAACCGATCGGCAGCGGCCAATATATCGTTACGAAATATACCCCGGGCCAAGAAGTCGTACTGGAAGCAAACCCGAATTATTTCAAAGGCGCGCCGAAAATTAAAAATGTGATCTTAAAAGCGACGACCGACGATACGAGAATTGCCATGCTGCAATCCGGCGAGATTGACGTGGACGAAGTAACCGTTAACGAAGACAATGTCGAGGAACTGACAGGGCTCGGTTTTCTGGACGTCAATATATTCCCGACGAACGGATACGGCTATGTTGCGTTCAATCATAACGATCCGAAATACCAGGATGTCAAAGTGCGCCAGGCGTTAACGATCGGTTTGAACCGCAAGGAAGTGGTGGAAGGTGCATTCGGTAAATACGCCAACGTCATTAACATTCCGGAGTCCAACGTAGGATGGGCTTATACGAACGAAGGCATCGAACCTTACGAATTCGACATCGATAAAGCGAAGAAGCTTCTGGACGAAGCGGGATGGGTAGAAGGTTCGGACGGCATTCGCGAGAAAGACGGACAGAAGTTTAAAATCAACTTCTCCGCGACTGCGGATAGCTCGGTTGTCGAGGCGCTGCTTCCGATCATGACGAAAAACTATAAGGAACTCGGTATCGACTTTAATGCCGAGACGCTCGATTTCAACGCCATCAGCGAAAAGCGGAAAACGGGCGATTTCGAAATGTTCTTCGCGGCTTGGGGATTGACGCCGGATCCGGACAGTACCGTTTATATTACGAACGGCGCCCAGAATAACATCGGCTATTCCAATAAAACGGTCGACGAACTGATGTTGAAAGGCAAGAAAACGCTGGATCTCGAAGGGCGGAAAGAGATCTATAAACAAGTGTTTCAAGAACTTAACAGGGACCTTCCGGTTATTTTCATGTACCAAAGAAGAGATATGTGGGGAATTAACGCAAGAGTTACAGGATTGGATATTACTCCGTACAAACACTTTACTTTCAGCCTGTATCAAGCGGAAATTGTGCAATAACAGCATGAATCGTATGCTCAGCCCGTATGGGCTGAGCATTCCACTATAAGCCTAGGAGGAAATGCTATGAAGCAGTATATGATCCGCAGGCTGCTACAGATGATCCCGACGCTGATCGGCATATCCATTATTGTCTTTGCGATTTCCGCGATGGTTCCGGGCGATTACATTACCGCCAAAGTCACTCCCAATATGACTTACGAGAAGATGGAACAGTTAAGGCAAATATACGGCCTCGATAAACCGGTAGTAGAAAGGTACTTCACTTGGGCCGGCAACATGCTCAAAGGAAATATGGGGGACTCGCTGCAGCATAAGCAGCCGGTCGGCAAAGTCATAAACAATTATGTCTGGAACTCCTTTGTAATCGCTTTCGTTAGTCTGATATTTAGTTGGCTCATCGCGATATTCGCCGGCGTTTTCTCGGCGAAATTCCAATACTCGCTATTTGACAAACTGGTCACTTTACTTATCTTTCTATGCATGTCCTTGCCGTCGTTCTTTATCGGTCTGCTGCTCATTTACGGATTAAGCCTGCATCTCGGGTTATTCCCCGTCGGCGGCATGACGACGGCCGGGCTGAACGCGACAGGCTGGGCGTATATCAAAGACGTCGCCCACCATATGTTCCTGCCGGCGCTCGTGCTGACCATGCTCAGCACAGGCAGTCTGACCCGCTATTTCCGCACAGCGATGCTGGAAGTGATTCGCCAGGATTATATTCGAACCGCCCGCGCCAAAGGTTTGAAGGAACGTACCGTTATTTTCAAGCATGCGTTGCGCAACGCGTTGCTGCCCGCGATTACCCTGTTCGGCTTCGAGCTTCCCACTTTGTTCGGCGGCGCCATTATTTTGGAGAAAGTATTCGTTTGGCCGGGGGTCGGCCAAGTATATCTGGAATCGATCACGGTGCGCGACTATCCGTTTATGTTAGGCTTCACGATCTTTCTGGCCGTGTTGACGCTGATCGGGAATCTGCTGTCCGACGTGCTCTACGGCGTTGCAGATCCAAGAATTCGCTTAAAGTAGGAGGTGGTCGAGGTGTCCGCGAGAGTTTCGTCTTTGGATACGAATGCTAAAGTCGCCGTCAAGCGGCCGGCTTCTCCCTGGAAAACGGCGATGCGCCGGTTCGCGCGAAACCGCTTTGCTTTGGCGGGACTTATTATATTAATCTTGATGTTTCTGATCAGTTTCATTGGGCCTTTGTTCTCGCCTTACGAATTGGAAGATTATGATTTGGCATATAAAAATCAGCCGCCCAACAGCGCCCATTGGCTCGGCACCGATAAGCTCGGACGCGATATTCTGCTGCGGACGATGCTGGCGGGACGGATCTCGCTCACCGTCGGACTCGTAGCTACGGGCATATCGGTCGTGATTGGCGCGACGCTCGGTGCGGTGGCCGGATTTTACCGCAGAGGCGCAGATGCGATCATTATGCGGATTGCCGATATATTCATGTCCTTGCCGTCTTTGCCGATTCTCATTATATTAGGCGCCGTATTGTCCGATTTGAAAGTCGATTCCGCCGACCGCATTTACTTCCTTATGCTTATTATCGGCTTGCTTGGCTGGACGAGTTTGTCGCGGCTCGTACGCGGCCAAATGCTGATGCTGCGCGAGATGGAATTTATGCAGGCTACCGACGCCTTGGGATTGCGCGACCGGCGCAAAATATTCCGCCATCTGATGCCGAACGTCGTTCCGATCATTATCGTATCGGCGACGCTTGGCGTGGCGAGCGCCATCATCTACGAATCGGCGCTCAGTTTTCTCGGGATCGGCGTCGTGCCTCCGACTCCATCATGGGGCAATATGATCTCGGCGGCCAACAATTTGATCGATTTTCGCAAGAGGCCTTGGCTGTGGGTGCCGCCCGGCATGTGCATTCTTATTACCGTGACGGCTATTAACCTGATCGGCGACGCGCTTCGCGACGCTTTGGATCCGAAAATGAAACACAGATAAGAACGCGGGCAAGCGCCAATGCCAGCCCGACAATTATCGGGCACCCCGGGCAGCCGATCATTTCAAGAAGGAGATGCGATATGGCGAAAGTGTTAGTCGAATTTCGAAATTTAAAAACGCATTTTCATACATCCGCCGGTGTGGTCAAAGCTGTCGACGACGTCAGCTTCACGATACGCGAAGGCGAAACCCTTTGTGTCGTCGGGGAATCCGGCTGCGGCAAGAGCGTAACGGCGATGTCTCTTATGCGCTTGATCGAGACTCCTCCGGGCGAAATTGCCGGCGGGGAAATAAGGTTCGAGGGAAAGGACATCCTGCGATTGAGCAAGCGCGAAATGAGCCGGATTCGCGGCAACGAAATTTCGATTATTTTCCAGGAGCCGATGTCTTCGCTGAACCCGGTTCTCACCATCGGAGAGCAAATTATGGAGCCGCTTATGCTTCATCTGCTGCTCGACCGCAAGGAAGCCCGCGACAGGGCGATCGAACTAATCAATTTGGTAGGCATTCCGCGGGCGGAACAAATATTCGGCTCGTTCCCGCATGAGCTTAGCGGGGGAATGCGCCAGCGGGTCATGATCGCCATCGCGCTGAGCTGCAATCCGAAGCTGCTCATTGCCGACGAACCGACGACGGCGCTGGATGTAACGATCCAGGCGCAAATCTTGGATTTAATGCGGGATATTAAGGATAAAATCAAGACATCGATTATGCTGATTACGCATGATCTGGGCGTTGTCGCCGAAATGGCCGATTTTGTCGTCGTGATGTACGCAGGGAAAGTGATTGAGGAAGCGCCGGTGCTGGAGCTGTTCCAAAACCCGCGGCATCCGTATACGCAAGGGCTGTTGAAAGCGAAGCCGATTCTCAATCAGAACCGGGAACGGCTGTATTCGATCCCGGGGCAGGTCCCCAATCCTGTCGAGTTGGGCGACAATTGCCATTTTCACGACCGCTGCGCCTTTTGCATGGACATTTGCAAGCAGAAACAGCCGCCGCTGCGCGCGCATGACGGCGGCAAACATAAGACAGCCTGCTGGTTGTATGAGGAAGCGGGGAATAAGCGATGAGCGAAGCGTTGATTCAGGTGCAGCAGCTGAAAAAGTACTTTCCGATTCGCGGCGGCGTATTCCAGCGTACGATCGGCAACGTGAAGGCGGTGGACGGCGTTTCCTTTCAAATCAAGAGAGGCGAGTCGTTCGGGCTCGTCGGCGAGTCCGGCTGCGGGAAGAGCACGATCGGCCGGACGATTTTGCGCCTGACCGAGAAGACGGAGGGCGTCATATCGTTCAAGGGGCAGGATATCCATCAGCTATCCAACAAGGACATGCGTTCCATGCGTCCGAAGCTGCAAATGATATTCCAGGATCCGTTCGGTTCGCTCAATCCCCGGATCAAAGTCGGGGAAGCGATCGGCGAAGCGTTGATCGACCACGGTCTTGCCAAGCGCAAAGACGTACGGGACCGGGTTGTCGAAACGATGGAGCTTTGCGGTCTGGCAAGCTATCATTATGAGCGGTATCCCCACGAGTTTTCCGGGGGACAGCGGCAGCGCATCGGCATTGCCCGGGCGCTCATTATGAACCCGGAATTTGTCGTGGCCGACGAGCCGGTGTCGGCGCTGGACGTGTCGATTCAAGCGCAAATTATTAACTTGCTCAGCGATCTCCAGCGGGAGAAGCAACTGACATACCTGTTCATTTCCCACGATTTGAGCGTGGTCGAACATTTGTGCAATCGCGTCGGCGTCATGTATCTCGGTTCGATCGTCGAGACGGCGAGCAGGAGCCAATTGTTCGGCAATCCGCTTCATCCTTATACGAAAGCGCTGATGTCGGCCATTCCCATTCCCGATCCGACCTTGAAGCGGGAAAGAATCGTGCTGGAGGGGGATATACCGAGTCCGGCCAATCCGCCGTCGGGATGCAAATTTCATACGCGTTGTCCGATAGCGACCGAATGGTGCAAACGGCAAATTCCGGAGTATAGAGATGTGGGCGAAGGGCATTTCGTCGCTTGCCATCTTGTATGATATATGGTCGAACATGACGGCGAATGCGGCGGGAGCGGTTTCTCGCCGTTTTTCGTTTGACGTTTCATTCCGCTTTCTAATCCAATATAATGGAACTATCTTTATCGCCGGCAACACCGATACTCTATGAAATGCAGAAAGGTAACTTATCGATGGAACGGGGGGATGGACCATGTTTGTTTGTACGATTCGCGAATCGCTTGAATTGAAGTTGTTGGAATGGAAACATGCGCCGGAATTATTTCAACTAACGGAGCGGAACCGCGATTATTTGCGCGAATGGCTGCCGTGGGTGGACATTACTCGCAGCGAGGAAGATTCGAAGCAATTCATTTCCATGGTTTTGGAGCAATTCGCGCAAAACAGAGGATTTCAATGCGGCATTTTTTATGAGGGCCGTTTGGCAGGTTGTATAGGATTCCATCGGATAGATTGGACCAACCGCAAGACGTCGATCGGCTACTGGTTGGACGAGCAAGCGCAGGGCAAAGGGATCATGGCGGATTCGTGCAGGCGGCTGCTTGATTATGCCTTTGAAGAATTGAATTTGAACCGGGTGGAAATTCGGGCGGGAGTCGGCAATGCGAAGAGCCGGGCGATTCCGGAACGATTGGGATTTCAGCTGGAAGGCGTTTGCAGGCAGGAAGAGTGGGTAAACGACCGTTTTGTCGATCATGCGGTATACGCCATGTTGGCGGATGATTGGAATTCGCACATCCGGCGTTGACAAGCGGAGGATTGGGCGATAGGGAGCGCCCGCTGCCGGATAGGAAGGGTGGGCCAACCCGCCCATTTTTTGTATTGACATGGGAAAAATTCGGTGATATGATAATTGCAAATTAAATCCTTACTAATTTAATAGGAATAGTTGGTTTACCGGACAGCCGGAGACACAACCCATTTGGCGAAAGGAGTGGTATGTGTCTTTTTTTGTACTTTTTTTCGGAAAGAAACGATGCAAGCATGAACAATAAAGGAGTTAGAGAACGATGAAAAAGGTAACGTTATTAACGGCTGTCATCACTGTCTTATTGGTAAGCTTAACGGCTTGCGGCGGAGGGCAAACGAACACGAAGGAGGGGAGCCAAGGCCGTTCGGGGGAGCAGCCCGCTCAAGCTAGCGTTCGGGAAGAGAAGCCGGAAGCGGCGAAAGCTCCGGTCGAACTGCTCAACGTATCGTACGATCCGACCCGGGAGCTTTACGAAGAGTATAACAAAGCGTTCGCGGTCTATTGGAAGGAGCAGACGGGGCAAAAGGTAACGGTGAAACAATCGCATGGAGGATCGGGCAAGCAAGGGCGCTCGGTCATCGACGGCTTGCAGGCGGATGTTGTAACGCTGGCGCTCGCTTACGATATCGATGAAATTCAGGCGGCGGGACTCATAGAGGAAGGCTGGCAAACCAAGCTCGACCAGAACAGCTCGCCGTACACGTCCACCATCGTCTTTCTCGTACGCACCGGCAATCCGAAAGGAATTAAGGACTGGGACGATTTAATCAAACCGGCCGTTTCGGTCATTACGCCGAATCCGAAGACGTCCGGGGGGGCGCGTTGGAATTATTTAGCGGCATGGGGATATGCGCTGCAAAAGAACGGGAACGACGAACAGAAAGCGGAAGAGTTTCTGTCGGCATTGTTTAAGAACGTTCCGGTGCTCGATTCCGGGGCGCGCGGTTCGACAACGACGTTCGTGGAAAGAGGAATCGGCGATGTGCTGATCGCATGGGAGAATGAAGCGTTTCTGTCGTTGAAAGAATTCGGCGAGGACAAATTTGAGATTGTCGTGCCTTCGATCAGCATTTTGGCGGAACCTCCCGTTGCCGTTGTCGATAAAGTCGTCGATAAAAAAGGAACTCGCGAAGTGGCGAAAGCGTATCTCGAATATTTGTATACGGAAGAAGGCCAAACGATCGCAGCGAAAAATTTCTATCGCCCGCGTCTCGAATCGGTCGCTCAAAAATTCGAGTTTCCGCAGGTGAGCCTTTTGACGGTTGACGACGTATTCGGCGGCTGGAAGCAGGCGCAAAAAACGCATTTCGCGGACGGCGGCGTATTCGACCGGATTTATTTAAACGGAAAGTAAGCCGGAAACGGCGAATCAGGGGGGGGACTTGGCTGATGAGACTATCGGTTCAAACGACGAGTGGAAGGATGCGGAAGGTCGTACCGGGGTTCGGCCTGACGATGGGCATCGTCGTCTTCTATGTAAGCTGTCTCGTGTTGTTTCCGCTATCGGCGCTCGTTATACATTCCGCGGCGGCGGGTTGGGATCGTTTCTGGCAGGCGATTCTCGACCCGCGCGTCGTAGCCTCCTATCAGATCAGCTTCCTTACCGCTTTCTTCGCGGCGCTTGTCAATGCGGGATTCGGTTTGCTGGCAGCGTGGGTGCTCGTTCGTTATCATTTCCCGGGAAAACGTATCGTCGACGGCTTGATCGATTTGCCGTTCGCGCTGCCGACGGCGGTAGCCGGGATCGCCTTGACGGCCATCTATGCGGAGAACGGCTGGCTCGGCGGCTTATTTCATCAGCTTGGCGTGAAAACGGCGTATTCTCCGGTCGGCATTACGATCGCGCTCGTCTTTATCGGCTTGCCGTTTGTCGTTCGCACGGTGCAGCCGGTGCTGCAAGAGTTGGAGAAGGATGTGGAAGAAGCGGCCGCCTCGCTTGGGGCGTACCGATGGAGGACGTTCAGCCGGATCATTTTTCCGGAGCTGCTGCCTCCGCTTTTGACCGGATTTGCTCTGGCGTTTGCTCGCGGAATCGGAGAATACGGTTCGGTCGTATTCATTTCCGGCAATATGCCGATGAAAACGGAAATCGCCCCGCTGCTCATTATGACGAAGCTGGAGCAATACGACTATGCCGGGGCTACGGCGATTGCGCTCGTCATGCTGGCGATCTCGTTCCTCATGTTATTGATGATTAACTGGCTCCAATGGCGCAGCAGGCGCAAAACGATATCCGGATAAAGGCCGGCAGGGTGAAGGGGGGAATGGGCAAATGGCCGGATATGCAACAACCGCGGGAACGTATTCGACTTCGGACATCAGGCCGAAACATATTACGGAATCGTCGCTCGTCAAATGGATATTAATCGCGGCGGCGCTGCTTTTTTTGGGCGTAGTGCTTGTATTGCCGCTTATTACCGTCTTTGCGCAAGCGTTCCGGAAAGGCGCGGAAGTGTTCTTCGCCGCGATCGCCGAGAAAGACGCATGGTCCGCGATCCGATTAACGCTGCTGACTTCGGCGATTGTCGTGCCGCTCAATACGCTGTTCGGCATCGCCGCCGCATGGCTCATTACGAAGTTTCGTTTCCGAGGAAAGAACGTCTTGACGACGATCATCGATTTGCCGTTCGCGGTATCTCCCGTTATATCGGGACTGATCTTCGTGCTCTTGTTCGGCTCGCGCGGCTTATTCGGCGCCTTTTTGGCGGAGCACAATGTTCAAATCATTTACGCTCTGCCGGGAATTGTACTGTCCACGTTGTTCGTGACATTTCCGTTCGTCGCCAGGGAATTGATTCCCTTAATGGAATCGCAAGGCATCCAGGACGAAGAGGCTGCCATCAGCCTGGGGGCAAGCGGATGGCAAACGTTTTGGCGCGTTACGCTGCCCAACATAAAGTGGGGGCTGTTGTACGGCATTATTTTGTGCAATGCGCGCGCCATGGGGGAGTTTGGAGCCGTATCGGTCGTTTCCGGGCATATTCGCGGGGAAACGAACACGCTGCCGTTGCATGTGGAAATTTTATACAATGAATATCAGTTTGCCGCTTCGTTCTCCGTTGCTTCGTTGCTCGTACTGCTTGCTTTGGCAACGCTGGCGGCGAAGAGCGTCGTGGAAGCAAAGCAGCGCCGGTTGCAATCGCCGAAAGGAAAGAAAACAAGTGCGTAAATATAGAAGAAACGGGAGGATAAGATGATGAGCAAACCGCTTCAAATCGATGATCTGTGGGCAGAGCGGATATTGGCCAGCGTGAGAGGCTTGGAATACGGCAACGTGCAAATCGTTGTGCATGACGGCAAAATCGTGCAAATCGAACGGACCGAGCGTAAACGGTTTGACTCGGAATATCCGCCTCTTGCCGGCGCAGGGAAACAAAAAGGAGAAGATAAAAAGGGGAAAGACCGGAAATAATGCTTTAAACGAAGGGACTGTGTCGGGGGACAGTCCTCTTTGCCATGTTCCGTTTCGCAGGAGGATCAAGGCGAAGTTTTCGGCTTCGCGGCGCAGGCAAAATTCGACAGCATCGTCAATATTTCTTTTGCTTTAGGTTGCAATATCAAGTAGAATGAAAGGAAAATGTTATTGGGTAAAAGGAGACATCTTGATGAAGGCGAATCAATGTAAAATCGTCGATTGTACGATTCGTGACGGCGGGCTCGTCAACAATTGGGACTTCAGCGTCGAATTCGTACAGAATTTATATGCGGGACTAAACGAAGCGGGCGTCGATTACATGGAGATCGGTTACAAAAACTCTCCGAAACTGTTAAAAGGAGCCGATCAAGCGGGACCGTGGCGTTTTCTGAACGACGATTTCCTGCGTAAAGTCATTCCGCAAAAAGGCACGACCAAATTATCCGCCTTGGTGGATATCGGCCGCGTCGACGAAAACGATATTTTGCCGCGCAGCGAGAGCATGCTCGATCTCATTCGCGTCGCGTGCTATATTAAAGACGTGGATAAAGCGCTGCAACTGGTGCAAACCTTCCACGACCGCGGCTACGAAACGACGTTAAATATTATGGCGTTGTCGAACGTGATGGAGCATGAACTGCTTGAAGCGTTCGAAATGATTAAAGAAAGCGTCGTCGATATCGTTTATGTTGTCGACTCTTACGGCAGTCTGGATCATAACGATTTCAAATATTTAATCAGCAAATTCAAACAGCATCTGCCTAACAAACGTCTGGGCGTTCATACGCATAACAACATGCAGCTTGCGTTCTCCAACACGCTGGTCGCCGTTGAGAACGGAGTGGAGCTGCTGGACGCATCCGTATACGGCATGGGACGGGCTGCGGGCAATTGCCCGACAGAGCTGCTCGTCACCCATTTGAAGCATACGAATTACAAATTGCGGCCCGTGCTCGACATCATCGAGCGTTATATGATACCGCTTCGGGAAAAAGAAGAATGGGGTTATTTGATCCCATACATGATTACGGGCACGCTTGACGAGCATCCGCGCTCGGCGATGGCTCTGCGCGCTTCCGAAGATAAAGACAAAGTAGTGGATTTTTACGATAAACTGACTACGCCCGAAATTCTAAGCAAGTAAGATGATTTAGACAAAGGCATGATCGGCTCCGCTTTGGCGGCCGGTCATGCCTTTTTGCGATTGGAAACTGGCGGATAAGCGAATTCGACGTTCATCATTTGTAACGGAAATGGAAGACCTTATCGTGGGAAGAAAAAGTCTTTTCGGATTGTAACGGAAGCCGGAGCTCTTATTGGTTGTTTTTCTAGCGAGAAATGAACGAATCTCCCAAAATTAGGTTCCTCAAATCCGTTACATTTAGAAAAGTCGCGAATTTGCTCAAATAGCGTCTCCTACATCCGTTAGCCAATCGGACGATATGCAGCCAAGCATCGGTTTGATCCATCATGAAACAGTGTAAAGCCGGCCGACGAAATTTTCGTTGACAAGGGAAAAAGATTCGTCCTATAATATAACCAACGGTTAGTAACCAATGGTTATATTAGATTCGGCGGATTGAAAGGATGCGATCAAGATGAAATGGACGAGAATATCGGAACATATATGGAGTTTGCGGGCATGGGTACTCATTCCCGTCAATGTATGGCTTGTGAAGGAGGAGGACGGCTGGACGCTGGTCGACGCCGGCATCGGGCCGATGGCGGCAAAGATTACGCGCTGGATTGAAGCCGGCGGACACGGGCCGTTGCGCCGCATCGCGCTGACGCACGGCCATTCCGATCATGTCGGGGCGATAACGCGGGTGCTGGCCGCCTTCGGCGGAGATATTCCCGTGATGGCGCATGAGCTTGAAATACCGTATATGGAAGGAAGGCAGCCGTACCCGCGGCGGAAGAAAGCGGCGCAATCGGTGCCGGCAGGCATCGCAAGCGCGCTGCCAACCGACGGACAAGGCAAGCTGGCGCAGGTCGGCGGATTAACGCCGCTGCACGCGCCGGGGCATTCGCCCGGACATGTCGTTTATTATCATGAACAAGACGATGTTATGCTTGCGGGCGATTTGTTCACATCAAGCGGCGGCCGGCTGAAGCGGCCGATGGCGATGTTCACCGCGGACATGGAGGAGGCGCTGCGCAGCGCCCGAGTCGTGGAGCATATCAAGCCGGGCCGATTGGAAGTTTGCCATGGCGGCTCCGTACTGCGGCCCGCCGAACAAATCGGCGCCTATTTGCGCCAATAAAAGCATCCCCGGGGCTATACGGAATGGATAAGCTCCGGGGAATGTATTATTCCTCGACCCGAACGTATTCGCGCTCGCCGGTCTTCGGATTATAGTAGACCTTATCCATGATTCCCATATAGTACGATTTGCCATCGCCGAAAGTTTCATGAGAAAAATTAAAAAAAACTATTGAAAAATAATCCATTAGAACGTATGATAAGAATAGATAAAAAAGTTAAAGCCCTTTAATTTTTAAGGACAAGGCAGCTTGGTGTTATTTTTTTTACCCGACAAGTAAACGCATTCAATTATTTTTTTAGGAAAAAATGTAAAAAACCAGAGGTGCTGCATGATAAGGAGTTCGGGGGTTTTTTATTTTCGCAAAAGTTAAAGCCCTTTAACTTTTGCGGTTGGACGTCCAAGCTTAAAGAATGAGAGAGGGGTTAAGGGATGAAGTTATCCGAATCGAGAAGAGAGGGAATGTATTTTTATTTGTTCATTATGCCGTGGTTGATCGGGTTTGCCGTGTTTGCCATGTACCCGATTTTGGCATCGCTTTATTACAGCTTTACGGACTACGACATTATCAGCAAGCCGACATTTATCGGACTGGATAATTTCAAGGAGCTGTTTCGGGACGAGTTGTTCTATAAGTCCATTGCCGTCACGTTAAAGTATACGTTCATCAGCGTGCCGCTATCGTTGATTTTATCTTTGCTGTTTGCGATGCTGATCAACCAGAAAGTGCCGGCCCGCGGCTTTTTCCGCACGGCGATGTATTTTCCGAGCATGGTATCGGGCGTCTCCATGTCCCTTTTATGGTTCTGGGTGTTCAACCCCGAAATCGGTTTTCTGAATTACATATTGTCTTGGTTCGGCGTGAAGGGGCCGGCTTGGCTGCTCGATGAGCATTATGCGTTATGGGCGCTCATTATTATGTCGTTTTGGGGAATGGGTACGGGGATGCTGATTTTCCTGGCCGGGCTGCAAGGGGTTCCGGCAAGCTTGTTGGAGGCTGCGCGGCTGGACGGAGCGGGACGTTGGAAAACGTTCTGGAACGTCACGTTTCCGATGATTTCGCCCGTATTTTTATTCCAGTTGATCATGTCTGTCATCGAATCGTTCCAGGTGTTTACGCAAGCGTACGTCATGACGCAGGGCGGGCCGAACTATGCGACCCGGTTCTATGTTTACAACTTGTATGTAAGCGCATTTAAAGATTTCCGCTTAGGGTATGCGTCGGCGATGGCGTGGCTGCTGCTCATTGCGATCTTGATCGTCACGATCATTATTATGAAAACTTCGAATCGCTATGTTTACTATGAAGGAGGGCGGGAGTAATGAATCAAGTCGCGCTGGAGAACAAACCGATGATCAAGGCGGATAAGAGAAAGAAAGTAACGGCCGGGCAAATCGTCGCTTTCCTTATTTTGCTCGTATGCACCGTCGCCATGTTGTCGCCTTTATTCTTTATGGTCTCGACATCGCTGAAAACGACGAAGGAAATGCTTCGTTTTCCGCCGACCTGGATTCCGGAGGTATTCGCCTGGGATAACTTCCGGACGTTGTTTACCAATGAAGAAATCAAATTCGGCATTTTGTATAAAAACAGCTTGATTATCGCCATCAGTTCCGTGATCGGGACAGTGATGTCTTCGGCCCTGGTCGCATACGGGTTCGCGCGTTTTCGGGCGAAAGGGAAGCAAATTTTGTTCATGTTGATGATCTCTACGATGATGCTGCCTTATCCGGCGATTATGATACCGCAATTTATACTGTTTTCCGAGCTTGGCTGGATGGATACGTTTCTGCCGCTCATCGTGCCGGCCTTTTTCGGTTCGGCGTATCAAATCTTTTTGCTGCGGCAGTTTTTCAGCACGCTGCCGAACGAGTTGTACGACTCGGGCAAAATAGACGGCTGCAGCGAGTTCCGCATGTTCTGGAATATTGCGCTGCCGCTGTCCGGCCCGGCCATTGCGACGGTCGCTATTTTCACCTTCATATGGACTTGGAACGATTTGCTGGCGCCGGTGCTGTATTTAAGCTCGCAAGAAAAATTTACGCTGCCGATCGGCATGGCGGCGATGATCTCGTCGAAATTCCGCATATCGCCGTGGAACTTGCTGATGTGCGCGTCCATCTTAACGGTGCTGCCGATTATCGTCTTGTTCTCGGTCGCGCAGAAACGCTTTACCGAAGGCATTGTTCTTACCGGTATTAAGTAGTCGCCATTGCGATTGCTTGATATATAAAAAAACCTTTACAGGGGGATGTTTGAATGAGACAGGGGAAAAAAATGCTGTTGGCGCTGCTCGGTTTGACGTTGCTGTTTTCGTTGTTTTTAACCGCTTGCGGCGGGGAAACGGGAGGCGGCAGCGGGAAGACGGTAACGATTACGTATTATACGATCGATTCGCCGGACAGAACGTATGTGGAGAAGTTGATTCCGGATTTCGAAGCGAAGCATCCGAACATTAAAGTGAAGGTCGATAAGGCGCCGTACGAGCAATTCGATTCCAAACTGCAGGCGCAAATCGCGGCGAAGAAATCGCCGGACATTACGTCGCACTTCGGTTACGGCGGGTTTGCGGAATATTACAATAAAGGCATGCTCACGGATCTAACCGACATTATGAAAGAGGATAACTTCAATCCGGCGGATTACGGCATTGCGCCGGAGTTGATGGATATTTACAAAGTGGACGGCAAAACGTACGGAATCCCTTTCAGCAACTACATCACTTTGCTGCTCTATAATAAAGATTTGTTCGATCAAGCCGGCGTGCCGTATCCGCCGGCCGATTATAACGACGAAAGCTGGACGTTCGATAAGATGGTGGAATATGCCGACAAGCTGACCATCCGCGACGAAGATATTACAAAATCCCAGTACGGTGTGGATTTCGGTTGGGGCGAACTGGATATGAGACCGGCCTATTTCGGGGCGAAAGTGTATTCGGACGATACGTGGACCAACGGTGGCAAGCCGAGCGAAACGCATTTCGATTCGCCGGAAGCGATTGCCGCTTACGACAAATGGATCGGTTTGATTCATGACAAAAAAGTGTCTCCGACGCCTGCATGGAGCAATTCCGTGGCCGGACAATTCGGCGATCCGTTCTTGTCGGGGAAAGTGGCGATGTCCGTCGTCGGCTCCTGGAGCTTGGCGAGTCAAAGCGAGTTTGATTTCAAAGTCGGCGTAGCGGCCGTGCCGATCGGCGGCGATCCGAAAGAGCGCAGCGTGCTGTACATCGATCCGCTGTTCGTGCTGAAAGATTCGAAACATCCGAAAGAAGCTTACGAATTTATTAAATATATGATCACCCAGGAAGTGCAGGAGAAATCGATCGAGCTGAGCGGCGGCACGCCGCCAATCAACGACAAAGCGAAGGAGACATACTATAATTCCTTTGAAGGCATCGACCCGGCATTGATCAAGCAAGTATATGACGGCGCGAATACGCATGGCGTGGAATCGTATAACCATTTGGTCGCCAACTACTCGCAAATTAACGAATTGTTTATTAACGAATTGCAGCCGGTGCAGAACGGCGACAAAAAACCGGCCGAAGCATTGCCCGCGCTGCAAGAAAAATTGAATAAACTATTGGAACGCGTCAATAAATAGGGTACAGTAAAGGAAGCGGGGTCAACGGTATGGGGAATGAAAGGATTTTCATTCCCCTTCGGTATATACTATAATATAAGCATTTAAGGTTGTAGGAGCGAGGTCTATGAAGGTTAATATTTTTGACGTGGCCAAAAAGTCCGGATTATCGGTCGTCACGGTGTCCCGCGTATTGAACAATTCGACGTCGGTCCGTGAAAAAAACCGGGAAAAAGTGCTGAAGGCAATTAAAGAGCTCGATTATCATCCGAATGCGGCCGCCAGAAGTTTGGCAAGGGGCAAAACGCGCATTATCGGTTTAATCGTGACGACACTGCAAGACTCCTTTCTCGACGAGGTTGTGAAAGAAGTTACAGATGTACTCAAGGCGCACGGCTATTATTTGGCGTTGTCCGTATCGTCGGGCATGGAAGACGAGGAACATTATTTGATCCAGGAGGACCGGGTTGACGGGCTCATTATTTTGTCTCCGGTCAATGAAGGCCCTTACGTTGTCGAACTGAAGAAACGGAAAATCCCGTTCGTGATGGTCGATAACCAGAAGGATATTCCGTCGGTTTCCAACGTCATCGTCGACAACTTTAAAGGCGGATACGACGCGACCAAGCATTTGATCGAGCTCGGGCATAAGAAAATCGCCCATCTTGGCGGACCGGCCTTCTTCTTAAGCGCGATCGAACGCGAGAAAGGATATTTACAAGCGCTTCAGGAAGAGGGTTTGGAGCCGTTCGCGGTCGAGCAAGGGGAATTTACGATTAAGCAAGGATACAAAATTGCCCGCAAATGGATGGAAGCGAGTTCGTTGCCGACCGCCGTATTCGCCGGAGACGACAATTTGGCGATCGGGTTTATGAACGCTTTAAGCGAGGTCGGAATACGCGTGCCGCAAGACGTATCGGTTGTCGGTTATGACGACCAAATCTTCGCGTCCGCGCTAAAACCCTATCTTACGACCGTAAGACAGCCGTCGGCGCAAATCGGCAAAACGGCGGTCGATATTTTGTTGAAACAAATTGACGGCAATTTGAAACGGAGCATGACGGTCAAGTTTGATCCGGAGTTGATCGTACGCGAATCGACGGCCGCTCCCAAATCGGATTAAATTCTCATTTTTCATATGAACGAAGGAATTCATTCCACGCGTCACCCGCGAAGGCTTGAATTCTTTTTTTTTGCAAAAAAAACCAATATTGCTATTGAAAATTTATTGCTTTGAATATATTATATAGACATAATAAATTAAAGCCTTTTAATTTTTAATTGAAAAAAACGATGTTTTCGTTTTATTTTTCACACCTTAGGTAAGCGTATACATACATGATAATATTGAGTTTATACGATTGATTAAACAAAAATTTATTGGCAGGCTGGAAACATTAAGTTAAAACCTTTTAATTTTTGCTCGAATGTTGTTTTGAACTCTGCGATAGCGTCGGGCAAATCGGCAAGTCATGCAATTTATTACTACGGGGGGATAAAGATGGCTCAAATTTCAACGAATCGGGAGCGCGTGATCGAGAAAAACCGCAAAGGGCCGGTTAGGCGGTTTTTGGCGCAGTGGGATATCCAATTGATGGTTCTGCCTGCGCTCGCGCTCATTTTCGTATTTAGTTACTTACCGATGTACGGCATTTTGTTCGCTTTTCAGGACTACAAGCTTACCAACAGTTTTTTTGTGAATCCATGGGCTGGGTTTAAGCATTTCCATATGTTCTTTACGGCGCCGGAATTTTATACGGTGATGCGCAACACGATCGCGATCAGCCTGCTGAAATTTTTGATCGGATTTCCGGCGCCGATTATTCTCGCGCTGATGCTCAATGAGGTCCGCAAAATGGTTTTCAAAAGAGTCGTGCAGACGGTCACTTATCTTCCGCATTTTATGTCCTGGGTTATTATCGGCGGACTTGTCAGTTCCTTGCTTTCCGTTGACAACGGAAGCGTCAATATATTGCTCGAGAAGCTCAGAATCGTTGACGAACCGATTAACTTCCTGTCGCTGACCGATTATTTCTGGGGGATCCTCGTATCGACGAACGTCTGGAAGGAGATCGGCTTCAACTCGATCGTTTATTTGGCGGCGATTGCCGGCGTCGACCCTCATTTGTACGAGGCCGCTTCCATGGACGGCGCGAGCCGGTTTAAACAAATTTATTTAATCACGCTTCCAAGCATTATGCCCGTCGTCATCATCTTTATGATTCTTGCGATCGGCAACCTGATAAGCGCAGGCTATGAAGATATTTTGGTGCTTGCGGTCAATGACGGCCTAAGGGATGTTTCCGACGTGCTGGACACCTATGTCATACGCGTCGGTATCGATAACTACAGGTTCTCTTACGCTACCGCAGTCGGTTTGTTCAAGGCAGTCGTTAGCGTCGGTTTGCTGACCATAGCGAATTACATAGCAAGAAGATCCGGCAACAGCTTATGGTAAGAACGCTCAATTTACAGGAGGTGAAAGTCAGTGGTGCGCGATAGCTTTGGAGATCGTTTGATGGTTGTTTTTATATATGCGTTTTTAATCGTTCTGTCCTTTTCTACATTTTATCCGTTCTGGAACGCGCTCGTCATTTCGTTTAACGAAGGGCTCGATACTTCCCTGGGAGGCGTCACCTTTTGGCCGCGGGAGTTTACGCTTGAGAATTATAAAATCGTCTTCGAGGACCAGCGATTAATCAACGGCTTTTTCATATCGGTGGCGCGTACGGCCGTCGGGACGGTAACCGCGATTCTGGCGACCAGCATCTTCGCATACGGGATGTCGAAGAAAGAATTGATCGGCCGCAAATATTACATGATTATGTGCATTATTACGATGTATTTCAACGGGGGACTCATTCCCACATTTTTGCTCATGCGAGCCCTTCACTTGTTGAATACTTTCTGGGTCTATATCATTCCTTTGTTGATCAGCGTATGGAACATGATTATATTCAGAACCTTCTTTCGGGGATTGCCCGCCGGTTTGGAGGAATCCGCGAAGATCGACGGCAGCGGCAACTGGGGCATATTTTTCCGCATCATCCTGCCGCTTTCGGGGCCGGTTATCGCAACGCTGTCGTTATTTACGGCGGTTATGCATTGGAACGAATGGTTTTTGGCCAGCATTTACATTACCGACGAAAAATTGTTGCCGATCCAGACGATATTGAAGCAAATTTTGGATTCCAACATTATGACCGAAAGCATGGGAGTGGATTCGGCGGCGTTGGCCCGGATTTCTTCCATGAAGAGCGTGACGAGCAAATCCTTGTCCATGGCCACGATGATGGTTGCAACCATTCCGATCGTATGCGTGTATCCTTTCGTTCAAAAATATTTCGTCAAGGGCGTACTGGTAGGTTCGCTGAAGGAATAGCCCGTTTATGCTGCGGCGTTTAGAGCGCAATGCTTTAAACATAAATTAAATGAGGTGAAAGGGGAAAGGTATGAACATGAAGGGTAAGAAAAAATGGATTCTTGGCGTCCTATCCGCGATCGTGGCCTTGTCGCTTATCGTAGGATGCAGCGGGGGCGGGGGCACTTCGCAGGGGCCGGCGGAACCGACGCCCCAGACAGGGCAAGAGCAGACGAACGAAGGGCAAGGACAACAGCAAGAGGAAGCCAGCGACCTGTATCCGCTCGGGAAAGAGCCGCTTGAGATTTCTTTTTACGGACACTACGACTGGTATTCGACGCCTCCTTGGGGCAAGGACGAAGCTTCCAAATGGATTAAAGAAAATTTGAAAGTGAATATTAAACCGATCCAATCCGGCAACGAAGCCGAGAAGAAGCTGCAAACGATGATAGTGGCAGGACAGTTGCCCGATATTATATGGACCGAACGCGGAGCGGATGTGGAGCGGCTGCGCGAAGCGGGCATGCTTGTCCCGCTGGACGATTATATGGAGAAATATCCGAACTTGAAAAAATGGCTCGGGGAAGATACGTTGAAAATGCTTCGCTCCGAGGACGGCAAATTGTACCAATTCCCGAACTGGTACACGAACCAGCCGAACGGAAACGCCGGCTATGCCGTCAACAAGAAAATTTACAAAGAACTAGGTTCGCCTAAGTTGGAAACGACCGACGATTTGTATAATTACCTCAAATTAGTAAAAGAAAAGTACCCGAATGTCATTCCGTTCGAAACGACCACGGCGAAAGAAGGCAACGGCATCGACCAGCTTTATTCCGCTTTTAAAGAAAACAACCGCAGTTATACAAGACATTTCTTCGTGCCGGACGGCGATAAAATGACATCCATATTTTTGGATGAGCCGTTCCGCGAAGCGACGGTATACGCCGCCAAATTGTTCCGTGAGAAATTAATGACGCAAGATGCGTTTACGCAAACGGAAGACAAAATTACCGAGAAGGTGATGAACGGGCGCGTAGCGGTATTGGCGAGCTCCGATCCGATGAAATTCGCGATGCCTGCCGATGCGGAACTGTCCAAAAAGGATCCGGATGCAGGATACTTTATGATTTGGCCGATTTATAAAGAAGGCTTGGATAAGAACAAGATTTATCCGGGAAGCTATAACGTGCTTGGATGGAACGTCGCGGTCATTACGACGAGCGCCAAAGATCCGGAAGCCGTTTTCGCATTCCTTGACTGGTATACCGGTCCGGAAGGGCAAACATTGTTGATGTGGGGACCGGAAGGAAGATTCTGGGATGGATGGGAAGAGGACGGAATTACGCCGAAATTTACGGAAAAATATGTAACGGAGAAAGATGAACTTGCCAAGCTGCAGGGCGAAACGACCAACATTACTTGGGTCGGCAATACGGTGTATGTCGATAACGTCAAAACGAAATACGAATCAACGCTGGATGAGAATGACCGCAACTGGGCTACGCGTTGGCAATCGGAAGTGACGTGGAAAACGCAAAGCGATGCGACCGAGTTCGTCAACCTGGCTCCGATGCCGGAATCCGAGGAAGGCATCATCTACCAGCGCGTCAAGGATATTTGGCTGAAAGTAAGATCGCAAGCGTTGACCGCCAAGACGGACCAAGAGGTTCTCGACATTTTGGATAAGGCTCATGCCGACTCCGTTAAGTCCGGCTACGACAAACTGTTGGAATACTACGACAAAAAATGGAAAGAAAATTTGAAAGCGCTAGGCCGCTAATCGTTTATTAGCTTTAAGAAATGGCGAGGGAATGCTATGATTTTAATAGTATCCCTCGTTTCTTCTCATTATGAACGGCAAGTCTCGTATTGTGGGATCGTTATAGAATGTAAAGGATCGGCAAGTGAAATCAACCTACCGTGTTATTTTTGGGTCTATAGGGGCGAGGACGATGAGAGTTAGCATTTTCGATGTAGCGAAAAAGTCCGGATTGTCGGTAGTTACCGTATCGCGCGTTTTGAACAATTCCTCGTCGGTACGGGAGAAAAACAGACAAAAAGTGCTGGATGCGATGAGAGAATTGAATTACCATCCGAATGCGGCTGCAAGAAGCTTGGCGAAGGGAAAAACGCGCATTATCGGCCTGATCGTAACGACGTTGCAAGACTCCTTCTTGGATGAGGTTGTGAATGAAGTTACAAATACGTTGGAGGCGCATGGCTATTATTTGGCGCTTTCCGTATCCCCGGGCTTGGAAAACGAAGAACATTACTTGATTCAAGAAGATCGAGTGGACGGGCTGATCATTTTATCCCCTATTAAGGAAGAGCAGTATGTGGTCGAATTAACGAAGCGCAAAATTCCGTTTGTACTGATCGACAATCAGAAGATCATTCCATCCGTCTTCAATGTGATCGTCAATAATTTTCAAGGAGGTTACGATGCCACCCGGCATTTAATCGAATTGGGACATACGAAAATCGCGCATATACGAGGTCCGGAATATTTCTTAAGTTCGGTCGAACGGGAGAAAGGTTATAGGCAAGCGTTGCGGGAAGCCGGCTTGCAGCCTTTCGCGATCGAACAGGGCGCGTTCGCGATGGACGACGGTTATCTAATCGGGCGCAAATGGATGGAAGCCGACCGTCTGCCGACCGCCGTTTTCGCATGCGACGACAACATGGCAGTCGGATTGATCAATGCTTTGATGCAGGAGGGCATTCGCGTGCCGGATCATGTATCCGTCGTCGGATACGACGATCAGTATTTCGCCTCTGCGCTGCACCCGCATCTTACGACCGTGAAGCAGCCTACGGTACAGATCGGGCGGACGGCCGTCGACTTACTAATGAAGCAAATCAACGGCAATGCGATACGCAGCAAAACGGTCAAGCTCGAGCCCAAGCTGATTGTCCGCAATTCAACGGCAGCGCCGCGCATGTAACATGATGACGACATCCGAACACTCTTTATCCTTTATCCGCTTTCCTTGCAATCGTAGGAGGGCGGTTTTTCCTTTTGGGACGACAGATCGAACGTTTGGAATGGAAGAAGGCGTTATTGTGAACAATCAGAAGCGGCGTGCATTTTTGCGATAGATTATAGTAAACTGGTTGTAAAACTTGCTGGAAAGCGAATGATTAGCCAATGCGCAATGATATTTGTCATACATGTTCATTTCCAAAACGATCTACTTTATGGTTGCTGGCCGTTCTTGGGATATTCATATTCTCTCTCTGCCTTCGGCCGGTTGCCGCGCAAGCTCATGCCGTGATCGAGCGCATGGTTCCGGATGCGAATGAGCGGCTCCAAGAGGCTCCGCCGGCCATCGAGCTTCAATTCAACGAGAGGATCGAGGCGGATGTCGCTTCGCTTACGCTGCTGGATTCGAACGGGAAACCGGCGGCGGCAGCGGAACCGGAGCCGAGCGAAGACCGCAAGACGTTGCGGCTGTCTCTTCCTGCATTGGAAGACGGCGTATATACGGTAAGCTACCGCGTCATTTCCGCTGACGGCCATCCGGTTTCGGGCGCTTATGTGTTTACGGTCGGCGAACCGGACAAGCGGATCGACGCGACGACGTTCGTTCCCGGCGGACAAACCGGGCACGCGGGCCACGGCGGCCACGGTCACGGCGAATCGGACGGGGCGCTAACGTTGGAACAGTTTTTGTTCTACGCTTCGCGGGTTTTCTACTACGCCCTGCTGCTGGCGGTGGCCGGGACGGCGCTATGGCACGCTCTGCGTCGCGGCGGGACGGAAGCATGGACCCGATTGCTTCGCCAGGCAGGCAAATATATGTTGCCGCTCCACTTGGCGGCGCTGGTCGTCTATATTTATTTTCAGGGCAGCAGCTTGCTTGCAGGACAACCGATCGGGGATTGGCTGAAGCTGTTCCTAAGCACGAAGATCGGCTTGTCTTGGCTCGCTTCGTTCGCGCTCGGGCTCGCAGGCTTTGCCGTTTGGATGCGCGGCCGCTGGTTGACCGCGCTTTGGGCCGTGCTGCTGCTCGGCGCCAAATGCTGGAGCGGCCATAGCGCCGCGTTTGAACAGCCGGCGTATACGATGGCGCTGAACGGCGTACATTTGCTTGCCGCTTCGATTTGGGCCGGCGGCCTCATGTTATTGTTCGCGCTATGGCGGACTCGGAGCGAACCGCTGCAGCCGTTCGCGCAGCAATTCTCGAATGCGGCCGTTTGGTCGATGATCGCGTTAACGGTGACGGGCGTCTTGTCTACGTTTGCATTTTTGCCTGATCTTAGCTATTTATTGCTGACGGCCTGGGGGAAATTCCTGATCGTCAAAACAGCTCTGGTGCTGCTTGTCATTGCGACCGGATATTTGCTTCGCCGCCGCGTGCGCCGCGGGAATCCGGTTTCCGGTTTGCTGCTTCGCATCGATGCGGCATGGCTAAGTGCCATCGTATTGATCGCAGCCATCTTTACGTATTTCAGCCCGCTGCCGGCCAATGAAACGCTGCTATGGCATGAGATGGGCGACGAATTGCATACGACGATCAAGATTACGCCGAACGCGCCGGGGGACAATCGCTTTATCGCCAAAGTATGGCTTCCCGAACAAAGCGGCACGCCCAAACGGGTGACGTTCCGCTTAAAACCGCTTGACCGCCCGGAAGCAGGCGCGATCGACGTGCCGCTAGCCCCATACGAAGATAGGGAATTGGACGAGTTTGAAGGATTCGTGAAATATTCATACGACAGCAAAGGTCCTTATATGGCATTCCCCGGCCGCTGGCAAGTCGAATTGCGCATTATGGACGCCGATGACAATGAATATGTGAAACGTAAGGAGTTCCGGATATACTGATGTCATATAAACAAATTAAATGTTTGATCCTTTGGGTGCCGACGGTCACAATCGCGCTTTGGGAATATGCGCGGCATTCCTTTCTTCTCCCCTATATTTCCATGGATTTGGGGAACTTCTTGGCGGTCGTTCTCGTGTTTCTGGTGACGATTACGATTATGCGCCGCTTGTTTGGGCTGCTGGAAGATACGCAAGAGAGGCTGCAGCGCGAACAACGGGAGAAAGCGGCGCTGAAAGAGCGGGAGAAGCTGGCGCAGGAGTTGCATGACGGGATCTCCCAATCTTTGTTCATGCTGTCGGTGAAGCTGGATCAGTTGGAAGCTTCCGAGACGGCCGAGGAACGGGATCTCCGGATGGACAAATTGCGGCAAACGGTGCGCCATGTATACGATGACGTTCGGCAAGCGATTGGGAATTTGCGAACGGAACCGGCTGTTTCCGACATGCCCTGGTCGCAATCGGTAATGACGATGCTTGAAGAATATAAGCAGGATACGGGATTCGATGTCATCGTCGATTGGCGGATGTCGGAAGACAAGTTTACTTCCAAAGAGAAAATCGAATTATTCGCATGCTTGCGCGAGGCGCTCATCAATGTCCAAAAGCACGCCCAAGCCACGACGGTGCGGGTTGTCGGCGAATCGGAAGGGGAACAGTTCCGCTGCCTCATTGAAGACGACGGAATCGGTTTTGCCGGAGATCCGTTTCAGGCGAAAGGGAGGTATGGGCTGGTCATGATGCGGAGCCGGACGCAGCTAATGGGGTGGAAGCTTGACATAAAACGAAGCGGGGATAGAACGATCGTTGAAATTTGCAAATGAAACGAGGAGGAGCGGGGATGGATTCATTTCGCGTCATTATCGTTGACGATCATGCGCATGCGAGAGAAGGGATGCGCGACATTTTGTCGGTCGATCCGATGTTTGAAGTCGTTGCCGAAGGGGTGAACGGCCTTGAGGCGATTGCGTTGACGGAACAATATATGCCCGATTTAATATTGATGGACATTTCCATGCCGGAAATGGACGGGCTGCAGGCGACGAAACGGATTAAAGAGCAATTTCCTTACGTGAAAATCGTCATGGTGACCGTCTCCGACGACATTACCCATCTGTTCGAAGCGTTGAAAAAAGGGGCGCAAGGCTATTTGCTGAAAAATTTGCGGCCTTCCGCGTGGCATGAGTATTTGCGGGCGATCGCAATCGACGAAGCGCCGATGTCCAAAGAGCTTGCTTTTCGCATTTTGCAGGAGTTTTCAAGGAAAGAAACGACGAAGATGCCCGTCTCCACGCCGCTAACGTCTAGGGAAAGGGAAATATTGGAGCGCGTGGCGAAAGGCGAGTCGAATCGCGAAATTGCCGAACGGCTCACCATTTCCGAGCATACCGTCAAAAATCATCTGAAAAATATTTTGCAAAAACTGCATTTGGACAATCGCGTGCAGTTGACACGGTATGCATTGGAAAACGGTCTAATCGTAAATTGAAATGGAAACAAGTTATTGTTGAAATGGTGAACGACCGTAGCCCTGTTGAGTCATGCAAGCGGCGGCTTCGTGTTATATACTTTTGGATAAGACAAAGTGGAGAGAGGATTGGGTTCATATGAAAAAATGGTTCGTGGCAATGCCGTTGCTGCTCGTATCTATGCTGCTGTTCGCCGGTGCGGCAAGCGCGCATGTTGTCGTGTACCCGCAAGAAACGAAGCAGGGTGCTTACGAGAAATTTACGGTACGCGTTCCGAATGAGAAGGATATCGCGACAGTGAAGGTGCAAGTGAGAATTCCGGAGACAGCGGCCATATCCCGCGTCGAGCCGAAACCGGATTGGAACTATGAAATGGAGAAAGACGAATCCGGCACAGTAACGAGCATTACTTGGACAAGCACAGGCGCCGGCATTCAGGACGGCGAATTCGTCGAGTTCAATATGCAGGGCAAAGTGGCCGACGATGCTGCGCAGATCGTCTGGAAAGCTTATCAAACCTATGAGGACGGCAGCGTCGTCGAGTGGACCGGCGCGGAAGATTCGGAGACTCCCGCCTCGGTGACGAGCGTAAACGGGAAAGCGACAGGCCATGGCGACGGGCACGGCGGGGGCGTTGACGCCGCTGCAGCGGGCGAGGCGGCTGCAGCCGATGAGGAAGCGCCGATCGACAATTCGGCCAGAAATTCGATTCTTGCCCTTAGCTTCGGTATTGCCTCGATGATATTAAGTGTAATCAATTTGATCATCTTATTATTCAAAAAAGCGAAAAATTAACTCGGATCGGCCGTCTTTTACGCGTTTGCGGGGATGGCGGCCTGTTTTCTTTTTCTACCATACCTGCCTCTAAATGATGTTTTTCTTCGCCTTCTGTCGAAATCCCGTTCGTTCAGGGAGGTTGCATCTGCTTCGCCAGACGGTCGTCCCCACATGCGTGGGATCCCGCCAACACAACCGCTAGTTTAGGAAAAATTGTCTCGTTTTCGTCAATATCTCGCCGACTTTTCAAAAAGGTGGTCGACTTTGTTGATTGTCTCGCATTCATAAGGGAAATTTCTTGGCTGGTGGTCACACATGTTGTACGGAGTACAACATTTTTGGGACAGGAAGGGTCGAATCGTAGGTTATGTTGCACAATGTACAACAAAATCGCAAATATAACGGGTTAACGCCCCCCATCTGCCCTCGAATTGTTGTAAAAAATACAACATAGGCGTTGTTTTCCTATAGATAGGGTGCTAAATGTTGTATATTGTACATCATACCCAGCTTTCTCATATACCTGAGCGGGTGATGGAATCCTCAACATCTCGATGGAAATGCGAGCCTCCGGCTCGCGGAAAAGAGGGAGATGTTGACGCTCGTCCTATTGGGGCTGCTCCAATGAGGCATGCACGGACGGTCGCCCCCACACGCGCGGGTTCTCACCCCACACAACCGCCAATTAAAAAAAACCACCCGGAGGTGGCATGCTTTATGTATGGAGCGGGTGATGGGAATCGAACCCACGCTACCAGCTTGGAAGGCTGGAGTTCTACCATTGAACTACACCCGCAAATACTAAAATGGTCGGGACGACACGATTTGAACATGCGACCCCCTGGTCCCAAACCAGGTGCTCTACCAAGCTGAGCTACGTCCCGAAGTATTTGTTTTCCGCCGTTAACAGCGACAAGAAATAATATATCACGTACTCGTTCCTTTTGCAACTGGTATATTATTACATTCCACTCCAATCCTGCATTTCCTGATCTCCCTTTGTCAGTATCCCTCTCATTCAAAAAGTCAAAGGTTCAAACAATGAGCTCTTCTGGTATTGGATGCGATCTGCGATCTTATCTTGAGTCAGTCTGAACGAAGGGGATTTCGACAGAAGGCCGAAAAAGTTTAATAGATCCGAGCTTCGTTTTAACCATACGTTTGAAGAAATTCGCGCGTCAGCGGCGGGAATGCGATACGGGAACCGGTCAAACAACCCGCAACCAAATGAATTAGCTGGATTTCCTGGCGTTAATTTGTTGGAATGAACGGGAATTGGAAATCTAGCGGTAGAATGCGGCGTTAATTTCAAGCATGTGGGGCGATTCGGTCGATTTGCCAATGATTAACGGTAGTATTTCCATCTAATTCGGCATCACAGTAGGGAAGGCATAAATTAACGCCAGAAATTGGAGCAAATTAAAGGCAAAGGCGGCAAGGGCGCATCATCCGCCGCCTCATTTTCAAAATATCGGACAAAGCGATATAATAGCGATAAGGTTAACACAGGGAGTGGAAAGAAATGAAGTCGATCACGATTTTAATAGCCGACGATGAGACGGAAATTGCCGATTTGATCGAGCTGCATCTGCAAAAGGAAGGGTACCGTTGCATAAAAGCAGCCGATGGGCTGGAAGCCGTGCAGGCGGTGAAGGCGCATTCCGTCGATTTGGCGATATTGGACATTATGATGCCGAATTTGGACGGCTATGAAGCGATTAGGCAAATTCGGGAGCATTATTATATGCCTATTATTTTCTTGAGCGCCAAAGCGACCGATCTCGATAAAATCGCGGGGTTGATCAGAGGCGCGGACGATTATGTGACCAAACCGTTCAACCCGATGGAATTGGTCGCCCGCGTGAATGCCCAATTGAGGCGTTCCATGCAGTTCAATCAACAGGCGCAGGGGAATAAATCTACCCTGGAGGCGGGAGGGTTGATCATTTATCCCGAAGAACGGACGGTTTATCTTTACGGCAAACCTGTCGAGCTGACGCAGAAAGAGTTTGACATTTTGGCGCTGCTGGCCGGTTACCCCAAGAAAGTATTCAGCTCGGAGCATATTTTTCAGCAAGTATGGGGCGAGGCCTATTACGAAGGCGGCGGCAATACGGTGATGGTGCATATTCGTTCTTTGCGGAAAAAACTCGGCGAAGATACGCGAAAAGACAAGCTGATCAAAACCGTTTGGGGAGTAGGTTATACGTTCAATGGCTAAATTGATTCGAAGTTTTCGCTCCAAAATGATATTGCTGTTCGGCTTAAGCATGGTCTGTTCCGGTATCATAACCTACATCATTTATAAAATTCTTCAACTCTATTATCATACGACGAAGGTTGAAGATCCGTTGACCAAAGTCCGTTATTTCATAAGAGAAGTAGGGGACGTTAATTCCTTTTTAATTATTTTCATTCCGCTCGCGATTTTATTTTTCTTTCTCTTCACTAAACGGTATGCGACGTATTTCCAGGTTATCTCGGGCGGCATTCATCAGCTTGCGAACGGCGATTTTGACAGTCGCGTCTCGATTCCGACCAAAGACGAATTCGGCGATATTGCCAGAGATATTAATTTGGCGAGCGAAAAATTGCGGCTGGCGTTGGAAAGAGGAGATTTTGCGGAGAGCAGCAAGGAGCAGTTGGTTTTGAATTTGGCGCATGATTTGCGTACGCCGTTGACCTCCGTCATCGGGTATTTGGATTTCATTCTTCGGGACGACCGGCTGACTCCGGAACAAACGAAACATTACACGAGCATTGCCTTCGCCAAGTCGCAACGCTTGGAGAAGCTAATCGACGAATTATTCGAAGTTACCCGCATGAATTACGGCAAGCTTACCGTCGATAAGAAACCGATTGATCTTAGCGAGCTTCTTACCCAATTAACCGAGGAATTATACCCTCTTTTTGAGAAAAACCGTTTAACGACGCGACTGCATATTACCCCGGATATCACGATTCAGGCCGACGGCGAGCTATTGGCGCGCGTATTTGAAAATTTGCTGACGAATGCCGTCCGCTATGGCAAAGACGGGCAGTTTATCGATATTCATTGCCATATCGATGAAGCGGATGCGGTCGTTCAAGTGGTCAATTACGGCGATTGCATTCCCCCGGACGAGTTGCCGCATATTTTCGATATGTTCTATACCGGCGACCAATCGCGAACGTATCGTGAAGGCAGTACCGGACTAGGATTGTTCATTGCGAAAAATATCGTCGGGCAGCATCAAGGCGCCATTTCGGCTCAAAGCGACGTCATTCGTACGCTCTTTGAAGTTCGCCTGCCTCGGGAAAACGGCGAATCCGAACGTCCCGAGTAACGGTTGTGCCGACCATTTAAGGAATATTTTAAAAATACCCCACTACTTTTTTTAACATTTCGTCCTATTCTCTATGAATGAGGGCAGGAGGAAATGAAGAATGAAGAAGTGGGGTTTTTGGCATGGATTCGCAATGAAGACGAAAAAATGGTTCCGCAGAGACACGGCGGCGGCATGGCTGTTTCTCGCCCCAAGCGGAGCGGGATTTGCACTGTTCTATCTTATTCCGTTTGCCATGGGCGTACTTTACTCCTTTATGGACAGTACGGTAGACGGTCATTTTGTCGGGGTGGACAATTATCGCGAACTGCTTGCGAGCGCTTCGTTCCGAAAGGCGGCGTCGAATACGTTTTATTTCACCGCGGTTAGTGTGCCCGTTATGATTGTGCTGTCGCTAGGCTTGGCGATGCTGCTGAATAAAAATGTTTATTTCCGAAAATGGTTCAGAACTTCCTATGTGCTGCCGCTTGTCGTTCCCGTCGCCTCGATTATTCTGATCTGGCAAATGCTGTTTGATTGGAACGGCTCCTTGAACGCTTGGCTAACTCAGTTCGGATTGGAACGCGTGGATTGGATGAAAAGCGATACCGCTCGAATGGTGGTGATTGTCGTTTATCTATGGAAGAACATCGGCTATAACGTGATTTTATTTCTGGCGGGACTACAGCAAATTCCGAAGGATTATTATGAAACCGCTCAAGTGGAAGGCGCGGGGCGCTTACGGCAGTTTGGCAGCATTACGCTGGTCTATCTCACGTCCACCATGTTCTTTGTCGTCATGATGTCGATCATTAATTCGTTTAAAGTATTTCGGGAAACGTATTTGATCGCAGGCGATTATCCGCATGACAGCATCTATATGCTGCAGCATTATATGAACAACATGTTCGCGTCGTTGGACATTCAGAAGCTGACCGCGGCGGCGACTTTGATGGTTGGCTGTATTCTTCTGCTCGTCATGGGTTTGTTTGCGCTGGAACGCCGGTATCGGCAGTTCATGGAATAGGGGGGAGGAAAGGTCGATTGCAAGTGACCAAAGGTTTGCGAAAAACAAAAGGTTTGCAAAAAGCGCGTTAACGGTCGTCATGGGCGCTATTGCGGTCCTGTTATTATTGCCGATCGTGATCACTTTTACAAATTCGCTTATGACGGAACTGGAAATTGGAATCAATTACGGGCCCATCGGGAAAGCGAGCGAAGCGGCTGCAGGGACAGCCAATCCATTTGTCAATTTAAAATTGCTGCCGGATCAAGTGTCTTTGGAGCAGTACGGCAAAGTGCTGGTAAACAGCCCGAAATTTCTAATGATGTTCTGGAATTCGGCGTTTATGGTGGTGCCGATCATCGCAGGCCAGACCCTTGTAGCGGCGTTTGCCGCCTATGCGCTCTCCAAGCTTCATTTTCGCGGCCGCGATACGCTGTTCATTGTCTATCTCTTATCGATGCTCATGCCGTTCCAAGTGACGCTCGTGCCAAATTACATGATGGCGGATACATTGGGGTTGCTGAACAGCCCGGGGGCTATTATATGGCCCGGCATATTCGCGGCTTTCGGCGTGTTTATGCTGCGCCAGTTCATGCTGCATATTCCGTATGCCTATATCGAAGCAGCTAAGCTTGACGGTGCCGGTCATTTACGGATTTTCTCTACGATCATCGTCCCTATGATCAAACCGGGCATAGCCGCGCTTGTGATCCTGTTATTTGTCGATTATTGGAACATGGTAGAGCAGCCCCTTATTTTTCTGGACGATTCGTTCAAGCAGCCGCTATCCGTTTATTTATCGAGGATCAACGAGGGCGAGCAGGGTGTCGCTTTCGCTGCATCGATCCTTTACATGACTCCGATGGTGCTGTTGTTTCTATACGCGGAAACGTATTTTATCGAAGGCATTCAATTATCCGGCATCAAGGGGTAGGTTTGCAGAGCGGATGCCGACGAGGCGAGTTTCGCTGAAGCATAAGCGGTTAGGAGGTGAAAGACGTGGACATGGAGTTACAAAATGAGACGGCCGATCGAAGGCGCAAACGAAACATTCAAGTCGCATTCATAGCTTTTATAGGGTTGCTGGCGATTTTGATGTTATTCGGCAACACGCTGCAGTCGCTGACCTTGCCGAAGGTGAGAACGGAAAAGGCAATGAACGGAAGTCTTGTACATACGCTCGAAGGCAGCGGCATCTTGCGCCCGGTTGGCGAGGAGAAACTATCGAATCCTGACGGCTGGAAGGTCCGGAAGATTCTCGTAAAAGAAGGAGATCATGTGAAGAAGGGGCAAAAGCTGATCCTCTATGACAGCAAATCTGCCGAGCGAGAATTGCAGGATGAGGTCACCCATTTGGAAAAACAGAAAATCGAGCTGCAAAATACGCAAGATCAGTTCATCCAGGCAACGATGGAAGGGGACGAACTCCAGTTTCGCAATGTAAAACGCGAGATCGAAACGCGCAAGCTCGATCTGGGCGTGCAGGAACGTAAAATCGACGAATTGAAAGACCGCCTGACAAGCCGGAAGGAACTGACGGCTCCGTTCGACGGGATGATTACGAAAATCAACGCGGTTGAAGGATTAGCGTCTGGAGAGGGGGATGTTCTGATTGCAAACGATCGTTTGGGTTACTGGTTTGAATTAACCGCCGATGCCAAGCTGTTATCCGGCTTAGGGATATCGATTGGGGAAAAGATCGAAGTCCAGGTCAATACCTCCCAAGAACAACAGACCCGTCTCGTTGACGGCACGATTAATGAAATGGCGAATGCGGAACCGCGTACCGACAATTCATCGAGTATGGATTCGGGCAAGATCCGGACCATTCCTCAGAAGGTTCTTCGCATCAAGGTAATTGATGCCGAACTGAAAGGGGGGGAGCAGGCATGGGTCAAACTCGAGAAGCGCTCGAACCAAGAGGGATTCGTCATTTCCAATGCGGCGATTCATCAGGATCGGGAGGGCATGTTTGTGTATAAAATTGAAGAGCAGCGGGGCGCATTGGGCAATGTCTTCGTTGCGCGTAAATTCAAGCTTGATTCGAGTGAAACGAATGACAAGGAAACGATGATTCAATCGGGCAGCCTCTTTGAAGGGGAGCTCATTGTTGTGGAGAGCAGCGAACCATTGCAGGACGGCGATCGTGTTCGTCTGCAATAGAAAAATAGATTCGATATAGTAGAGGAGTGGAACTCATATGATGAAAAAAAAGCTATGGACAATGTTCATTTGTTTGATGATGATCGCAACGACGGCATGCAGTTCCGGAGGCAGCGGGGAAGAGAAGAACCAAGGGAAACCGGTCAAGTCGGATGGGAAAACCGTCCTTACTTTGACGATCCTGCAACCGGACGAATTTTACCAGACCGTAAAGAAAAAGTTTGAAGAGAAATACCCGGAGATCGACCTGCAAATCATATCTTATAAGCAACAAGCGGGGGAAGAGTGGACGGTTGGCGATTTCGAAAAGTACCAAAAAACGACGAATACGGCACTGCTATCCGGGAAAGGCGCGGATATTATCGAAATAGGCGGCTTGCCTCTCAAAGAATATATAAGCAAACAGTTTCTCCTGAACATGGAAGATTTATTGGAACAAGACAGTACATTGAATAAGAGCGAGTTGCAAACGAACGTTTTGGAAGCGGCGAAGAAGGCGCATGGCGGCTTATATGCGATGCCATCCGGATTTTACCTGGAGGCGTTCGTGGGAGACGGAGACATTCTCGCAAACGCAAGCGTGAAAGCGGACGATAAGAACTGGGGCTGGAAGGAGTTCGGGGAGATCTCCAGAACACTGAAGCAGCAGGCAGGCGAGAGCGGCTTCGCCTTGGCAGGCACCCCGCCGGAACGAATCCTTTATGAAACGGTTTTTGATCATTTCGAACAGTTCGTTGACAGTGCGGCGAAGAAGGCAAACTTCGACTCTCCCTCATTCGTGGAAACTATGCAACAATTAAAAAAATGGTATGACGAGAAAGTGATGACTGCCAATCAAGCGGAAGCGGGTAAACAATTGTTCTACAATACCTATTTTTACTCGCCGGCCGACTTGATCCATATTCCGCATCAATTCTTCTCGAATCCGAAACTGCTGCAAAAGCCGCATGCGGAAGGACAAAACGGTGTAACAATCACACCTTCATTTGAGTTTGCGATTTGAGCCAAATCGTTAGTCAAGGAGGAGGCATGGAAATTTGTTTCCTTCTTGTTATCCGAAGAAGTGCAATCCTTGCAAGATGGAATTTCATTGCATAAATCTGTGAATGAGAAGAAGCTGAACGACATGAAGGAGCAAATGAAGAATGGAACGTTCAAGCTTCCAGATGGGAAAGCAATCAACGTGCCGAACGAACAATTTGCCCAAATCCAGGAGATCATCAACGCGGCAGATCACTATATGAACTACGATCCTAAAATTGTTCGCATGATCGAAGAGGAAGCCAAACCGTTTTTCAACGGACAAAAGACTGCCAAGGAAGCAGCGAAGCTGATCCAGAACCGGGCGACAACGTATTTAAACGAGTAGAAAGGGCAGTCGCGAAGCGAAGCTCGGGCAAAACGCCTCGAACCAAACGGTTTGAGGCGCTTCACATCATCAGTCCCAGCACGCCGCGGATCATTCCGAGCGTGAATAAGGCGCCCATGATCATGGCCAGGCTTGCCATCACCCCCTCGATGCGGCCGAATTCGAACGCTCTCGTCGTTCCGATGCCGTGCGCCCCCATGCCGAGCAGCAGCCCCCGCGACACGCTGCTTCGAAGGCGGAACAGCCGGATCATGGGCGGGCCGATCACGACGCCGGTAATGCCTGTCATAATAACGAATACGGCCGTTATCGCAGGGATGCCGCCAAGCGATTGCGAAACGTTCATCGCGATCGGCGTCGTAATCGAGCGCGGAGCCATGCTTTCGATCAATTGGGCGTCCATTTGCATCCACTCGGCCAGCAGCACGGAAGTGACGATCGCAACGAAGGAACCGAACAGGACGCTCGATATCATTTCCAGCGCATGTTTTTTGAGCAATTGAAAATATTTGTACAACGGCACGGCAAACGCAACAGTTGCCGGTCCGAGCAGATCGGTCAATACCTGCGTGCCGGCATGGTACGATTCGAACGGGACGCGGAATGCGAGGAGACCGACAATCAATAGAACCGGCACAATGATGACCGGAGACAGATACGTTCGTTTGAAACGTTGATACAACCGGTCCGTTCCCCAATAAATGCCGACGGTAAGAAGCAGACAAGCGATGGCGATCATGCGGTCTCCCTCCCTTTTTTGCGCGAGATGAACTCGGCAAGCAGCCCGGTGCATGCCATCACGGCAAAGGTGCTGAGACCGATCACCATAATAAGCCGGAGGACGGAAGAAGCGATCAATTGTTGGTACTGAACGATGCCGACGACGGAAGGTATGAAAAACAATAGCAGTTTGGAAAGCAGCCAATCGGCTCCTTGCTCGATCCATTCAAGCCGGATCCATTTCAATTGCAGCAAGGCGAACAGGATGCCGAGGCCGATGATGCTGCCGGGAATCGGCAAGCCGAAATAATCGGATATGACGTTGCCGAGTAAAGTTAAACCGGTCAGAAGTCCAAGCTGACCGATGATTTTGGCGATTTTCCACATGTTGAATACTCCTCTCGATATTGAGTATACTTCGCGCTTCAGAATAGGTAAAATACATATATTGAATGATATTTATGCTTTTTATCTATAAATCACGGATACAAGATCAGATGTTTATCTTGTTTTAGGAGGAAACGCTCGAATGGATATCCGGCATTTAAACTATTTTCTGGAGGTTGCGAAATATCGAAGCTTTACGAAAGCGGCGGAAACGCTGCATGTGACGCAGCCGACGATCAGCAAAATGATTAAGGCGGTCGAAGACGAATTGGGCGTCTTATTGTTCGACCGTTCCACCAAACATATCGAATTAACGGACGCGGGCCGGGCGATTCTAGTGCAAGCGCAGCAAATCGTGCATTCCTTCGATCACTTGGCTTCCGAACTGGCGGATGTGATGGAAATGCGGAAAGGGACGATCCGCATCGGCATTCCTCCGATGACCGGCGCGCCTTTCTTCCCTGCGGTCATCGCCGAATTTCACCGGTTGTACCCGGGCATTCGCATTCGCCTGATCGAAGAAGGGGGACGAACGATCGAGCGGGAAGTGGAGAACGGCTCGCTCGATATCGGGGTGGCGGTGCTGCCGGTCAATGAAGCGCAGTTTGAAGTGCTGCCGTTTGTGGTGGACGACCTCAAGCTTGTTCTGCATCCAGATCATCGGTTGGCGGGACGCGAGTCCGTGCGGCTGGAGGAATTGCGCGACGAGCCGTTCATCATGTACCGTGAAGATTTCGCTTTGCACGAGATGATTACGACGGCGTGCATTCGCGCCGGTTTTCGTCCGAACATTGCTTATAGCAGCTCCCAATGGGATTTTATTAGCGAGATGGTCGCGGTCGGACTCGGCGTGGCGCTGCTGCCGCAGACGATTTGCCGCAAGCTCGATCCCGGCCGGATCGCTGCGGCGAAGCTCGAAGCTCCGGCGATTTCATGGAACTTGGCGATGATATGGTCCAAAGACCGGTATTTGTCGTTTGCGGGACGCGAGTGGCTCCGATTTGCGCGTACTACATTTTCCTTGCCGCAACCAACGCAAGAAGAATGATAAACAACAACATCGGTCATAAAAACACATAAAACAAACAAAAAATCATTGACATTCGTCATGAATCAACCTTAATATGATAGTGAAACGACAGGATCGACGAATGCCTTCTGTTCGTTTCGATTCCGGTGATGTATGGGGGATAGGATGTCCTTAACTTTTGAAGAACGGAAAAAAACGATTTTGCAGCTGCTGACGCAGGACGAGAAGGTACGGGTGCCGCATCTCGCAGAACGTCTGAACGTCTCGTCGGAAACGATCCGCCGCGATTTGGACCGCTTGGAGAAGGAAGGGCTGCTCAAGAAAGTATACGGCGGGGCCGTAAAGGCGCGAATGCATGCGGCGGAGCCGCCGTATTTGCAAAGAATGCAAACGAATCGCGAGGAGAAGGAAGCGATCGGCAAGTTGGCCGCCGGCCTGGTGAAGGACGGAGAGACGATTATGATCGACAACGGCACCACGACGATCGAGGTGATCCGCCATTTGCACGAGCGGCCGGACGTCACGATCGTGACCCATTCCGTGTCGGCCATGATGTTGGCTATGGAACGCTTTCCGGGACGCGTCATTTTCGCCGGAGGCGAGATCGACGTATCCTTGCAATCCGCGGGAGGGGCGTTAACGGAACGCTTGCTCGAGCAGTTGAAGGTACATAAAGCTTTTATTTCGGTCGGAGGTATTTCGCTGGTCGACGGGATTACGGACTATGATTTGAAGGAAGCGAGCGTGTCCCGCAAAATGATGGAACGGGCGGAAGAAGCGATCGTGCTCGCGGACCATTCCAAGCTGGGGGCGTCGGCTTTTGCGAAAATCGCGGATTTGCAGGAAGTTTCGATGATGATCATCGGCCGGCAATGTCCCGAGGAATGGATCGAGCATTTGCGGCGGAAGCAAATTGAAATCGCACTGGCGTAAAGAGGCGGAAGCGGGAAGAGGATTGAGTTCGCTTCCGCTTGAAGAGGAGCAGGCCGGCGCGGGCAACAACGAAGAAGAATGAAACGGAAGGGGAAGGGCTGTCATGAAACATGCTTTTACGTTCCGCGAGAGCGGTACGTTTACGATCGCGCAATTTACGGACGTGCATTGGAACGACTGGGGGGAGCCGGGCTTGAACAGCGAAGAGGAGAATGCGCGCTCCCTCGCTTTGATGCAGCTAGTATTGCGGGAGGAGCGGCCCGATCTGGTCGTATTTTCCGGAGACGTCATCTCCGCGGGCAGATGCCGCGATCCGCGGGAGTCGTTCCGCGCCGCCGTATCGGCTGTGGAAGAAAGCCGCACGCCATGGGCGGTGGTGTTCGGCAATCACGACACCGAGGCGCAGATTACAAGACAGGAGCTGATGGAGGTCGCGGCGGGATTCGAATACGCGGTTGCCGAACCGGGACCCGCGGCTGTCAGCGGCGTCGGCAATTACATTCTGCATGTGCGGGATGGCGAAGGAAACGTCGGAGCGGCGCTTTACTTTTTCGATTCCGGCAATTTGTCCGCCTTGTCCCATGTGGAAGGGTACGACTGGATCCGTCGCGATCAAATCGGCTGGTACGAACGGGAATCCCGCCATTTAACGAACGTCAACGGAGGCCGGCCGCTGCCGGCGCTCGCCTTTCTCCATATCCCGCTGCCCGAATACCGCGAGGTATGGGAAAGCCAGACATGCTACGGGCATAAGTATGAGGAAGTATGCTGTCCGCCGGTCAACAGCGGATTGTTCGCGGCGATGGTCGAAATGGGCGATGTGATGGGCACGTTTGTCGGGCATGACCATATTAACGACTATACCGGTACGCTGCACGGCATTCGACTATGTTACGGCCGGGCAACCGGATTTAATACGTACGGGCGCGAAGGATTTCCGCGCGGGGCGCGGATGATCCAAATGAAGGAAGGCGAGCGCGATTTCGATACTTGGCTCCGGCTGGAAGACGGGTCGACGGTGACCAAGCAGCCCGAGCACCGTCCTTGTAGGTAAGCGACAATACGGACGCCGCGTGAGCGGCAATGATGGATACGGTACGGACTTGCAGACTGCGCTAAAGCAGCCTCTGCAAGTCCGTTTTCGTTATCGTTCGTTGTTGCAGTACAGCTCCGGCGGCCCTCCCATTGCTCAAACGTCGGTTGGTTCATACGCAAAAGTAACCGTTGTGAATCCGGTTTCAATAATGATATAGTAACAATTACATTAGCGGTTGAACGAGCGAGGAGGAAGAGGATGGAACATCAATGGTTGGCATGGGCCAAAAAAATACAAAGCATCGCGCAAATCGGATTAACATACGGCAAAGACGTGTACGACCTGGAGCGGTATGAAGAGCTCAGGCAGCTTAGCGTGGAGATGATGGCGGCCTATACGGATACGCCATTCGAGCGAATCCCGGATCTGTTCGCAAATGAAACGGGCTATGCGACGCCGAAAGTCGACATTCGCGCGGTCGTGTTCCGGGAGGGCAAGCTGCTGCTCGTGCGGGAGAAAATCGACGGAGCTTGGTCGCTGCCGGGCGGCTGGGCCGATATCGGACTGACGCCGGCGGAGGTTGCCGTCAAGGAAGTGCGCGAAGAATCCGGATTCGACGTCAAGCCGGTTCGCCTGCTCGGCATTCTCGATAAAAAATGCCATCCGCACCCGCCTTCGCCGTATCATGTATACAAAGTATTTATCCGCTGCGACATTACCGGCGGAGAAGCCAGCCAAGGGGTCGAGACGAGCGGCGTCGGCTTCTTCGGTCCGGACGAGCTGCCGGAACTTTCGACGGAACGGAATACGATCGGACAGATCGGACGCATGTTCGAATTTTGGCATCGTCCGGACGCCCCCGTTTTGCTCGATTAAGGAGAGGCAACGATGCTGGCCAAACTGCAGCGATACGTGAACGGGATCAACTTGCAAAACAAGCTGATCGTGCTGTTTCTGCTTCTTTCCGTCATTCCGCTGGCGCTACTCGGCACGTTTTCATACTACAAATCGTCGAATGTTATCCAGGAAAAAGTATATCAAACGGTGTTGGAAAATTTATCGCAAGTCAATTTCAGCCTCAATTATTTCGTCCGGGATATCGAGCAGCTTTCGATGTATATATACGGAAGCTCCGACATTCAAGAGGTGCTTGCAAAAGATCCGAACCGCAGCCTTGTCGAAAAGTACGAAGACGAGAAAAAAATGAACCGCATTCTCGAATCGTTTCTCGGGTTCAAAAATTGGGATATTGAAATTTATTTGCTCGGATTGAACGGGGACCGGTATTTTACGGGCGATTTGCTGCCGAATCCGTACGCGGAATTTAACCCGAACTGGGGGTTGTTCCGCAAAGCGCGATTAGCCGAAGGCAATGTCGTATGGGATACGCATTACGCGATGAAGAAAATCGACGACTTCGGCGTCGTGCTCAGTTCGGGCAGATTGATCAAAAAAATCGACACCAACCAGCCGCTCGGCTATTTAGTGATCGATATTATGGAGCCGGCGCTGGCCGACAAATACAATAAAGCCCATTTATACCCGGGCGGACAAGTGTTTCTGCTGGACAGAAACGGGTATACGATATCCAGCATTCCGTCGAAACAGCAAGTCGGCACGAAGCTGGACGAAAGCTTCCTGCCCAAAGTGCTGGAAGGCAAAAAAGGCTTCTTCAATGTCAAGGAGCCGTCGGGCGATTCGTCGATGATCATTTACGATACGTCGGAAGCGACGGGCTTTAAATTGATCAGCAAGGTGCCGGTTGCGGCCGTAACGAAAGACAGCCTCAGCATCCGCAATTTAACGGTCGCGGTCATCGTTCTGGAAGTGATCGTATTTTTCGGGATCGCTTATTTAATTTCGCGCACATTGACGCAGCCGCTGCGCAAATTGCGCTCGCTCATGCGCCAGGTTGAAAGCGGCAACATGAACGTCATGTTTTCGTCCCGTTACGACGACGAAATCGGGCAGCTCGGGCATAGCTTCAACAATATGCTGCAGCAAATCAAATTGCTGATCAACGAAGTGTACGAGAAGCAGCTTATGGTGCAGCAGGCGGAATTGAAGGCGGTGCAAGCGCAGTTCAATCCCCATTTTTTGTACAATACGCTCGATTCGATCAACTGGATGGCGCGCATTTACAAGGTGGACGATATTAGCCGCACGGCGATTTCGCTTGGCGAACTGCTGCGGTTCAGCATCCGCAAGGACGGGCCTTTTATTCCGCTCGGCGAAGATATGAGGCAAATCCGCAATTATTTGGTCATTCAGCAAATCCGGTACCGCGACAAGTATGAAGTGACATTCGATCTCGATCCGAGCCTCGAATCGTTGTATACGCTGAAATTGCTGCTTCAGCCAATCATCGAAAATGCGATTACCCACGGCTTGGAAATGAAAGTCGGCAAAGGGAAGCTGGATATCCATGTGGCCAAAATCGGCGACCGCATCCGGTTCGTCGTTCGCGACGACGGAATCGGAATGGACCCGGGAACGGCCGAACGGATTATGAGCGGCGGGTACGCTTCGGATCATCCCGAGAAGACGGGGATCGGGCTCGAAAATGTGCGGAAGAGGCTGCTTCTCTATTTCGGCCGAAATTATCGGCTTTCCATCGACAGCGCGCCGCAGCAAGGAACGACGGTGCAAATCGAAATACCCGTTTTGAATAGCGCGGAGGAGGGAGAACATGTATCGAATCGTCATAGCGGATGACGAATGGGTCATCCGGGAAGGATTGAGACGGACGATTCCGTGGGAATCGTTCGATTGCGAAATTGTCGGAGAAGCGGAGGACGGCATCGGCGCTTGGGAGCAAATCGAATGCAGCGCGCCCGATATTTTGCTGACCGATATTCGAATGCCCGGCTGCGACGGGCTGGATTTGGCGACGCAAGTGTCGCGCCATTATCCGCAAGTGAAAATCGTCTTCCTGACAGGGTTCGGCGAGTTCGCATACGCGCAAAAGGCGATTAAAGTCGGCGCGGCGGATTATATTTTGAAGCCGACCGATCCGGACGAGTTGATGAAAATTATACGCCGCATAACGGGCGAGATTGCGGAAGAGCGGCGCAAAGTGGACCATATGAAACGGCTCGAATGGCAAATCGCGATGCTGAACGGCACGGAAGAACAGGAGCCGCCCGCTTTGCAGCTTAAGGAAAAATACGATTTCAGCGCCATCGACGACTATTTGGAACGGCATTATGACGAGGATATATCGCTGCAGGAGGTGGCCTCGATCGTGCATATGAGCGAAGGCCATTTCTGCCGTCAGTTCAAGAAGCAGACCGGGCTGAACTTTGTCGAATATTTGACGAAAATCCGCGTGGAGAAGGCGAAGCCGCTGCTCGCCGATCTCAGCCTGAAAATTTACGAAGTATCGGAAAGGGTAGGTTATCAGGATTCGCGCTATTTCAGCCAAATTTTCCGCAAAGTAACCGGCGAAACGCCCACGGAATTTCGCAAGCAGTTGCAGCAAACGTGACACGCTGCAGTCCGCGCAAGGCGGATGATGAATCATGTATTTTATGCCTGCACCATCGCAGCTTTTTCCGCGTCGCTCGACGAGACGGATGGAGAAAATGCGATAGTGCAGTTTTTTTATGATTCCCGATCCATAAACGACCTTCCTTTGCCGCATCGATCAGGCGGAGTAACAAGGCCTGTTCAAGTATAATCCTGCTCAGGTATGCGAAAAATCGTACAAAACAAGCGGCTCACACTTCCAATCCATCGACTTAGTTCGAAATTTCATACATACTCGCCGATTTGAGCCCTGATCCTGCAAAGGTATACGAAAAATCGTACGAAACGAGCCGCGCACGCATCGAATCCGACTATTTTCGGCTGTTGGCGCAATTAGCGTCTCCTGTGTCCGCGAACTTGGGGAGCAGGGCGGTAGAAGTTAATGCAACAAAGCCAGTGGTTCAAGACCGAAACGGGGGAATTTTCGCCGAATAAGGGATCCTCTGTCCGCGGTTGCGGCAAAAACTAGCCTTGCAAATGCAATTTTACGTCGATGGATTCGAGTAACGCGTCCCGGACACCTATGTCAATTTTTTAAACGATTTTCGCAAAATCGTCACATTGAAAGCGCTTCATACTGGGTTTATAGTGAATTCAGTAATTGTTAAAGACATTCAGAGAGGGGTAACAGAGATGAAAAAACGAGTCATGTCAGGCGTGATCGCACTGCTCATTATCGCATTGGCTCTTGCGGGCTGCGGCGGTTCGGGAGGAGCGGGAAGCAACGAAGCCGGAGGCGAATCGGGTAGCGGCGAGGCGGCCAAATCGAAAGGGAAAATTACGATCTATTCGCCGAACGCGGCGGAGGTCAACAATCCGATCGTCAAGGAATTCCAAGATCGAACCGGCATTGAAGTGCAGCTCATTTCCGGCGGAACGGGCGAGCTCTTGAAACGGGTGCAGGCGGAAGAAGCGAATCCGCTCGGCGACGTATTCTGGGCCGGAGGCGCCGATTCGCTCGAAGCGTACAAGCAATACTTCGAACCGTACAAAACGTCCGAATTCGACAATTTGCAGCCGGAGCAAATCGGCAGCTCGCAGCACTGGACGCCGTTCGCCGCATTGCCGATGGTCATTATGTATAACAAGGAACTGGTGAAAGAGGACGAAGTGCCGAAAAGCTGGATGGATTTGCTGGATGCCAAATGGAAAGGAAAAATCGCCTTCGTCGATCCGGCGAAATCGGGCTCTTCCTATACGCAGTTGGTAACGATGCTGACCGCATTCGGCAAGGACGGCGATCAAGGCTGGAATTATGTGAAGAAATTCGTGGAGAACATCGACGGCAAGCTGTTGTCCTCCTCCGGCATGGTATATAAAGGGGTAGCGGACAAGGAATTCCCGGTCGGGGTGACGCTCGAGGAAGCGGCGCTGCGTTACGTTGAAGGCGGCGCGCCGGTAGGCATCATGTATCCGGAAGAAGGAACGTCGGCCGTACCTGACGGGGCTGCGATCATTAAAGGCGCGAAAAACATGGAGGAAGCGAAGCAATTTATCGATTTCCTCGTAGGCAAAGACGTTCAATCGCTCATCCAGAAGGAATTCAAGCGCCGTTCGGTGCGGAAAGACGCCGAGCCGATTGAAGGCATTCCGGCCATTAGCGAAATGAAGCTGGTCAATTACGATTTCGACTGGGCGGCTGCCAATAAAGACGAGTTGATCAAAAAATTCAACAGAATCGTAACCGGACAAGAATAAGCGATGCCTAAAGAGATGCCTGGCGGAATGCAAGCCGACAAGGCATCTCCCCTTTTCCGCATCTAAGAAACAATCCGATCAGAAGGCTGGAGGGATGATAGACGTGCAGAAAATTAGATTTGACCACGTCAGTAAATATTTCGGCGAGCAGAAAGCCGTCAACGACGCACATTTTACGATCGAGGCGGGCGAATTTTTTACGCTGCTCGGGCCGAGCGGCTGCGGCAAAACGACGCTGCTGCGCACGATTGCCGGTTTTTATCAGCAGGAAGAAGGGGACATATGGTTCGGCGAGCAGAAAATAAACCATGTTCCGACGTACAAGCGGAATATCGGCATGGTATTTCAGAACTACGCTATCTTCCCGCATATGACGGTATTCGATAATGTCGCTTATGGCTTGCGCGCGCGCAAAGTCGGCAAACAAGAAATCGAAAAACGGGTGATGGAAGCGCTGGAATTGGTCGAACTCAGCCATTTGCGCGACCGGATTCCGTCGAATATGAGCGGAGGCCAACAGCAGCGAATCGCTTTGGCGCGCGCGATCGTCATTCGGCCGGGGTTGCTCTTAATGGACGAACCGCTGTCCAATTTGGATGCGAAGCTGAGAATTAAGATGCGTTCCGACATCCGCAATTTGCAGAAGGAATTGAACATTACAACGATCTACGTCACGCATGATCAAGAGGAGGCGCTGGCCGTCTCGGATCGGATCGCGGTCATGAGCGAAGGGGTTATTCAGCAAATTGACACGCCGCAGAACATTTATTCCTACCCGCAAAACCGATTCGTGGCCAATTTTATCGGCACGTCCAATTTTATGGAAGCGCGCGGGAACGGTTGCGACGCCTCGACCGGAGCGACGAAGATCAGTGTGGCGAACCGCGATTTTCACGTACGGTTGAACCGGCGCTACGAGGGCGACGTGCTGCTCTCGATCCGTCCGGAGAAAATCTCGATTTCGCCCGATCGCGCGCAGAACGAAGGCGATTTGCTCGGGGAAATCGCGGACGTTACGTATTTGGGGGAAAAGGTCAGCTATCTGGTGAAACTCGCGGACGGCAGCGTACTGGACATCCAACAGCACGCGATCGAGCCCGATTCGCTGCTGCGGGCCAAACAGCGGGTCAATGTCAATTTGAACTTGGAGAAGGCGGTTATTTTCGACTCGAACGGGCAGGAGGTGCTTTACAGTGCAGCAAACGGCGCGAACCGGCCCATCGCCGCTACTGAAAAGGCTTAGTCTGCGCAAGTGGGATTTCTGGACCTTTATCATTTTAATCGGCTACATTTTTTTCTTTGCATTCGTCATTTACCCGCTGTTCAGCCTGTTTTTTTCCAGCTTGTACAACGAGGACGGCAAATTTTCCTTTTCGAACTACGCCGACTTTTTCAGGTTGAAATATTTCCGCAGCGCCTTGCTTAACAGCTTTATGGTATCCGGGCTTGCGACCGTGTTCGCGATTTTGATCGGGGTGCCGATGGCTTACGTGACGACCCGGTATAATATCGCCTGCAAAGGGCTCATCAATATTTTAATCATCATGTCGCTGCTTTCCCCGCCGTTTATCGGCGCCTATTCGTGGATTTTGATGCTCGGCAACAACGGGTTTATTACCCGCTTCTTGAACGATATCGGCATTCCGTTCGGCTCGGTGTACGGCTGGCAAGGCATCGTATTCGTCTTCACGCTGCAATTTTATCCGCATATTTATTTATACGTTTCGGGGGCGCTGAAGACGATCGACACCTCGCTCGAGGAGGCGGCGGAGAGTCTCGGCCGTTCCAGCTTCCGGCGTTTATGGAGCATTACGCTGCCGCTCATCTTCCCGACCTTGTCCGCGGGCGCGCTTATGGTGTTTATGGCATCGTTTGCCGATTTCGGCACGCCGATGCTGCTTGGCCAAGGGTTCAAAGTGCTCCCGATTCTCGCTTACGAGCAGTTCATTAGCGAAATGGGCGGCAACCCGGCGATGGCCAGTACGCTCAGCGTCGTTTTGATCCTATGCTCTACCACGATCTTATTCTTGCAGCGCTATTTCGTGTCGCGCAAAAATTACGCCATGTCCGGCATGAGAACGCCGAAAGTGGTGAAATTGCGCAAGACGCCGCGCATTTTGATTACGATCGGAGCGTTGCTCGTTGTCTGCGTTTCGATGATTCCGCAGGCAACCGTCATCGTGACTTCGTTCATTAAAACGAAAGGCCCGGTATTCCATCGCGGCTTCAGTCTCGATAGCTACAGAGAAATTTTGTACCGGGTGCCGCGGGCGATTATGAACACGTACAGTTTCTCGTTGATCGCGATCGTCATTATGATCGTGTTCGGCATGCTGCTGGCTTACGTGCTTGTCCGACGCTCTTCCAAGCTAACGGCAACGCTGGACGGATTGATTATGATTCCTTACGTCATGCCGGGAACGGTGCTCGGGATCAGCTTAATTATTGCGTTCAATAAACCGCCCCTCGTATTGACGGGCACGTGGATCATTCTCGTCGTCGCCTATGTCGTGCGGAAGCTGCCGTATACGATCCGCTCCAGTACCGCTATTTTGCAAGGATTGGATCGCGGGGTGGAGGAAGCTTCCATCAGTCTTGGCGTTCCGCCGATGAAGACCTTCTTCAAGACGACGGGCCGGCTCATGATTCCCGGCGTATTATCGGGAGCCATACTGAGCTGGGTCACGACGATTAACGAACTAAGCTCGACGATCGTCCTTTATTACGGCGCGACCGCGACCATATCGGTGACTATCTATAGCGAAGTGTTTACATCCAATTACGGCACGGGGGCGGCGCTCGCTTCTATCTTATCGATTTCCACGCTCATCTCGCTGTTGATTGCCAATAAGCTGACCGGCAAAAAAGATTTGCAAGTATAGCGGCTGAAGCCGGAACGCCGGTTTTGCGGTATAATAGGCGCAGAACGGATGGATCCGGGGGGAAACTGATGCAAGCAATCCGGCCGAAAGGCAGAAAGAAACGGTTCATCGGACTGGCGCTTGGTACGGCGCTCGCGGCGCTGGCGATTGTAAGCGTATGGCTGCTGCAAACGCCGAATCGGGTGGCCGAGCAAGAAACGGGAGCGCCCGTCTCGATCGAATGTTGGATTTATACGAAGGAACTGGTCGAGTACATCAACGAATTTGAAGCCGAAAATCCGGAATTCCATGCGGAAGTAAGAGTATTTCGTTCGGCGGGGCAGCTGTACGAAGAATTGAGCGCGGCCATTTCCGCGAACGCGGCGCCTCAACTCGCCGAAATCGGCGGGATGTACGGACTGGCCCAACTGGCGGACAGCGGCATGCTGGCGCAGTTGGACGACCGGTTCGGGGCGGACGCGTGGCTCGGATTTCATCCCGCGATGCTCGCCCCGTTCACGTATAATCAATACCGGTGGGCTCTCCCTGTCGGCGGGGAAGTTCCGGTCATTTATTATAACGGCGACATGGCGAGACATGCCGATCTCAATCCTTCTTCGTTCGTGTCGAACGTCTACGGCATGACGCAAGCGGCGAAGAAGCTGACGGTAGACATAAACGGCGACGGCATCGTCGAACATTGGGGCCTTGCGGTCGATTCCGATACGCCGTGGTATTTATTGAACTGGGCGGGAAGCGCGTCTTCGCCGCGCGGCGAAGACAGCTGGTTAAGGGCGTTTCGGATGTGGCAGCAGTTCGTGTTCGAGGACGAAGTGATGAAGCCGCTTCAACATCATTTCGCGCTGAGCGATTTTATCGACGGCGATGTCGGCATGCTGATTAGCTCGTCACGCAAAATGCCGCTGCTCGACCGGTATATCGGGGGAAAATTTCAATACGGCGTTTTGCCGTTCCCATTGTTCGAGGGACAGCAGTGGACGCCGAACGCGAGCGGACTAGCCATGCTGCGGGCATTGCCGGAACAGGAACGGCTGGCGCTTCGGCTGATGGAATATATGACGAACATCGACGCGCAGCTTGGCATGCTTCAGCGAACGGGGAAGATTCCTTCCCGGCTTGCCGCGATCGATCGTATGGCTCTGGATGAAGCGCTGGGGCCAAGGGAACGTACGGTGATCCGGCTGCAACGGGATTTCGCCAGCATGTTCCCGAGCGCGGACGATATGGAACGATGGGAGCGGCTGGCGGAAATAACGGAAAAGCTTGAGTCGAACGCCGAACTGGAGCTTGCGCCTTATGCGCATCGAATGGCGGAATACGGCCCGTTAATGCCGGGCGCCGCCGCCCATGACTGAAATAGTGGCATAATAAAGGGGGAATTCACTCGTGAAGGTGGAAACGTTGACGATAAAGGGGAGCAACGAGTGGAACGAAGACGCTTTAATTATGAACGAATCGGTTCGTTTGTTCGGCGTGCTGGACGGCGCGACGTCGCTTAGGCCTTTCCGCGGCCCGAACGGCGAAACCGGAGGATATTTGGCGTCGCAACTGGTCAAGCGGGAATTGGAACGTTTGGCGGCAAGCGATCTGGACAGCGTCCCGCTGCATAGCGCGGTATTGCGGGCCAATGCCCGGTTGCGGGAGGAGATGGCGGAGCACGGCATCGACGTCGCGCGGAAGGAAGATCTATGGACGACGGGCGTGGCGGCCGTACGCATCGGGGAGAACAATATCGAATACGCGCAAGCGGGCGATTGCATGATTGCCGCGTTTTATAAAGACGGCTCCATTCGCACCGTTTCCTACGATCAGGTCGATCATATCGACCAGCAAACGAAACGGATGTGGGAAGACGGCGTCAAGCAAGGAATGACGACGCGCGAACAATTGCGCAAACTGGTCGAACCGACGATTTTGTATAATAAAAGAACGATGAATACGTTGGACGGGTATGCGGTGCTCAGCGGGGAACCGGAACTGGCCGAGTTTCTCGAGTACGGCCGGATCAGCCGCATTCAATTGTCGGGGCTGCTCATTGTGACGGACGGCCTGTTCTTGCCGGCAGGCTACGAGCTTTCGGAGGCGGAGCGAACGGCGGGAATGGAGACGTTGGTGCGGCTCGTTCGGGACAAGTCGCTTCGCGGATACGCCGAATGGCTGATCGATTTGGAGGAGTCCGATCCGGAATGCCAGCGTTACCCGAGATTTAAAAAATCCGACGATAAGACGGGCGTATTATTGACGTTCGAATAACGATAACTGCGAGTTCAAAAAGTCAACTTTTCAGCACTGAGAAGGTCGCTTGTGGAGACATGAGGAAACGTTGACAAATCATTCCTAAAATGATAATCTGAATGAAACGAGGCATTCCGCCCTTACTGGGCGGGATGCCTTCGTGCATATTTATTGCAATTTACATTAAATGGTGAAAATCAAACGGGACGGTGATGCGATGGTTTTTGCTATTTGGGACAATACACTACAGAAAACGCTTACAACAAGGAGATTTAGCGATGTACCGTAAGAAAGAAAAGCAACGGCCTTCCGAAACGGAAACCGATGTGTGGATTTGCACGCATGCGGCTTGCAACGGTTGGATGCGCGCGGAATTTACGTTTGACGAGAAACCGGAGGAGCTTGACTGCCCGTTATGCGGTTCTCCGATGGAGCGCGGCGTTAAGATGCTGCCGCAAATGTAACGAACCGATTGGAAAGTATTATTTCGAAAGAAGGATTATCCGTATGAAAGATAACGATATCGTCCGCTATTTAAAGGAACAACTCTCCTATTTTAAGGAAAGGAAATTGGAGTTTATCGATACGCATTATCCGCAGCCCGAGCATCCGGCCCGCGCGAAGACCGACTCCTTGCTGTCCCGGTATACGTCACGGGTTCAACAGCTTATTGAGGAGACCGGAGAGAGCGGGCTGCGGTCGACCGATATAGTCGTCATCGGCAGTACCGTTACGATTTGCGATTTGGATACGGGAGGAACCGATACGCTTACGATTTGTTTTCCGGATCAAGCGAATATTGACGGCGGGGGCATTTCCTTTCTGTCGCCGATGGGTTCGCAATTGCTGCTTGCCGGAAAGGATGAGACGGTGACGATCGAAGTTCCTAACGGCAAGCTTCCGATCCGGATCGAACAGATCGAATTCGAAGCCCGGACATAATTGCCGCGCTGCGCAAGATGTACGATATACAACATGTTGAATGGCGGAAGGGCGGAACGGGGCGCTATGCTGCATATTGTGCAACAAAACCGCAATGAAAAGCGGCAATTCCGCCCGAATCGAATTGGAACGTTGCACATTTTACAACATTAGCATCATTGCCGTGAGGAAAGGGGCGCAAATGTTGTACTTTGTACAATACGAATCCCGGTTCCCGGTCGTTCCCGCCGGCGGAAGAAGATCCGCTCTTGCGGCAAGCGGCTGCACCGGGGTAATACGCTTGCAATCTAGCTTAGGTTTGCATATAATAGCTTGTAACGTATACACTATTCAAATGCAACGATGGAGAAGAGTAAGCAGCGCCTCTATACAGGGAGGAGATGCCGCAGATTGAGAGCGTCTCTACAGAATCAGGCTGCCGAAGTTCGCTCCGGAGCAGTTCCTTGAACCGGCAACGCCGAAGTAGAGGATACCGGTTTCGAGCCGTTAATCGATCGAGTGAGAGAATTGGCGCGCCGCAAATGGTTTTGTTCGCATATTTCCTGCGGCGGAGGTACGGCGATTCTCTAACAAGGGTGGTACCACGGTCTTTTCGTCCCTTACGGGAGAAAAGGCCTTTTTTGTTGCAACGGCAGACAGGAATGACGGAACAAGACGGAACATGTTGCACAGCAGAACGAAGGAGGAGATCGATTCATGAAGGAAAGACTGGAAGCATTAAAAGCCGAAGCGCTCGCAAAATTGCAGCAAGTCGACGATCCGCAGCAATTGAACGATTTGCGGGTGAAATATCTTGGCAAAAAGGGAGAATTGACGGAAGTGCTGCGCGGCATGGGCGGGCTCAGCGCGGAAGAACGCCCGATCATCGGCCAGGTGGCCAACGAGGTGCGCGCGGCGATCGAACAAGTGATTTCGGCCCATCAGGAACGCTTTTTGAAAGAAGAAACGGAAAAGAGGTTGCAGGCGGAAACGGTCGATGTGACGCTGCCAGGCAGACCGATGCGTGTCGGAGCGATGCATCCGCTTCAGAAGGTGATCCATGAAATCGAAGATATTTTTATCGGCATGGGATACAAAATCGCGGAAGGCCCGGAAGTGGAGCAGGATTATTACAATTTCGAAGCGTTGAACTTGCCGAAAAACCATCCTGCGCGCGATATGCAGGATTCGTTCTATATTTCGGAAGAAATTTTGATGCGTACGCAAACTTCGCCGGTACAGATTCGCACGATGGAAGCGATGAAAGGCGAAGTGCCTGTGAAAATCATTTGCCCGGGGAAAGTGTACCGCCGCGACGACGACGATGCGACGCATTCGTTCCAATTTTATCAAATCGAAGGTTTGGTGATCGACAAAAACATTCGCATGAGCGACTTGAAAGGAACGCTGCTTCAATTCGTGCGCGAAATGTTCGGCCCAAATACGCAAATTCGTTTGCGTCCGAGCTTCTTCCCGTTTACCGAACCGAGCGCCGAGGTGGATGTCACTTGCGCGAAATGCGGGGGCAGCGGCTGCCGCATCTGCAAACATACCGGCTGGCTTGAAATATTAGGTTCCGGCATGGTTCATCCGGAAGTGCTGCGCAAAGGCGGGTACGACCCGGAAGTGTACAGCGGCTTCGCGTTCGGTATGGGGCCGGACCGGATCGCGATGCTGAAATACGGCATCGACGATATTCGCCATCTGTATACGAACGATCTGCGTTTCTTGTCCCAATTTGCGCGCATATAATTCATGAATAAAAGGAAGTGAGCGTACGATGAAAGTATCCTATCAATGGTTGTCTGAATATATCGATTTAAGCGGCGTAACGGCCGAGGAACTGGCGGATAAAATTAGGCAGGCCGGCATCGAAATCGACGTTGTCGAACATCGGAATCAAGGCGTAACCCAAGTTGTTGCCGGTTACGTAAAGACGAAGGAAAAACATCCGGATGCGGACAAGTTGAACGTATGTACCGTGGACGCGGGTACGGGCGAAGAACTGCAAATCGTTTGCGGCGCGAAAAACGTGGCGGCAGGACAGAAAGTGCCGGTCGCATTGGTCGGAGCGGCTCTGCCCGGCGGATTGCAAATCAAGAAGGCGAAGCTGCGCGGCGTGGAGTCGCAAGGAATGATCTGCTCGGCGAAAGAACTGGGCATGAACGACAAGCTGCTGCCCAAGGAACAGCAGGAAGGCATTCTTGTGCTGCCGGACAATACGGAAATCGGCGCATCGATCATCGACGTGCTTGCGCTCGGCGACGACGTGCTGGAACTCGATCTGACGCCTAACCGCTCGGATTGCTTGAGCATGATCGGCGTCGCTTATGAGGTTGGGGCGATTCTGGGACGCGATGTAAAGCTGCCGCAACCGGACAAGGACATGACGGAGAGCGCCGTGCGGGCAAGCGACCGCGTTCGCGTTACCATTACGGCACGCGAGCAATGCAGCCGATATACGGCGCGGTACATCGCCGGCGTGAAGATCGGCCCGTCTCCGCAATGGATGCAAAACCGGCTGATCGCGGCGGGCGTACGACCGATCAATAATATTGTAGACATCACGAACTATGTAATGCTTGAGTACGGCCAACCGCTGCATGCGTTCGACGCCGACCGATTGGCCGGCGGACAAATCGACGTCCGTCTCGCCCGCGCAGGCGAGACGCTCGTTACGCTCGACGATCAGGAACGCAAGCTGGAGCCGCATATGCTGTTAATTACCGACGGCGAGAAGCCGGTCGGGCTGGCCGGCGTGATGGGCGGCGCCAATTCGGAAGTGACGGATGCGACGGTGAACATTGTGCTGGAATCGGCCAAATTCGACGGCGGAACGATTCGCAAGACGTCGCGTCAGCTCGGATTGCGCTCCGAAGCCAGCGCCCGCTTCGAGAAAGAAGTCAATCCGGAAGCGGTCGTTCCCGCTTTGAACCGCGCCGCCTCATTGATGGAACGCTACGCCGGTGGGGCGGTGGCCGGAGGCATTGTGGAAGCGGTCGTTTCGTTGCCGGAGCCGACCATCGTTCGCGTCGCCCTGGATAAAGTAAACCGGCATCTCGGCACGTCGTTTACGCTCGCGGAAGTGAAATCGATCTTGGAAAGGCTGCAGTTTGAATATGAAGAACTGGACGGCGGAGTATTGGAAGTGAGCGTCCCGAAACGCCGCGGAGACATCGCGCTTGACGTCGACTTGATCGAAGAAGTTGCGCGTTTATACGGCTACGACCGGATTCCGACAACGCCGATCGAAGGCGCGACGACGCCGGGCGGATATACGAAAGAGCAAAAAATTAGACGCGCGTTGCGCGAATTGCTGACTAGCGGCGGCATTCAGGAAGTCATCAGCTATTCCTTTACGCATCCGGGCCATACGGGGTTATTCGCGGCAGCTTCCGAGACGCTGCGGCCGATCCGCGTCGCGATGCCGATGAGCGAGGAGCGGAGCGTATTGCGCACCAGCCTGCTGCCGAATTTGCTCGATATCGCCGCTTACAATCGCAACCGCAAGCAAGAAGATATCGCCATCTTTGAAATCGGGCACAGCTTCGCCACCGAAGAAGCGGCCTTAACGAAATTGCCGCAGGAAAATCCGATGCTGGCTCTATTGCTCGCGGGCCGCCGCGAAGCCGCTCAGTGGAACGTCAAAGCGGAGCCTTGCGATTTCTTCGATTTGAAAGGCATTTTGGATGCCGTATTCGCTTATCTGGGCATCGCCGATCGGGTTCGCTACGAAGCGAACAAACCGCAAGGGTTCCACCCCGGACGCTCGGCATCCGTATACTTGACCGGGCAAGGCGAAGAACAATATTTGGGAACGATCGGCCAAATTCATCCGGAATTGCAGCATGCGAAAGATTTGGGCGATACGTACGTGTTCGAAATCGCGCTCGAGCCGCTGTACGCCGCCGCCGATTTCTCGATCGAATACCGGGCGCTGCCGCGCTATCCGTCGGTCGAACGCGACCTCGCGATCGTGCTGGCGCAAGAGATCGAAGTCGGCCAAGTCGTGCAAACGGCGAAGGAGACCGCCGGCGATTTGCTTGAATCGGTGCATGTATTCGACGTCTATACGGGCGAGAAGCTCGGAGCCGGCAAGAAGAGCGTGGCGATCTCACTCGTATACCGCCATCCGGAGCGTACGCTGACCGATGAAGAGGTGAATGAAATCAATAGCCAAATCGTGGCGAATTTGGAGCAAACTTTTGCCGCAGAATTAAGAAAATAGCAGGAAAACGGTACAGCCGCATCGAAATGTTTACTAGACGAATCGATGTGGCTGTATTCGTAGACGAATTGAAGGAGGGCGCGGCCATGGCAGCAACAGACCGAACACGAGTCACCGTTGATATATATGGATCACAATATAAGCTTGTCGGAGCCTCTAGCACGGATTATGTAAAAAATGTAGCGGCATATGTCGACGAACATATGCATCAAATTGCGAAAAGCAATTCGCGGCTGGATATGCCTCGCATCGCCGTACTTGCGGCCGTGCATATGGCCGAGCAAGTGATGCGAAGCAAGCAGGAGCAAGCGGAACAAGCGATGCGCAGCAAGCACGAACAGCAGCAGCTTCAGGCCGTCCAAGCGGAGAACGAGCGGCTGCAGCAGGAACTGGGCCGGCTGCGCGCCGAATTGGAGCAACAGCGGGAAGCGATGGCGAAACAGGACGATAAATTGAAAGGCCAAACGGCCCAAACGGCCGAACTGCAGCGGTCGCTTGCGCAAGCGCGCGAAGGCGAACAAGCTGCCGCAGGACAAACAAGCCAATTGAAAGCTCGCGTCGGAGAACTGGAACGCCAGCTGGAAGAGGCGAGATCGCAGTCGAATAAGACGAAGGAACGTTGCAAGCTGCTGGAATCCAATCATAGCCGTTTGCAGGATGAACTTCACAAAACGAAGCAGAGCCAGCAATCGTTGAAGGAACATAATGAGAAGCTGCAGCAGCGCGAGAGCGGCTGGAAAGCGGAAGAAGCACGGCTGAAGGAATTGGTGGAACAATGGAAGCGGCGCTCCAACGAACATTTGGCGAAGTACGACGCGTTGGAAAAACGGTCGAAAGCGCAGTACGAAGAGCTGGAAAAACGTTCGCAAGAACAATATTCCGAGTTGGAGCAGCGCTCGCAAGATCAATATGAAGAATTGCAGAAGCGGTCGCAGGAACAATTGGCGGCTTTGGACAAACAATGGAAACAAAAATTGTCCGAATTGGAATTGGCCGCTCAGGAGCAGTCCGCGGATTTGGAGTTGCGTTCCAAGGAACAGTACGAGGAACTCGAACGGACTTCAAGGGAACGGTATGAGCAGTTGGAGCGGAGTTCCGCGCAGGAGCGGGATCGGATGAAGACAGAAGCGCAAAAACAATATGAAGCGTTGAAACGGAGCGAAAAGGAAAAGTACGACGCCCTGGAACAACGTTCCAACGAAAGATATGAAGCGCTGCAAGCGAAAGCCGAATCGGAATACGGCTCGTTGAAGCAGCGTCTGGACGCCGCGAACGAGGAGCTCGATTCTTTAAAAGAACAATTCGAACTTGTATCGCATCAATACCGTCTATTGCAAGTGGAACATGAGATGGAGACGGAGAAAGCGAAGGAAACGTCGGAAGCGTACAGCCAACTGCAGGAGGAATACGCCAAGCTGCAGAACGAATATAACGAGTGGATCGAGCTGATTGAACAAGATCGATGACGTTTCGTCGCCTTCTTTCGCGATGGCCGCGGGCGTTTCGTTTAGAACATGGATTGGACAGAAACGAAGGGGAGCAGAGTGACTTTTAATACATTGGATTTAATGATATTCGGGGTCGTCGTTGCGGCTTGCATCTACGGCTATATTCGCGGATTCGTTCATTCGCTCATTTCCGTATTCGGGATATTCATCGCCTTTATCGCGGCGGTGATGTATTACGACGACGTAGCCCCATGGCTGCAGCGAACGATTCGTTTGAACGCGACGTTTGCCGACATTCTCGCGTTTATCGGTTTGTTCGTTCTCGCGAAATTCGGCTTGACGATCGTGGGCAAAATATTGACCGTGATTGCAAAAGCTCCGGGCATTCATCGATTGAACCGATGGTGCGGAGCTTTGCTTGCTTTCGTCGAAAGCTGCGTATTGATTGCCTTCATTGTCTTTATTATGCGCTTGTTCGAATCGCCGAACATTCAAACGCTCTTGAGCGGCTCATGGGCGGCGGGTCAGGTGGTGCGGTTGTTCCCGGATCTTGTCGCGGCAACGTTGCAGTTTGTCGAGCATATTACGAATAAATAATTTTCTCGCCCGAGAAACCGTAAACCGGAAGCGAAGCCAGCCGGACGATTTCCGCCGCTACGGTTGCCGGGTCTTTCCCGGTGCCGTGCATTTCCGACTTGATCATGCCGGGATCGAATAGATTGGCTAGTATGTTATAGTTCGATTCTTCGTCGGCGACCGTGCGGGTGAGCGATTCCAAACCGGCTTTCGCGGCGCTGTAAGCGCCGTAGCCGCCGGCGCCGTTCGCGGCAAGAGACGACGTAATGTTGACGATGCGGCCGTATTTCTGCCGTCGCATGATCGGAAGCGCGGCTTTGGTCATGAGGAACGGACCGGTCAAATTGACGTCGATTTGACGCCGCCATTCGTCGGGCTCCGTATCGAATATATTCGCGATATCCAACACGGCGGCATTGTTGACAAGAATATCGACTCGATGATAGCCCGCAAGGGCGGTTTCCACCGCATGCCTCACATCCGACTCGACCGACACGTCGGCCCTGACGGCGATTGCGCTTCCGCCGAAATAGCCGATTTCTTGCACCGTCTCCGTTATTTTCGGCAGCCTTCGTCCAATGGCGACGACGTTCGCCCCTTCTTTCGCCAAAGCAATCGCCGCCGCTTTACCGAGTCCGGTTCCGGCTCCGGTAACGATGGCAACTTTAGTTTGCACATCACCCATAATTCCGACCTCCTTACTGGTATTTAATTCAATATACCAGACTTTGGCTTTTATGGAAAGAGGGTTTGCGCCGTAAAAGGGGCATAAAACAAAAAAAATTCCCCTGCATCGTGAAGCAGGGGGATCCTGGCGATTGCCGGCATCGTAAACGAAAGATTAACGTCCGGCTTCGTACGGGGTGCTGATGGGGATGAACAAGTCGATAATCCCGATTACCAAAGCGGCCAGAATGGCTCCGATAATCGAAACGCTGACTCCGCCGACGAAGAACTGCGCGACCCAAATGACGAGCGCACTCGCTAGAAAGCCGACGATGCCTCGACCGAACGGCGTTACTTTTTTGCCGAATATGCCTTCGATGATCCAGCCGAACAAAGCGATGACAAGGGCCAGCACCAAGGCGCTCCAAAATCCGCCGACATGAAATGCCGGAACGAGCCATCCGACCACCATGAGCACAATTGCTGAGACAACGAAACGAACGACATGTCTCAGAAAAGTCATGTGAAATTCCTCCTTAAGATCGATATTCCTCCGCTCTTGCAAAGGTTCGTGAACTGATGAGTAAGACTCGATTCAACCATTATTGTACCCGAAGGCCAAACTTCTATTAGTGGAAGGATTCGTAAGGAGTGGAATAGCTAAACCTTATTGGTTCGGATATAATAACAACGAGGGGAGTTGTTATCGTTTTGGACGACAAAATATTAAAAACAATGGAATTTTCCAAAATTTTAAATAAATTGGCTTATCACGCCGTGACGAGTCTCGGCAAGGAATACGCGGAATCTCTTCGCCCAAGCGGCAATCTCGAAGACGTAAAGCGCCGTCTGCAAGCGACGGACGAAGCGTATAAAGTCGATCGCTTGAAGGGCGGGGCCCCGTTCGGCGGCATCGCCGACATACGTTCCGCGTTGCAGCGGGCGCGAATCGGCGGAATGTTGAACACGCACGAGCTGTTGGATATCGCGAATACGATTTACGGCGGCCGTCGCTTGAAACGGTTTATCGCCAATATCCATGAAGAGGATCCCGTTCCTTTGCTGGATGCGCTCAGCGAGCAAATATCCGAACAGAAGCCGCTCGAGGATGCGATTAAAGCATGCATCGACGATCAAGCCGAAGTGATGGACAATGCCAGCAGCGAGCTGGCCGCGATCCGGCGCGAGCTTCGGACAGGCGAAGTTCGAATCCGCGAGAAATTGGAGCAAATGATCCGTTCGAATTCGGTCGCGAAAATGCTGCAAGAGCAACTGATTACGATCCGCAACGACCGATTCGTCATTCCGGTGAAACAAGAATATCGTTCCCATTTCGGGGGCATCGTACACGATCAATCCGGTTCGGGCGCAACCTTGTTCATCGAGCCGGAATCGATCGTTGCCATGAACAATAAACTGCGCGAGGCGAAGTTGAAGGAAGAGCGGGAAATCGAAAAAATATTGCATCGCTTGTCTTCGCTTGCCGGCGAGCAAACGGAAATGCTGCTCTACGATGTCGATATACTCGCCCAGCTTGACTTTATATTCGCGAAGGCAAGGCTGGCGCATGAAATGAAGGCCTCCTTTCCGCGCATGAACGACCGCGGATTTCTTAAATTGCGCAAAGGACGCCATCCGTTGATCGCGACCGACAAAGTCGTTCCGCTCGACGTCGAGCTGGGCAATTCCTATACGTCGATTATTGTGACCGGACCGAATACCGGCGGAAAAACGGTGACCTTGAAAACGATCGGCTTGCTTAGTTTAATGGCGATGTCAGGCTTGTTCATTCCTGCCGAAGACGGCAGCCAATGTTGCGTATTCGACGCGATTTACGCCGATATCGGCGACGAGCAGAGCATCGAGCAAAATTTAAGCACCTTTTCAAGCCATATGACGAACCTCATTAACATATTGCGGCAAATGACGGGGAAAAGCTTGGTGCTGCTCGACGAATTGGGAGCCGGTACGGATCCGGCGGAAGGCTCGGCGCTTGCGATCGCCATTATGGAACATATTCACAGCTTGGGCTGCCGCATGGTGGCGACTACCCATTACAGCGAACTGAAAGCTTACGCTTATGAACGCAAGGGCGTTATTAACGCCAGCATGGAATTCGATATCCAAACGTTAAGCCCGACATATCGGTTGCTCGTCGGCGTGCCGGGACGAAGCAATGCGTTCGCCATCGCCGAACGGCTCGGTTTGCCGCAGCAAATGATCGAAAGAGCGAAGGGCGAAGTGAAGGAAGAGGATTTGCGCGTCGAGAGCATGATCGCTTCGCTCGAAGAGAACCGGCTTACCGCCGAAGCCGAACGCGAAACGGCGCAGCGCCTCCGCCAAGAACTGGAAAAGCTCCGTCAGCAAGTCGAGCGGGAACGGGATCGATTCGAGCAGCAGCGCGACAAAATGCTCGCCAAAGCGGAACAAGAAGCGCGCGACGTCATCGCCAAGGCGCGGAGCGAAGCGGAGCAAATTATCGCCGATTTGCGCAAATTGGCGAAGGAAGAAGGCGCCTCCGTCAAGGAGCATAAACTGATCGCCGCGCGCAAGCAGCTTGACGAGGCAGAGCCGAACGAACGACGCGCGAAGACGGTTCGCCCCGGCGCGAAGCAAACGCGGAACATCGAAGCCGGCGACGAAGTTGTCGTGTACAGCTTGAATCAAAAGGGGCATGTCGTCGAATTGGCCGGGTCCGGCGAGGCGATCGTGCAAATGGGCATTATGAAAATGAAGGTGAGTTTGAACGATTTGGAGCTTGTGCAGCAGGCGCCGGCCAAAGTTCAGCAACAGCGTCATGTCGCCAGCGTGAAACGTTCGCGCGACGAGCATGTCCGTTCGGAGCTGGATTTGCGCGGTTCGAATTTGGAAGAAGCGCTTATCGAGGCGGATCGGTTTATCGACGAAGCGTTTCTGTCCAATCTCGGGCAGGTGTATATTATTCACGGAAAAGGCACGGGAGTGCTGCGCACGGGCATTCAAGATTATTTGCGCAAGCATCGGCATATTAAATCTTACCGTTTGGGGAATTACGGCGAAGGCGGCGCGGGGGTAACCGTTGTCGAATTAAAGTGATGGAACGGGGGAGTGAAACAGGGTGGAAGTCGATTTGGAAACGCTGCTCGCCAATCCGTATTTCGGAATGGTCGCTTATTTTTCGGTTGCCGTCTTGGCGCTCATCGTGTTTTTGTATTGTTTCGAATTTGTGACCAAGTATCGCTGCTGGGACGAAATTAAAAAGGGCAATATGGCTGTCGCCATGGCCACCGGGGGGAAAATATTCGGAATTTGCAACATTTTTCGCTTTTGCATTACCGCCAGCGATTCGATTTACGAGTCGTTGATCTGGGCATCCTTCGGCTTTGTCCTGCTTTTAGTCGCATACTTTATGTTCGAATTTGTAACGCCCGTGTTTCGTATCGACCATGAAATTCAAAAAGACAATCGCGCCGTCGGCTTTATCGCCATGATGATTTCGATTTCGCTATCTTATATTATCGGAGCGGGTTTATCTTAATATTAAGCGTTGATATGGGGGGACAGGCATGAAATACTTGTGGGGATCGTTATTCGCACTGGCTATTATCGTGTTCGCGGCCGGCATTATTTTTTGGATCAATATTGAATGATAGAACAAAATAAAGGAATGATATGTGATGAATACCATTTGTCCCTGGTGTCAAACGGAAATTGTATGGGATGAAGAACTCGGTCCCGAAGAAGAATGTCCTCATTGCAACAACGAGCTGACAGGCTACCGCACGCTGCAAATTCAAATTGACGAGAACGCGGACGAGAACGATTCCGAGGTATTCGAAGCTTCGGTCGAAAAAGTGCTCGATTCGCAGCAGGAAGCGCCGGAATGCATCTATTGCCGGGAATATATGCTGCTGGCGGGAGAACAGACGGTTCGGGCCGACTCGTTTAAGCCGAATGTCCCCGCTTCATTGGGCCAACCGGTGTTGGAAGCGCCATTCCGGCTTCATGTCTACGTATGCCCGGGCTGCTTCCAAGTCAATACCGTCCTGTCGGACGAAGATCGGCAGCGGATGATCCAAAGATTGATCCGTTAATATCCGTTCACCATCATGCCAATTGGAAAACCGTTTAAGCGGACTGCCCGCGAGAACGGTTTTTCGTACAAGTTCGAAGGCAAAAAAGCAGCTTTTCGGTTGGCACATCGCGCAAATTCGTTGTATTATTATTATTATGGTTCTTTGGAGGTATGGGGTATGAATGAACTCAAAATGAAAATTCTGGATATTCTTAAAGAGGATTCCAGAAGAGATGCGGAACTGATCTCTACGCTGCTCGGCGTGTCCGAAGCGGAAGTGAAGGCGGCGATTGCGGAGATGGAAGAGGAACATGTCATCGTCAAGTATGCGACGGTCGTCAACTGGAGCAAAGTGGAAGACGATAAAGTGACGGCTCTGATCGAAGTGCAAATTACGCCCGAACGCGGCCGCGGATTCGAAGGCATAGCCGAACGCATCTATCTGTTTCCGCAAGTGAAATCCGTATACCTCATGTCGGGCGCTTACGATCTGCTCGTCGAAGTGGAAGGGAAAAGTTTGCGGGAAGTTGCAAGTTTCGTATCCGACAAACTGTCTCCGATCGAATCCGTGTTATCGACCAAAACGCATTTCATTCTTAAAAAATATAAACAGGACGGCATTATTTTCGAACAACGCGAAGATGATCACCGTCTGTTGATCTCGCCGTAAAGGAAGTTGCGCCATGATTAAAAATGAAGAAAAACAAACGTCAATGAACTCCTATCTGTCTCCGCTCGTTCGCGACATTCCCCCGTCGGGTATCCGCAAGTTTTTCGATTTGGTGAGCGCGAGCAAAGACAAGGACATCATTTCGTTAGGTGTTGGCGAACCGGATTTTTGTACGCCTTGGCATGTGCGCGAAGCATGCGTGTATTCGCTTGAACGGGGGATGACGAAATATACGTCGAACGCCGGGCTTATCGAATTGCGTGAAGAAATTGGAAACTACTTGCATCATCAATTCAAAGTGACATACGATCCGGCGAAGGAAATTATGGTTACGGTCGGCGGCAGCGAAGCGATCGATTTGGCGTTGCGCGCGCTCATTGCGCCGGGAGACGAAATATTGATTCCCGAGCCGTCCTATATATCCTATTCGCCGATTGCGTCGATCGGCGGCGGCAAAGTGGTAGGTATTGAAACGTTCGCGAAAGACGAGTTCAAGCTCACGGTCGAATCGTTAAAAGCGAAATTGACGCCGCGCTCCAAAATTTTAATTTTATGTTACCCGAGCAATCCGACGGGCGCCATTATGTCTTACGAAGATTTGCTTCCGATCGCGAAAGTCGTCGAAGAGCACGATTTGATCGTCATTTCCGACGAAATTTACGCCGAATTGACATACGACCGGAAACATGTCAGCGTCGCTTCGGTGCCGGGGATGAAAGATCGGACGATTCTCGTCAGCGGATTTTCCAAAGCGTTCGCGATGACCGGCTGGCGTATGGGATACGCTTGCGGACATCCCGATTTGATTTCCGCCATGTTGAAAATTCATCAATATACCGTCATGTGCGCTCCGGTCATGGGGCAAGTCGCCGCATTGGAGGCGCTCCGCAACGGGATGGAAGAGAAGGACCGGATGATCGAATCGTACAACCAGCGCCGGCGTCTCGTCGTGAAAGGATTCCGCGAGATCGGCCTGGAATGCCATGAGCCGCAAGGGGCGTTTTACGCTTTCCCTTCGATTCAAGCGAGCGGCATGACTTCGGAACAATTCGCGAATCGGTTGTTGGAAGAAGCGAAAGTGGCGGCGGTGCCGGGCGATGTGTTCGGTTTGGGCGGAGAAGGATTTTTGCGCTGTTCGTATGCGACTTCGATCGCCCAATTAAACGAATCTTTGGAGAGAATTGGCAAATTCATGGATAAAGTGAGAAATAATTTATAATAAGGTACCAATCATAGGATTATTTTGTTATAATATAGCATATATTTTCCTTTTTGTTGTCTTTTTGAAATGCTATAATTGGATTTTGGCGGGCAATTTTTACTCCGGGGGGGGATCGTGTTGATTTGTGTAGAAAATGATTTGCTCATAAGTGATGCAAATAAGTCATCTTCGTCAGCGGTTACTCTGGAAGACGAAATTCAGTTTTTGCGTATTCAAATGGAACAAATGGTATTGCAAGAACAATCCTTCACGTCGGACACCGTCATACAGATAAGCAGTCTGCTGGATTTGAAGATAAATGAATATATGAGAAATAATCCGAGAAAATAAGCTAACGCTAGGCAATCGTTCGAACGATAGACTTCCCGAGGAAGGTTCCGCCGGAACCTTCTTCTTTTTTTGATTTCCGCATTTATGTTATATTGTTTAAAAGAACGATGATAACGACGCGTGCGAGAAGCCGTTCCAAAATAATTGACGATGGAGGGGTTCGATTTGCTGATGATGGTAACGGGCGGGATCGGCAGCGGGAAAACGGATTTTGCGCTTCGCTACGCTGCAGGTTTGGGAAGAGAAGGCATTTATATCGCGACCCGTGAGCCGAATGGAGAAGCCGAACGTTCCGCTCCGAACGGTTTCCAATGGAAAGTAATGCATGCCGGGCTCGAGTTGCCGCACGTTATCGATCAAATCAACCGGGAATCGAATATTTATCGCGCGCAGCGGCGGGTTGTCGTCGTCGATAGCATTGCGTCGTGGCTTTATGAGGAATACCGGCATTTGTCGCGCATCCATGCGCTCGTTTCGACGTTGGAAGCCGAACTGTCGGCGCGGGCGGAAGCGATGATCGAGGCGGTTATGTCGTTTCAAGGGATGATCGTTATCGTTTCCAACGAACTTTATGGCGGATGGGACGATCCGCTGCCGGAGAAATCCGCTTTTTTCCATACCGCAGCTGCGGTCAACCGGCGGCTTGCCGCGGAATGCGCCGAGCTGTTTCTGCTGACCTCAGGCATTCCCGTCGAGCTGAAACGCATGCGAAGCCGCTAACTGTACCTGTTCCACACAAAATATGCCTACGGAGAACGATCATGACGAACGATTATTACGATCCGATCTCTTATTCGGTTCCGCCGGAAGAGGACGGATTTTTATTGAAGACGATTTTGCAAAAGCGGCTGAAGGTGTCGCGCAAACTGCTTTCCCGCCTGAAATTGACGGAACGGGGCATTACCGTCAACGGAGAACGCCGTTATATTAGCGTTCGCGTCGCCGCGGGAGATTGCGTGCAAATTCGCATGGAGCGGGAAACGTCGGAAGATATATTGGCGCAGCCGATCGATTTCGAAATCATATATGAAGATGAGCATTTGCTCGTTGTCAATAAAGAAGCGGGCAGGATCGTTCACCCCACCCACGGCCATTACGTGGATACGCTTGCGAACGGAGTTGTGCATTATTGGGCGGAACGCGGCGAGAAATACCGGTTTCGACCCGTTCACCGTTTGGATCAGGAGACGAGCGGCGTGCTTGTTATCGCCAAAAATCCCTACGTACATCAGCATATTTCCGAGCAAATGATAGACGGGGCCGTGTTGAAGGAATACGTCGCTCTCGTACACGGACATCCTGAGCAGCCGCAAGGCGTCGTAACCGGTCCGATCGATCGCGATCCCGGCAATCCGCATGTGAGAATCGTGACCGCGGACGGCTATGCGGCGGTGACGCATTATGAGACGAAGGAAGCCTATTCGCATGCTTCTTTGGTCGGATTGCGGCTTGAAACGGGGAGAACGCATCAAATACGCGTACATATGCGACATATCGGATGCCCGCTTATCGGCGACAAAATGTACAAGACATGGGATGCCGACAGGCTGGCGGAGGATGGACGGGCGAAGCGAATGGCTTCTTTGGACGGTTTGATCGACCGGCATGCGCTGCATGCATGCAGCATCGGATTCATTCATCCGATCACGCGGCGCGACATTCGGTTTACGGCGGATTTGCCGCAAGACATGCGGCGTCTGCGCCGAATATTGTCCGCAGGCCAAGACGAAATCATATGTTAATGGAGTGAAGACATGAGTCATTTGACCGTATACCAATATCCGAAATGCAGTACATGCCGCAGTGCGGTGAAATGGTTGCAAAATAAAGGGAAAACGCTGGAATTGCGCCATATTGTCGAAGAAACGCCGACTCCTTCCGAATTAACGGAAATCATTCGAATCAGCGGATTGGATATTAAAAAGTTTTTTAATACATCGGGCGAAGTATATAAAGCGTTGCAGCTCAAGGACAAGCTGCCGAACCTATCCGAAGAGGAAAAAATACGCCTGCTTTCCTCTAACGGCATGCTGATCAAACGCCCGCTCGTAACCGACGGGAAGCGGGTAACCGTCGGATATAAACCGGAGGAGTACGAACGCCAATGGACTTGACTTCGAGAATGAAACAATTGCGCTCCTCCCGCTTGAACCGAATGGCGAGCGGCATATTCGCCGAAGTGGCGCAATGGAAAGAAGCGGCGCGCGCCCGGGGAATCGACGTGATCGATTTGTCCATCGGCAGTCCCGACCGTCCTCCATCCGCGAGGATTATGGACGCGCTCTCGGAAGCGGCGCGCGATCCGGAGAACTACGGCTATCCGGGCTCGCGCGGCAGCCGGGAGTTTCGCGCGGCAGCGGCCGAATGGTACAAGCGGCGCTTTGGCGCCAGCCTGGACCCGGAGCGCGAAGTGTTGGCGCTGATGGGCTCGCAGGACGGCCTCGCCCATTTGGCGCTCGCTTTGACCGATCCGGGCGATACGGCGATCGTGCCCGATCCGGGTTATCCGATATATGCGGCGGCATTGGCGGTAGCCGGGGTCCGGCCTTACTATGTGCCGCTTCGCGCGGCAAACGGCTTTCTGCCGCAATTGGATCAAATACCGCAAGAAACGGCGGAGCGCGCGAAATATATATTGCTGAACTATCCCGGCAACCCGACCGCGGCGGTGGCGGATCGTGCTTTTTTTGGAGATTTGGTCGCTTTCGCGCGCAAGTCCGGTCTGCTTATCGTGCATGATTTGGCCTATTCGGAATTGGCGTTCGACGGCTTCCATCCGACGAGCATTCTCGAAATCGAGGGAGCCAAAGAAATAAGCATCGAGCTTCACTCGTTGTCGAAGAGCTTTCATATGGCAGGCGTCAGGCTGGGGTTCGCCGTCGGCAACGCGGACGTCCTCGATGCGATCGCCGCGCTGAAGAACGGGATCGATTTCGGCGTGTTCGCGGCGGTGCAGGCTGCCGGCGTCAAGGCGCTGCGCGACGATATCGCAAGAATGGAAGCGTCTTCCTCCGCGTCCGGCGGAAGCGGGCCGGACGGCTCGGCGGCGGGCGTATATGAAGCGAGGAGAGACGCGCTCGTCGCGGGCATGCGCAGCATCGGGTGGAACGTGCCGAACCCGAAGGCGACGATGTTTATTTGGGCTCCGATTCCGGATGAGCGGTCTTCCCGCCAATTCGCGCGGGATTTGCTGGAACGGGCGGGTGTGGCCGTTGTGCCCGGCGACGCCTTCGGCAAGGAAGGCGAAGGCTATGTTAGAATCGCGCTCGTTCAGGAGGAAGAACGATTGCTGGAGGCGGTGGAGCGGATCGGACAATTTTTGCGCGACCGGTAGAGTTAAGCTTCGGTCAGTACCGGATGTTCGCCATGTTCTCTTCCCCTTCGCGGCTTACCGTTATTTGGAGCATGGCTGCCGATTCTATCATGCTGTTTCCGCTATAAATTATGATATACTAGACTTCTAGCCTATGTTTTGCGAATTTTTTAGAGTTAACAATGTTGGGAGAGAGTTCGAGTGAACGAAACGAATGAACGGCGATTGCTGCTTGTGGACGGAATGGCCCTTCTGTTTCGGGCGTACTACGCGACGGCTTACGGCGGATACATACGGAAGACGCGCGCCGGCGTCCCGACGAATGCGGTGCATGGATTTATCCGCTATTTCTGGGACGCGGTCGGCAAGTTCAAGCCGACGCATATCGCCTGCTGCTGGGATATGGGCGGCAGGACGTTCCGGACGGATAAATTCGACGATTATAAGGCGAACCGGGCGGAAGCGCCGGACGAATTAATTCCCCAGTTCAGTTTGATCAAAGAAGTGATGGAAAGCTTCGGCATTCCGAATGTCGGCATCGAAGGCTATGAAGCGGACGATTGCATCGGCACGTTGGCCAGATTGTACGCTCCGCAAATGGAAGTGCTGATCTTGACGGGCGATCACGACATGCTGCAATTGATCGACGAGCGAATCCGCGTCATCATTATGAAGAAAGGCCATGGCAACTATATGGTGTATGGCGTGGAATCGTTAATGGAGGAGAAGCAGCTGACGCCGCGGCAAATCGTCGATTTGAAAGGGCTTATGGGCGACACGAGCGACAATTATCCCGGCGTGCGCGGCATCGGGGAGAAAACGGCGTTGAAGCTGATACAGCAGTTCGAGTCGATCGAAGGCATTTTGAGCAATCTCGATCAGCTCAGCAAATCGGTTCGGACGAAGATCGAGAGCGATTTGGACATGCTCCATCTATCGCGCGATTTGGCGCGGATCCGTTGCGATGCGCCGGTACAATGCGATCTGGAATCGTGTTTTTTCAACGTGGACCATGGCGAAATCAGACGCAAGTTCGAAGAACTTGAAATGGAGAGCTTACAAAAATTGATTGAGGTGTAGCAGAATCGTTATGACAACAATAAAATGGGCGGCAGCGATCGCTATATTCAGTCTATTATGCGCGTCTACGGCATTCGCCGCGGAAACGCCGCCGAAACAGAACGCGAAGCAGGAGACGAAACAGGCGGCAGCGCAAGCGAAACTGTCCTTCCAACCGAAAGTGGAAACGAAAAAAGTAACGGTGGGCAAGCGCACGTTTACCGTACAAACCGTAACGCTGCCCAAGGAAATGCAGGCAAGCGTCGGACTGCCCAATCATGTGGTCGGCAAAACGGGGCACTTAAAAGATATCGTCAAATTATCCGGCGCGCGGTTCGGAATTAACGGAACGTATTTCGAAGCGTACGGCGGCGCCCCCGAACCGTGGGGAACGATCATAGCGAACGGACAGGTCGAACATATCGGCAATACGGGAACGGCGGTCGGCTTTACCGATGACGGCAACGTTCTAATGGATCATTTGCGGATCAAAATATCGGGAACGGTAACTTCGCCTGCGGAGAAGAAGGCGAGTTGGTACGTCTACTTTGTGAACCGTACGCCCAAGGAGAACGGAAACGGCGCCATCTTATTTACGCCCAAGCGAGGCGCGAATATCGGCTTCAAATTCGGCAACGCCGTTGTCGTCGAGGACGGCGTCGTTACCAAGGTGACGAATAATGAAAATGCCGCTATTCCGAAAAACGGCTACGTGCTCGTGTTCGTCGGTGTGGAAGCTTCGATGGCGGACCGGTTCGAGGTCGGATCTACCGTTGAATATAAAGTAAGCTATCAAAATCTTAAGGGAGAAGAAATTCCTTGGGAGAACGTAACGACGGCGATCGGAGCCGGCCCGCGTCTTGTGAAGGACGGGAAACTGGCCGTTAATCCGAAGGAAGAAGGCTTCACGTCTTCCAAAATAGTAACGGACGGCGGGGCGCGCAGCGGTATCGCCGTGAAGAAGGACGGCAGCGTCGTACTGGCGACCGTCGGCGGCGCTACGATGAAGCAATGGGCGGAAATTATGCTGAAGCTTGGAGCTCAGCAAGCGATGAATTTGGATGGCGGAGCTTCGTCCGGACTGTTTGCCGACGGCAAAACGGTAACCGCTCCCGGACGCTTGATCGGCAACGCGTTGGTGTTCGGGAAAAACGAATCGAAATAGCGGATATGACGAAGGTTCGGATATGACAATAGGAGGAGAACAGGTACATGAGCATTCTAGGAGCAATTGAAGCGGGCGGAACGAAATTCGTGTGCGGAATCGGGACGAATGACGGCAAAGTGCTCGACCGGATCAGCTTTCCGACTACAACGCCGGAAGAAACGATCGGCCGGGTATTCGATTATTTCGACGGGAAAGACATCGCGGCGCTTGGCGTAGGATCGTTCGGTCCGATCGATCCGAAGAAGAACAGCCCGACTTACGGTTATGTAACGAGTACGCCGAAACCGCATTGGGGACATTACAATTTCCTCGGTGCGCTGCAAGAGCGGATTTCCGTTCCGATCGGCTTCGATACGGACGTGAACGTCGCCGCTTTGGGCGAATGGACTTGGGGAGCGGCGCAAGGTTACGATAGCTGTATGTACATTACGGTTGGCACGGGAATCGGGGCGGGGATCATTGTGGAAGGCCGCCTGCTGCACGGTTTATCGCATCCGGAGATGGGGCATATTCTTGTGCGCCGTCATCCGGACGATAAATATGAGGGCAAATGCCCGTATCATCGCGATTGCCTGGAAGGCGTGGCGGCAGGGCCGGCGATCGAGCAGCGTTGGGGCAAGAAAGGGTTCGAACTCGGCTTGGATCATCCTGCATGGGAGATGGAAGCCGATTATTTGGCGCAGGCGCTCATGAACAGCATATTGATGCTGTCGCCGGAAATTATCGTCATGGGGGGCGGCGTCATGAAGCAGGAGCAAATGTTCCCCCTCATCCATACGAAAGTGCAGCATCTGTTGAACGGTTATGTGCATCATGCCGCCATTTTGGAACGGATCGATCAATATATCGTTCCGCCGAAACTGGGGGACAACGCCGGCTTATGCGGCGGGCTCGCGCTGGCCAGACAGACGCTCCTTGAACAATAGCGCCCGACGTACGCATAAGGAACGAACCTTTTATTTAACGGTAAAACTTGGAGTTATTTTGTTCTCGTCGAGTGGAAAGTGAGATTTTGCGGTATTTTACGGAGTTAATTTCGTGCGGATTTCATGAATTGGCGAATCTGCTATGGGTTAGCTCCGGTTTTTCCTTTTAATCTCCCGGTTCGGCGATCGAGTCGCAGATTAACGCCGGATTTCGGAGCTATTTCGAGATAGGGGGAGACGCAGGGGGCTGCGCTATCATGTTGGATAACGAGCGCTTCATCCGACTAAGAATCGAAGCAATGCCGCCGGATTGGAAGCGTTCCTTCCCCAGCCCGGAAACGATAAAAACCCCGTCTGAACGACGGGGATTTCGACAAAAGGGGAGCGGCGCATTCATCCGCTGCCAAGGCCGGCCGCATCGGACGAAAGCGAATCGCTTCGATCGAAGCGATACCCCGTTATACGACCGAACCTTCGCCTTGCGCTTCAATCAATCCGTAAAATTGACCGTTCCGACGATTTGGGATAAAAATTCGCGCAATTCTGCCGCTTCTTCCTCGGATAATTTATACACATGCTCCAAATAGCCTTCTTCTTCCAAGTCGTCAGGCCCGATAATGGCCGTAATTCCGTTTTGTAGATCGACCACCAGTTGTTTGCCGTAGAAGCGGTTCGTTTTCGTAATGGCCAGATCGAATCGTTTATAGCTGTTTCCGATAAAGGTAACGAATCGGGTGGACGTATCTTCCGTATGATCGGATAAAAAATCAAATTCCAGCATGGACATCGCATTAAGCTCCTTTAAGGTTTCGTAGATTCGTACTCATTATATTATAAACCTTCTGCGATGCCAATCCGAAGAGGCATGACGGAAGTTTTCGATGCAGGATTGACAGGAAGCGGTTGCATGGTATAATAAGGGTAATTGAAAAATCGGACGGAGGAAGCACCTCTCTTACATGACGTAGGAGGGGTGTTTTTTGTTTGTCCGGAATTTTTTCAAACGAGAATAAAGGAGGAGCAAGCAGTATGAATATTGTGTTTTTGAACAGTTTGGAGAAACGGACGGAGCACGACCGGATCGTTACGGCTCAGGTGTCGATCTGCGAACGGCACGGTGAGTGGCATTTGTTCTGGGACGAGCCGAAACCGGACGGCCATGCGGAGCAAACCGTGTGGTACGAGGGGGGATCTTGGCAAGAGCTTCTGTCGGTATTTCGCCATGGAATCGCGGTGAAGCTTGGAGAAGGATATTCGCCGGTTATTGACGGGATGTTGGACGACCGTACGGACAAAACGTCGAAAATGTACGGCGCGCAAATGCTCGCATGCTATAGCGATTTGAATCCGAACGAAGCGCTGTATGCGGCGTTGACCCAATGGAGGCGTTCGCAGGCCGCCGCCGTGAAGAAAGCCCCTTATTTCGTCGCCACCAATCGAATGCTGCGCTTAATCGGCACGTTTATTCCGCAAACGCCGGAGGAATTGCTGCAAATCCCCGGTTTCGGCGAGAACAAAGTCGAATTGTACGGAACGGGCATTATCGAAATTACGAAAGAGGTACCGCGCGAGCATCGTTTTCCGCTCGATTGGGTGAAGGAGAAACTCGATCCGCTGGAATTTACGCAGTGGCTGTACAAGCAGAAGGAAGTGAAATATAAGCAGGAAATGGACAAGCTAACCGGGCGTCGCCGCCTTCTCGAGGGGGTCCAGCAAGGCCGGTCCATTGCGGAACTGCAAGAACAGTGCGGCATGCAGCGCCGCGAATTGGTGCAAATGCTGGAAGAGCTTGAACGGGACGGCTACGATGTAGAACCGGTGATCGAACGCGAGCTTCGGGATATGCCGGCGGAAGAACAGGCTTTGATCTGGGAGGCGATGCAAACGAGGGGCGATAAATATGTAAAGCCTGTCTTATTGCAAGCGTACGGAGACGATATTATGAAAGCGGACAATATCGATTTGTTATATGAGCGGATTCGCTTGCTGCGGCTTCGTTTCCGGCGCCAAGGCGAAGCGGTGAAACAGGCGGTGTAGCGCCATTCATACCGGCATAAGCCGGCATAAGGCCGTCCCCTGGCGGCGGTTCAACTTGCCGATGGGGACGGCCTTATCCGAGATCAGCCGATATATCGGCTGATAGCCTTTTACAACCAATCCTTCTTGCGAAATATATAGAACATGCCGAGGCCTAACGTCAGCATGAAGCCTAGCACAACGTAGTAGCTGAAATTCCAATGAAGCTCCGGCATATTGTCGAAATTCATCCCGTATATGCCCGTTATAATCGTTAGGGGCAGGAAGATGACGGTCATCGCGGTGAATACGCGCATAATATCGTTGGCGCGGTTCGCGATGCTCGATTGGTAAGCTTCGCGCAAGTTGCTCATCAAGTCGCGGTACGTCTCGAATGTTTCCGAGATTTTGACCGCGTTTTCGTAAATGTCGCTGAAATATTTTTGCAACTCGTCGTCAATCAATTTCAAATCTTTCTTATTTAATGTAGCGATCACTTCTTTTTGCGGGTTAAGCACTTTTTTCAACCATAAAATTTCGCTTCGCAATCCGATAATTTCATTCAGATGCGTTTTCTTCGTATGCATCAATATATCTTCTTCCAAATTCTCGATCCGGACTTCGATCCGATCGCCGACGGAAAAGTAGTTGTCTACGACCAGGTCGACGAGATGATACAAGAACCGGTCGGGCTTGTCGACTTCTTGTTCCCAGAGCAGCGGTTTGACCGCTCGAAGCTCGTTGATTTTTTGCTTTGTAACGGTAATGATGTAATGCCTGCCCAGAAATATATTCAGCGCGCGCAGGAAAATTTCCTCATCGTCAAAACGAATGCTGTTGATGACGATAAAATAATGGCTCTCATGAATTTCGATTTTCGGGCGTTGTTCTTCTTCGCTTAAACAATCCTCCACCGCCAAATCATGCATGCCGAACAACGGCTGCAAAACGACAAGATCGTCGACGTCGGCGTCAATCCAGTAAAAACCTTGACTCGGCGCATCCAACGCTTGATGGATGTTATCGATCAATGTAAACGCGCCGTCGTGTACCAAACGTATTTTCATCCGATTTCACTCCTCTTCGATTGCCTTACTGCTTGCATTGCGCGCAAGAGCAGAGGAAGAAATCAGGCATGCGAATATAACGCCGCGGTTTACCGAATATGCAAGCAATAACGATAACGGTTCGTTCCACCGGACGTCAAACATCGAACGCTGACTTCGTTCCTATGCAGTTGCGGGAAGTTGCGAACCCCTTTCGGCCTCGGATCGCCATCCATTCCGGCTTCACCTCTCCATTTCGTTATTCAAGCACTTGTTTAGTATAACGCGCGTCCATTGATGTTTCAAGACAAAATCATGACGTCGACCTATCATAAATTATGGCGTCCGCCGGCAAAATGTGCGGCGGTTGGCAAGGCCGAATCGTTCGCACGCCGGATGCTCGAAAAAGTCTTGACTGCCGCCTGTATTTCGATTAAAGTAGTTATTAAAATTAACTGAATATTGCATAGCAATTCTTATCAAGAGTAGGTGGAGGGACTAGCCCAATGAAACCCGGCAACCGGCTATTAAGTATAGTACGGTGCTAATTCTTGCGGAAGCGTAGCTTCTGACAGATGAGAAAGGCTCATGAACGAACATGACAACCTTTCTCGTATGAGAAAGGTTTTTCTCATTTTATATTTGAGACAAAGGAGTGAGCTTTATGCCGATCAAAATTCCGGATTCGCTTCCGGCCAAAGAAGTGTTGATTCAAGAAAATATTTTCGTTATGGATGAATCGCGGGCATACCATCAAGATATACGGCCTTTGCGCATTGCTATTTTAAATTTGATGCCTACGAAAGAAACGACCGAAACGCAAATATTGCGCTTAATCGGAAATACGCCGCTGCAGGTGGAATTTGTGCTGCTTCATCCGAAATCGCATAAGTCGAAAAACACGTCGGCCGAACATTTGGAAACCTTTTATAAAACGTTTGATGAGATCCGCCATTTGCGGTTTGACGGGATGATCGTCACCGGGGCGCCGGTCGAACAAATGGAGTTCGAAGAAGTGAATTATTGGGAAGAATTAAAAGAAATTCTCGAATGGAGCAAGTCGAACGTTACTTCGACCATGCACATATGTTGGGCTTCCCAAGCGGGGCTGTACTATCATTACGGAATTCGGAAATATCCGCTCGCGGAAAAATGCTTCGGCGTGTTCGCCCATACGGTCAATAAGCAGAACGTCAAGCTGCTGCGCGGTTTTGACGACATTTTCTACGTGCCGCAGTCGCGGCATACGGAAGTGCGCAAAGAGGACATCGAATCGGTCGAGTCGCTGGAAATTCTGTCGGAATCCGAAGAAGCGGGCGTCTATATCGCCGCGACGAAAGACGGCAAACAAATTTTCGTCACAGGCCATTCCGAATACGATCCTTGTACTTTAAAATGGGAGTATGACCGCGACGTTAGCAAAGGGCTTCCAATTGCGGTTCCGAAAAATTATTATCCGGACGACGATCCGACAAAGCCGCCGCTTTCCACTTGGCGGTCGCATGCAAACCTGTTGTTCTCGAATTGGCTGAACTACTATGTCTATCAAGAAACGCCATACGATCTGAATGCGGGAGTCGAAGTCGACTACGGCGCTTGGATTTGAGCGAATACCACGATCGGGGGGAGCACCATCCTATGTCAGATTTAAAAATAGAGAGCCGCTTGGCGCAAATCGGCTCCGTAAACGAACCGGCAACCGGGGCCGTTAACTTTCCCATCTATCAAGCGACTGCCTTTCGGCATCCGCGGTTGGGAGAAAGCACGGGATTCGATTATTCCCGCACGAAAAATCCGACCCGCGCGGTGCTGGAGGAAGCGATTGCGGATTTGGAGCGCGGAGACGCGGGATTCGCTTGCAGCTCCGGGATGGCGGCGCTGCAGACGATATTCGCATTGTTCGGGCAAGGCGATCACCTGATCGTTTCCCTCGATTTATACGGAGGTACCTACCGCTTGTTGGAACGCGTGATGAGCCGGTTCGGCGTAACGGCCACTTATGTGGATACGAACGATTTCGACGCGCTCGAGGCGAGCTGTTTGCCGAATACGAAAGCGGTGCTGATCGAGACTCCGACGAACCCGCTTATGATGATTACCGATATCGGGGCGGTGGCGGCATGGGCCCGCAAAAAGCAAATTCTCACCATTGTGGACAATACGCTTCTGACGCCTTTCTTCCAACGTCCGCTAGAACTCGGCGCGGATATTGTCATACACAGCGCGAGCAAATATTTGGGCGGCCATAACGATGTGTTGGCAGGCATAATTGTGACGAAAGGACAGTCGTTATCCGAACAAATGGCGTTTCTGCACAACTCGATCGGCGCGGTGCTGGGCCCGTCCGATTCCTACCAATTGATGCGCGGCATGAAAACGCTGGCTTTGCGGATGGAAAGGCATCAATATAACGCGCTCCGCATTGCCGAATATTTGCGGGAGCATCCGCAAGTGGAACAAGTGTATTATCCCGCGCTGCCGGATCATCCCGGTTACGAGGTGCAGAACAAGCAATCTTCCGGCAACACCGGCATCTTCTCGTTCAAAATGAAAAATAAACGGTATATCGAGCCGATACTGCGCCATATTCGTTTAATCGCCTTTGCGGAAAGCTTGGGCGGCGTCGAATCGCTTATGACTTATCCGGCCGTGCAAACGCATGCCGACATTCCGCCCGAAATACGGGAAAAAGTAGGCGTCGACGATCGATTGCTGCGTTTTTCCGTAGGCATCGAACATGTAGACGACCTCATTCAAGATCTTGGCCGGGCGATCGAAGCGGCAAGACGGGAAATCGAAGGAGAATAGACGATATGAAAGATCAGAACAAGAAGCAAATTTCGGATCGGCAGCGCAGATTCGCAACCCGGCTGCTGCATTTCGGCGGGGAGATCGACGGGGCGACCGGCGCGTCCAGCATGCCGATATATCAAGCGTCGACATTTCATCATCGCGACATTAACGATCCGCCGCCGTTCGACTATTCCCGTTCCGGCAATCCTACGAGGGACGCTTTGGAGCAATACATTGCCGTTTTGGAAGGAGGGGCGGGCGGTTTCGCGTTCGCTTCGGGCATGGCGGCCATTTCCACGGCGTTCATGTTGTTTTCCAGCGGCGATCATGTCATTGTGACGGAAGACGTTTACGGGGGGACTTACCGTTTTCTGACGACGATTTTGAATCGAATGAACATTGCAACGACGTTTGTCGATATGACGGATCTCGACCGGGTGAAGGCGGCTTTGCAACCGAATACGAAAGCGGTCTTCCTGGAAACGCCGTCCAATCCTACGTTGAAAATTACAGATATCGAAGCGGTCGCAACATGGGCGAAATCGCATGGCCTGCTCACGCTGCTCGACAATACGTTCATGACGCCGTATCATCAACGGCCGATCGAGCTCGGCGTCGACATCGTGCTGCATAGCGCGACCAAATTTCTAGGCGGCCATAGCGATGTGCTGGCCGGGCTGGCCGTCGCCGGCAGCGAGTCCCTCGGCCGCCGGCTGAAGCAGCTGCAGAACGGGATGGGGACGGTGCTCAGCGTACAGGAGTCGTGGCTCCTTATGCGAGGGATGAAAACGCTCGAAGCCCGTATGGCTCATTCGGAACAGAGCGCCCGCAAGCTGGCGGCTTGGCTTGCGGAGCATCCGAATATCGTCAAAGTATACTATCCGGGATTGGAAGATCATCCTGGACGGGCCATTCACGAGAAGCAATCGTCCGGCTACGGGGCCGTCGTGTCCTTCGACGTCGGATCGGGAGAGAAGGCGAAGCAAGTGCTCGGCAAAGTGCAGATTCCGCTTGTTGCCGTTAGCTTGGGTGCGGTGGAAAGCATCTTGTCCTACCCGGCGATGATGTCCCATGCGGCGATGCCGCGCGAAGTTCGGTTGGAGCGGGGGATCGGCGACGGATTGCTGCGGTTTTCGGTAGGATTGGAGCATATCGGCGATTTGATCGACGATTTATCCCAAGCGCTGCAAGATTGATCTTGTATAAGGATGTCAAGGAAGCCCGCGCAGGAACCTTGCATTTTTTCGATAAGCGACAGCGCCGAAAGGTGCTGTTTTTCTTTGCAAATTATGTTACGATGAAACAAACGGACGGAATTCGTATATTGTAAAATTCATAACAAGGGAGATGCTATACTACGATGGGTTCGATAGATCGTATACTGGATAAAGCTTTGCAAGGGGAACGGATCGGCCTGGAGGAATGTATCGCGCTGTTCGAATCGGATCAAGTCGAGAAAATGGGCCATGTCGCCAACGAAGTCATGAAGCGATGGCATCCCGAACCGATAACGACGTTCGTTATCGGCCGAAATATTAATTACACCAACATTTGCGACGTATATTGCCGCTTTTGCGCATTTTATCGTCGTCCGGGGCATGAGGAAGGCTATGTATTGCCGGATGAGACGATTTTCCAAAAAATACAAGAAACGATCGACGTGAACGGAACGGAAATATTGATGCAAGGCGGAACCAACCCGAATTTGCCGTTCAGCTACTATACGAATTTGCTGCGGGAAATTAAGAAACGGTTCGATATTACGATGCATTCCTTTTCTCCCGCGGAAATTTTGAAGATGAAAGAGGTATCCGACGGTTTGTCGCTGGAAGAAGTCATTCGCGAGCTTCACGAAGCGGGACTCGATTCGTTGCCGGGCGGCGGAGCGGAAATATTGGACGACCGTACGCGCAGCAAAATAAGCAAATTAAAAGGCTCCTGGCGCGATTGGATGGACGTTATGCAAACGGCGCATAAAATCGGCATGAATACGACGGCCACAATGGTCATCGGATTCGGAGAATCGATGGAAGAGCGTGCGCTGCATTTGCTGCGCGTCCGCGAGGCGCAGGACGAATGCATTGCGAATAAATACCCGTCCGCCGGGTTCCTGGCATTCATCCCGTGGACGTTCCAACCCGATAACACCAATATTCGGGTCGAGCGCGCGACGCCGGAAGAATATTTGAAGACGCTCGCGATCAGCCGCATTACGCTTGACAATATCCCGAATTTCCAATCTTCCTGGGTTACGATGGGGCCGGAAATCGGCAAATTAACGTTGTCTTACGGCTGCAACGACTTCGGCAGCACGATGATCGAAGAGAATGTCGTATCCGCGGCCGGGGCAACGCATAAAGTCAACATCGGTTCGACGTTGCAAATCATCCGCGAAGCGGGGAAAACGCCGGCGCAGCGCGATACCAAATATAATATATTGCGAATCTTTGACGAGAATGCGAGGGTCGAGCGCGATTTCGTCATGCAAAATTAAATAGTTCGACGGATTAGATTACGCTTTTAACCCTGGATAGCTTGACGCTTTCCGGGGTTTTTTCCTGTTTCTTGCGGCGGAGTTTCCAAATTCATCGTCGTATATCTGTTTCGGAAACCCCATATACTGAATAAGGCATCAAAGAAATCGCGTTAACGGATATACCAAACGTTGAGGAGTGAGTCCATGGAACTTTTTACAGTATCGATGACGGAAACTTCCGCGAAAGACATTTCCAAATTATACGATTGCTTCACCCGTGAATTCGACGATTTACATACAGAAGAGGAAGGAGTCCACTTTCGTTTCGCGACGCGAGCGGGTGAAACGAATTTCATCTGTTACGGACCTTCATCCGATGCAAACGGCGATTCCGGTACGGAAGAAATATATAAAAAAGCGGCAAATGCGTTGGCGGAATACGTCTTGAAGGAAAAGGAAAGCATGCTGCTGCGGAAAATGATCGCGAAACAATGCCGCTTCGAAGGAACAGATGCGGTAGAGCAAGTCGAGGAGTACTGTATGCGTTTGTTGAATGGGACGGATCTCGAAATGAGCGAGTACGAAAACCGGGATCGCCGGAAAAGAACGGTAGCCTCTTCGTTTCTGCAATATTTTCGCGATAAGCATACGAAAGTGCATTTGGACGGATTTATTCATTTTCGGATGGAACAGTATGCGAAAGAGCTGCGCGAAATCGTCGAATATGCCGTGGACGAATATATATTGGACCAGCAATACCACGAATTTATCGCACTCTTGAAATATTTCGTGTATTTGCAGGAAACGAAAATTCCGGTCGCGCATTTGATGCATAAAGGCGGACATCAATTCGAATTGCTCAACGAGCATATGGTTCAAATCGAAACGACGCAAACGGAAGGAATCGTGATCGAGCTCCCCGATCAAGAGCTGGAGATGGAGGATATGATCGTCAGCACGCTCATTTCCGTTTCGCCGCAAAACATTTATATTCATACGCGCCATCCCGAAGAGCAGGTCATTCAAACGATTCGGCAAATATTCGAGAACAGGGTCCAAGTATGCGTGTATTGCTCGGACTGCGCGCCGTATTTGCACACCGACAAGCAGCACCAGGATCAATGCACTTGACCGCCGGCGCAAATGGATTTATAATAACTGATATTATATGGAGCTTGAACAGCGTTGACAAAGAAACGAATCGCCCTCCGGTCTGTCCAGAGAGAGGAAACGTAGGCTGCAATTTCCTCCAGTAACCGCCGGCGGTTTACCCCTTTGTAGCTGCACGTTTGAACCTTGCGCGCCAGGCGGATGGATTGCCGCGGGCGAAAGAGCAGTAAGGCGTGCCGATTCATTCCCGTTACCGAATGCGCTTAAGGATCCGATGCCGCTGCAGGACAGCGCCGGATCGAATTAGGGTGGAACCACGAGTCGACAACTCGTCCCTTTGCGGGACGGGTTTTTTTGCGTTCAAGCGACTACAGGGAGGATTGTTTTTCAAGGTCCTTTCACTACGTTGAGGAGGTTAAATCCATGTCAGTTAAAGTTACTTTGCCGGACGGCGCGGTGCGGGAATACGAGAGCGGAAGCACCATTGAGGACGTAGCCGGCTCGATTAGCAGCGGCTTGAAGAAAAATGCGATCGCAGGAAAAATAAACGGTAAAACGGTCGATTTATATACGCCGCTTACGGAAGACGCCGCGGTCGAAATCGTAACGCTCGATTCAAAGGACGGTTTGGAAGTATACCGTCATAGTACGGCGCATTTGATGGCGCAAGCGATCAAACGGATTTACGGCAATCAGGCCGTCAAGCTCGGCATCGGTCCGGTCATCGAAGACGGGTTTTATTACGATATCGATATGGAGCATTCGCTCAATCCCGAAGACTTGGCGAAGATCGAGAAAGAAATGGAGAAGATTGTGCAGGAAAATTTGCCGATCCGCCGCAGAGTCGTCAGCCGCGAGGAGGCGCTCCGCATTTATACGGAGCTTCACGACAATTTAAAGCTGGAACTAATTCGCGATTTGCCGGAAGATTCCGTCATTACTATGTACGATCAAGGGGAATTCTTCGATCTGTGCCGCGGGCCGCATTTGCCTTCGACCGGCCGGATCAAAGCGTTCAAGCTTCTTAGCGTAGCCGGCGCTTATTGGCGGGGCGATTCGAAGAACAAAATGCTTCAGCGGATTTATGGAACGGCCTTCGCGAAAAAATCCGAGTTGGAACAGCATTTGCATTTTTTGGAGGAAGCGAAAAAACGGGATCATCGCAAGCTTGGCAAAGAACTGAAAATATTCGGCTTCTCGCGCGAAGTGGGACAAGGCTTGCCGCTATGGCTGCCGAACGGCGCGAAGCTTCGGCGCACGCTGGAACGTTATATCGTCGATTTGGAAGAACGTCTCGGATACCAGCACGTATATACCCCGGTTCTGGCCAATGTCGAATTATACAAAACATCGGGACATTGGGATCATTATCAGGAAGATATGTTCCCGACCATGGTCATGGACAACGAGGAATTGGTGCTTCGCCCGATGAACTGCCCGCATCATATGATGGTGTTCAAGAGCGAAATGCGAAGCTACCGCGACTTGCCGATCCGAATTGCGGAGCTCGGCACGATGCATCGCTATGAAATGTCCGGCGCGCTTACGGGCTTGCATCGCGTGCGCGCGATGACGCTGAACGACGCGCATATCTTTTGCCGTCCCGATCAGATCAAAGAAGAATTCGCCCGCGTCGTCAATCTGATCCGGACAGTATATGAAGATTTCGGCATTCAAGATTACCGTTTCCGGTTGTCTTACCGCGATCCGCAAGATACGGAAAAATATTTTCAAAACGACGAGATGTGGGAAATGTCGCAGCGGATGCTGCGCGAGGTCGTCGAGGAATTGGAGCTTCCGTTCTTCGAGGCGGAAGGAGAGGCGGCGTTCTACGGCCCTAAGCTGGACGTGCAAATTCGCACCGCGCTCGGCAAGGAAGAAACGCTTTCCACCGCGCAGCTTGATTTCCTGCTTCCGGAGCGGTTCGAATTGGAATATGTCGGCGATGACGGTCAGAAACATCGTCCTGTCGTGATCCACCGCGGCATCGTTAGCACAATGGAGCGGATGACCGCCTTTTTGCTGGAGAACTTCGCCGGCGCGCTCCCGCTTTGGCTTGCTCCGGTTCAAGCGAAGGTGCTCCCGGTTTCGATGGCGTTCGACGATTATGCGAAGCGGGTCGAAGAGCGGTTGAAAGAAGCGGGCATTCGCGTAGAAGCCGATTTGCGGAACGAAAAGCTCGGCTACAAAATTCGCGAAGGCCAGTTGGAGAAAGTGCCTTACATGTTCATTGTGGGCGAGAACGAGCAGAACGCGGGCTCCGTTTCCGTGCGCAAACGGGGCCAGGGCGATATTGGCATGAAGCCGGTCGAGGAGACGATCGCCGAGTTGTCCGAAGAAATCCGCACGCACAGCATTTTCTAAGGAATAGATAAAAAATTTCGCCCCGGCGTATAATTTGCGTTATCCCTGGACATCCTTCGCAATAAGGGGGAGGTATCCATATGATAACCAAATGTTGCGATTTGCCGAGGCGAATCTTGATCGTTGTGATCGCGGCCGTTGCGGTTGCGATGTTCGGAATGGCGGAAAGCCGCGTCTATTCGCAAAGTTTGCCGCCGGATGTCGTTTCATATTTGAAACAACAGAAATTTCAGGAAACGTATTACACATCCGATATCCGCAACCATCTTATGATTGCGCAAGAAGCGCCGGAGGTTAAAGAAAAGCCTAGGGAGCCGCAATCGACGACGGTGAGCGCGCCGAGCCAGGATCAAGTGTTGGAGACGGTGAAAGTCGTTGCAACCGGTTATACCGCAGGCGTGGAATCGACGGGGAAAAAACCGGGCCATCCGGAATACGGCATTACGTATTCGGGCATTAAAGTAAGGCGCGATCAAGCGGGCATTTCGACAATTGCCGCCGATCCGAAAGTGTTTCCGATGGGAACGATTCTTTATATTCCAGGCTACGGCTACGGAATCGTCGCCGATACGGGCTCGGCCATTAAAGGAAAAAAAATCGATCTTTACTATAATACGACGAAGCAAGTATATAAAGAATGGGGCAAAAAAACGGTCAACGTCCAAGTGCTGAAGCGCGGCGACGGCAAAGTGACCGAGGAACTGGTCGAACAGGTCAAGGAAGCCTTCATTACGCATAAAACGCCAAAAGACGCCGCATAATATCCGTGGAGGTGAGCGCAAATGGCTAAAAATAAAAATACGAAAATGGGCGTGAACCAAAAATTTAACGCGGAATTTGCGGAAGAGGCTGACGCCGCTTCTACGAATGCCGCCGCGAAACGGGCGGGGCGTACGGCGGAACGTAACAATAATAAATAAATTGTCAGACGAGAGGGCATAACGACGATATGCCCTCTCTTTTTGTAAATCGGTCTTGAGACCGATTTACAGTTCAACCCCGGGGCGCTGTCTTTTTGCTTGAACAACCTTTACACTGTATATAATGAAAGATGTTTATCAAGCGGAGGGCGTTGCAGATGAATTCAAATATTTTTTCCAGGCTGATCGGAGGACTGTTTCTTGTCGGCATTGGCGTACTGTTTCTATTGCGGCAAATGGGCATTCTCCCATTCAGCATAGGAGATTTGATTAGAACGTTTTGGCCGGTTATTTTGATCGTAATCGGGTTATGCAATCTCGTCGGGACGGGCAGGCACCCTAACAACCGCTCCATTTCCCTATTCGGTTTCATCATGATTGCGATCGGATGTTATTTTCTCGGACAAAATTTGGGTTGGTACACCTTTTCGATCGGGGATATGATTAAATATATCATTCCGGCGGGATTGATTCTCATAGGATTATATGTGCTGCTGAAACCGCGCTCAAGAGAGCGGCATTACGATTCGTCCATGCCGCCGATCGGCGACGATCCTCATCACCAAAGTCATCATGACGATTGGACCGATTGGGGATGGGATTCGAAAGCGATCAACAAATCGGGCTTTATCGGCGAGGTCCACATGGGGCAGGATTATTGGGAGTTGCGGCCGATGAACATTTCCCATTTCATCGGTGACACCGTGCTTGATTTAACGAAAGCGCAAATTCCTTACGGCGAAACAAAAGTGAATATTTCAGCGTTTATATGCGATGTCAAAGTATTCGTTCCGAACGATGTGGAAGTCGGCGTTACGGTCTCCTCCAGCGCTTTTATCGGAGATGTGAAGGTGCTGGATCAATCGCAAGGAGGCTTTATGCGAAGCGTGCAATCGGAAACGCCTTACTACATGGAAGCCGGCAAAAAAGTGCGGATCATTGTCAGCACCTTTATCGGCGACGTGAAAGTGAGCAGGGTAGGATAGATGATCACACGGATATTGAAAAGCACGAAATGGAGATTGCTGCTATATTTCGCTTTGTCAAGCGTTCTGACTATTGCGGCCTTATTCGTCGGTTGGTTGAAATGGTATGATGAACTTTTCCAATCCCATGCTTGGATCTATTACTTGCTCGGAATCGTCATTTTGAACGTCTTTATCGGTTATGTGGTCTCGCGGGCGATTCAACGCCGGATCGACACGCTTCATCTGAGTATGCTTCAAGTATCCAAGGGGAATTTGTCCGAACGGATTCCTCCTTCGGACGATCCTACCTTTTCGTGGCTATACTATGAATTTAACGCGATGGTAGATTCGATGGAGAAGAAGATGAAATTGCTGCAAAAATTGGGCGAGCAAGAGGCGTTGGAGCTGGAGAAAACAGCGGAAACGGCTGTGCTGGAAGAACGCAAGCGGCTGGCAAGAGATTTGCACGATACGGTAAGCCAGCATTTGTTCGCGATTCATATGTCCGCCTCGTCTTTGCCGAAGGTGCTCGATCTGGATATGGATCGGGCTAAAGCGGTGCTTGCGCAATTGATCAATATGTCGTTTTTGGCGCAAAAGCAAATGCGCGGCTTGATCGCCCAGCTCCGTCCGCTCGAATTGGAGGACAAGACGCTGGCCGAAGCGCTCGACCGTTGGTTTCCCGATTATTGCCGCCAGAACGGATTGCAGGGCAAGAAAGATATCGACCTGCAAGGGGAAATGTCGGAAGGGAAGGAGCATCAGTTATTTCTTATTATCCAAGAAGCGATGGCCAATATCGTCAAGCACGCTTCGGCGAAACATGTCAGTTTGTCGTTGACGGAGCGGGGCAGCCAATATTCGTTAATTATTAGCGACGACGGGCAAGGCTTTCAACAAATGGAGAACAAAACCGGCTCATACGGTTTGTCCACGATGCGCGAACGAGCGGAGAAATTAGGCGGAGATGCCGAAATTATTAGCAAACCCGGCGCGGGAACGACCATTCGCGTGCATATCCCTAAATTCGAGGAGGAGCGAGACGGACATGGAACAGATGAAAGTCATGATCGTTGACGATCATGAGATGGTGCGTATGGGACTTCGCACCTATTTGATGTTGGAGCCGAAATGTAAAGTGATCGGCGAGGCGGGAGACGGAGAAGAAGCATTGGCCGCGTTGCGGAAGGGATTTGACGACGGATTGCCCGACGTCATTCTGATGGACTTGATGATGCCGAAGATGAACGGCGTTGAAGCGACGAAGGCGATCATGGAACAGTTTCCGAATATGCGGATCGTCATTTTGACCAGCTTTTTGGAAGATGAGCAAGTTGTCGAAGCGATCGAGGCGGGAGCCGTCAGCTATGTGCTCAAAACGGTGTCCGCGGAAGAGCTGATCTACGCATTGCAAGGCGCTTACCGCAACATGCCGGTCATGACGGGGGACGTATCGCAGGCGTTGTCGCGGGGCCTACGGTCCCGAACGGCCAAAGGGGAGGACGAAGGTCTTACCGATAGGGAAAAAGAAGTGCTGCTCTTGATCGCGGAAGGGAAAACGAATAAAGATATTGCCGAAGAACTCCATATCAGCATTAAGACGGTGAAAACGCATGTCAGCAATTTATTGATGAAGTGCGAGCTGGAGGACAGGACGCAGCTTGCCATCTATGCGCACCGCAAAGGCTGGGTAGAATAGCTTTTTAGAGGTTGTTCAAAAAGCCCCCTTTTGATCACGGAGATGAACTGGGAGCGAACTCGACATCGAATCTTGCGTTCACCCTCGAAGTCCGGTGCTCATGTAGGTTTTGCCTACACTGCGCTCCTCCTTCTTCGGGTTCTCGCAGCCTTCTCGGTGCTGAAAAGTCGACTTTTTGAACACGCACTTTTATTTTCTTTTTACTCATTTTTAAGGTTGGTTTAAGGTTTATAGTACATGATAATCATTGTAAAGAAGATATAGTCGATGTTGAAGGAGGTTTTCGTGATGAGCGAAGACAAACGCAATGATGAACAAGGTTTATTTCATAATCATAAAGACCTAGACCAAGAGCCTGCGAAAGAAGAGGAACAGGAAAGACCATCCTATTACTATTCTTACGGACCGTTCAAGTCCGTTCAACCGGAGTCGCCTCAGGCAACGAAATCGGTTTCCGGAGACGGCGAAACGTCCGATGTGGATATAACGCCGCCCGAGCCGATTCGCTCGATTCCGGTGCGGTCCTATTACAACTCTTCCGCCCCCGCGGGAAACGGCGGCGCCAATCACGGAGGATATCCGGCGCCGGGGCAAGTGAACCCCAATTGGCAGTACAGCGGCAAAGCGAAGTCGCCGTTTAAATCGATCGTCGCTTCGTTTTTGGCCGGAATGCTTGTTGTCGGTACGCTCATGTTTGCCGCCGATCGCGGCAACTGGTTCACTCCGGGCGAGACGGCTTCGCCGAACGGCAACGGCAACGGCGAGAACGCCGTGACGGCGAGCGCCAATCCGAGCGGTCTTACGATCGACAAACCGGGCAACGTAGCGGCGATTGCGAAGCAGGCGAGTCCGGCGGTCGTACTGATCGAGACGTTCCAGAAGCAAAGCAGCGGCGGGCGGAGCTTCTCGAACAATCCGTTTTTTGACGATCCGTTTTTCCGGCAATTTTTCGGCGATAATTACCCCGGCCAGTCGGATAACGGAGATAGCGGCAAGAACGATTCGTTGGTTCAAGTCGGTATCGGTTCGGGGTTCATTTTCGATAAAAGCGGCTATATATTGACGAACCAGCATGTGATCGGAAATGCGGACTCGATCAAAGTGACGCTGCAGGATTACAAAGAGCCGTTTACGGCGAAACTGCTCGGATCCAACTTCGATCTGGACTTGGCCGTACTGAAAATTGAAGGGGATAAAGATTTTCCTTCCGTTAACTTGGGCGATTCGGACCAAATCCAAGTCGGCGATTGGGTCGTAGCGATCGGGAATCCGCTCGGATTCGACCATACGGTGACGGCCGGGGTATTAAGCGCGAAAGACCGCAAAATCAGCATTCCGGATCAGGAGGCACGTAAAAACCGCAATTACAAAAATTTGCTGCAAACGGACGCATCGATCAATCCGGGCAACTCCGGCGGCCCGCTGCTCAATACGAACGGCGAAGTGATCGGCATGAACGTTGCCGTTAGCGCGCAAGGGCAAGGCATTGGTTTTGCGATTCCTTCGAAAACGATCCTTGAAGTGGTCGAGCCGCTCAAGGCGAACAAAGAGATTCCCAAGGAGCCGGTTCCGTTCATCGGAGCGGATCTAGCAACGATGACTGAGGATATTGCCAAGGAATTGGGAGTCGACTTTAAAGAAGGCTCCATCGTATCGCGGGTCTATTTCAAATCGCCGGCATACAATGCGGATCTTCGTCCGTACGATATCATTACAGGCATTGACGGCACCAAGTATAAAACGAATCAGGATTTGATCGATACGATTCAAACGAAAAAAGTCGGCGAACAAATTACGCTGCATATTATCCGCGACGGCAAAACGATGGACTTGAAAGTGACGATCGGTGACAAAAACAAATTCGGCGCGATTGAGCAATAATTGCAAAAAGCGTGTTGACGGGAAGCGGGGGAGTCATATCTTCTTCGCTTCCTTTTCGCTATTATAGAGAGGAAGGGAGTTGGTCCGATGCGGTCAAACGTATTGGTCGTCGACGACGACGAGAAAATCACCTCGATGCTGCGCAGAGGTTTGGCGTTCGAAGGATATCATGTCGTAACGGCGCGCAACGGCGCCGAAGGATTGAAATTGATCGCGGAGAGCGAGCCGGATATTATGATATTGGATGTCATGATGCCGCAGCTTGACGGATGGGAAGTATGCCGCAGGGTCAGGGAAGCGGGCAGTTCCGTGCCGATCTTGATGCTGACGGCGAAGGACGAGGTGCAGTCGCGGGTGAAAGGGCTCGATCTCGGCGCGGACGATTATTTGGTCAAGCCGTTTGCGCTGGAAGAGTTGCTGGCAAGAGTGCGCGCATTGTTGCGCCGCAAAGCGGAGCCGGCAGCGGAGACGCCTGTCCGCAGACTTGCGTTCGAAGATTTGGCGCTTGATCTCGATACGCGGGAAGCGACGCGCGGCGGGCATAAAATCGAATTGACGACAAAGGAATTCGAACTGCTGCATTTGCTGATGCAAAATCCGAACCGGGTGCTGGCCAGAGATATCATTATGGAAAAAATTTGGGGATACGATTTCAGCGGCGAATCGAACGTGCTGGAAGTCTATATCGCGATGCTGCGGCAAAAAACGGAGGAGCATGGAGGCAAACGGATCATTCAGACGATTCGCGGTGCGGGCTATGTATTGAGGGGAGATTCGTAACGATGTCGATTCGTTTACGCTTGACGTTATGGTATTCGGCGATTGTTGCGTTTACGTTTATCGTATGCGGCTTCGCCGTTTATTGGTTTGTCGCCCAGAACATATACGGCGATTTGAAGTCCAAAATCGTGGCGCAGGCCAGTCAAAGACCGTTCGATGTGAATATCGATTTTTGGAACGGTTCGTTCGAACTCCGGGTCGGCAAATTCATTAGCCAGGAATTTTTTGTGCAGACGGTAAACTATTTGAATGCCAACATTCAGACGTCGGCTAATTTGAAACCGTTCCATTTTCCTTATCCGCAAAAAAATTCGAAAGCGGTACAAGCGTTTCAACATGTTACTGTGGAGGGCGCACCTTTCCTCATTTACAATATGCCGCTCACTTCGAACAATCAGGTGGTCGGACTCGTTCAAATCGGCGTGCTGTCGGTGAAGGAAGAGCTGCTGCTGGCGAAACTGAAAAACATATTGACGGGCGTTTCCATCCTGGCGCTTATGATCGCTTTCTCGCTCGGATTATTCCTTGCCCGCAAATCGTTGAAACCGATCGACAATGTTATCCGGGCGGCCAATCAAATCGAGAGCGGCACCGATCTAAGCGTTCGCATTAAGCGGGAAGGGCCGAACGATGAAATCGGACGGCTGGTGGATACGGTGAATAGCATGCTGTCGAGGATGGAGACGTTCTATAACGAACTGGACGATGCTTACAAGACGCAGCGCCGCTTCGTATCCGACGCGTCGCATGAATTGCGTACGCCGCTCACGACGATTCGCGGGAATGTCGATCTGCTCGAAAAAATGTGGGAACCGAATCAACTGCAGGAATCGCGTTGGGATGAGGAGACGCTCAAACATATGTCGGCCGAAGCGATTCGGGATATCGCCGACGAGGCGAAGCGCATGAGCCGGCTCGTGAACGATTTGCTGGCGCTGGCGCGTGCCGACGCCGGTTTTACGATGGAGATGGAGCAGCTTGAGCTGAAACCGATCGTGGAGGAAGTAGCGCGGCGGGCGCAATTTTTAGAGCGGAAGGCGGAATGGATCACAGGCGACTTTTCCGGTTTGGAAGGGATATTCGTGAACGGGCAGAAAGAATATTTACAGCAAATGCTGTTTATTTTTATCGAAAATGCCTTTAAATTTACGCCGGAAGGCAGTGTGACGATGGATACGGTCCGCCATGGCGACCAGATCGGGATCCGGATCGCCGATACGGGAATCGGAATGGATCGCGAAGAGGTTCCTCATATTTTCGACCGTTTCTACCGCGCCGACGAGTCGCGCGGCAAAATTGCGGGCACCGGGCTCGGGCTTTCGATCGCAAAATGGATTATTGACGAGCATAAAGGTTCCGTGGAAGTATTGACGACGCTGGGGAAAGGCACGACGTTCATCGTGTGGCTGCCCATCGCTTCCCTTCCCGCCCTCGAATAGGCTATAATAGAGGAAGTTCAAGAAGTCCCCTTTTTGAACACGTTATTATAGTGGAAGTTTCGCTTAATAGAAAGCAGGTGCGACGATGGAAGTTGTCAAAATAACGCCCCGCGGCTATTGCTACGGCGTTGTCGACGCGATGGTGCTCGCTATGCAAACGGCCAAAAATTTGGATTTGCCGCGTCCGATTTATATATTGGGAATGATCGTTCATAACAGCCACGTAACTGAGGCGTTCGAACGGGAAGGAATCATTACGCTGGACGGAAACAACCGTCTCGACATCTTGAATCAGGTAGACCGGGGGACGGTCATTTTTACCGCGCACGGCGTTTCGCCGGAGGTAAGGCGGATTGCCCGCGAGAAGGGATTGACGACCGTCGACGCGACATGTCCGGACGTGACGCGAACCCATGATTTGATCCGCGACAAGGTGGCGGACGGATACGAGATCGTCTATATCGGGAAAAAAGGGCATCCGGAGCCGGAAGGCGCGATCGGCATTGCGCCCGAGCATGTCCATCTCATCGAGAAGGAGCAGGAAATTGCGGAACTGTCGCTAAATACGGAACGAATCGTCATCACGAATCAAACGACGATGAGCCAATGGGATATCAAGCATTTGATGAACCGCTTGATCGAGAAGTTTCCGACCGCGGAAATTCATAACGAAATTTGCCTCGCGACGCAAACAAGGCAGGAAGCGGTGGCCGAACAAGCGAAGGAAACCGATTTGGTCATCGTCGTCGGCGATCCGCGCAGCAACAATTCCAACCGTTTGGCGCAAGTATCCGAAGAAATCGCCGGAGTGAAAGCGTACCGGATTGCGGATATTACGGAATTGAACTTGGAATGGCTGAAAGGCGTGCGCAAAGTGGGCGTTACCTCCGGAGCTTCGACTCCGACGCCGATCACGAAAGAAGTGATCGCCTACTTGGAGCAATACGATCCGGACAATCCGGAAACGTGGGAACTACGCCGAACGGTCAATATGAAGAAGCTGCTTCCGACGGTCCGTGAGAAAGCAAAGTAAGTAACGTTAGAAGTCAAAGCGCAAGCCGTTCGCAATGGAACTCCATGGCGGACGGCTTGATTTGCGTAACGTTCCCTTGGCGGAGTCATATGCCGCCACGTCATCGCGCGCATGTTGTATAAAGTGCAATATAAAACGATTAACAGGCGCACCGGACGGGCGTATGTTGCATAAAGTGCAACAGTTGAAGCAGGTTGGGAGCCATTTCGACTATTTTCAAAAGATTATATTGTAATTTCTACAACATAACGTCCCATTTCCGCTCTAAACGTCCTCAAATGTTGTATTCTATACAACATTGCGTTGGCAGCAGTAGGGGGTGTTTTGAAGAACAATCGGCTTGAAACGCAAGCAAAACACTCCATACAACGTGCGGGAGCCACAGCGCGACCTTTCCAGGGGAACACGGCGCTGCGCCCCTTTTTCTCGATTCCAACATTTCAGGTTGACGTTCAACGCATCTTTTTATATAATTACTTTAATACTTAAAAGCGTATAAGCGTCGAAGCGTTTAAGCGAGTTAGCGAACGGTAAAAAGCAAGTTCCATAAAACGCTGTACCGGAATTAATTATGAAACATGGGGGAGAGCTAAACATGATCGCGATTGTATCCAACAAAACATCGGAAGAACGGGTGGCGGAAATTGTCCGCGTCATTGAAAAGGCAGGCGTACAGGCGCATGTATCGCGCGGCACGGACCGAACGGTCATCGGCATTATCGGCTCAGCGGAGCCGACGCTGGCCGAGCATTTACGGCAAATGAAAGACGTGGAGAACGTCATTAAAATATCGAAATCGTATAAATTGGCAAGCCGCGATTTCCATCCGGACGATACGATTATCGAGATCAAAGGCGTGAAAATCGGGGGGAACAATCTGACCGTCATGGGCGGGCCATGCGCGGTCGAATCGCCCGAGCAAATCGACGAGATCGCCCGCCTGGTCAAGGCTGCCGGCGGCCAAGTGCTGCGGGGCGGAGCGTTCAAGCCGAGAACCGGCCCTTACAGCTTCCAAGGCGTCGGCGTGGAAGGACTCGTCATGATGGCCGAAGCGGGCAAGAAACACGGCTTGCTTACGATCACGGAAGTCATGACGCCGGAATATGTGGACATTTGCGCGGAATACGCGGATATTTTGCAAGTAGGGACGCGCAATATGCAGAACTTCGACTTGCTGCGCAAGCTCGGGCAAACGAATGCGCCGGTGCTGCTGAAGCGCGGATTCAGCGCTACGTACGACGAGCTATTGAATGCGGCCGAATATATTCTTGCCGGTGGCAACCCTAACGTTATGCTGTGCGAACGCGGCATCCGCACGTTCGAAACGTATACTCGCAACACGCTCGATTTGACGGCCATCCCCGTATTGCAGCAATTAAGCCATTTGCCGGTCATCTCCGATCCGAGCCACGGTACGGGCCGCCGGGAATTGGTTGAAACGATGTCCAAAGCGTCGGTGGCGGCCGGAGCGAACGGCTTGATTATCGAAATGCATACCGATCCCGACAACTCGATGACGGGAGACGGGGTACAATCCTTGTTCCCGGACCAATTCGCCAATTTGCTCAAAGATTTGGAGAAGCTCGCCGCTCTGATGGGCAAAACATTCGATACTCCGAAAGAGCCGGCCGAAGCGTTTCAAACGTGGAAAAAAGTATAATCGTACGTTCGGTTTCAAATTCCCGCAAAGGCCCGGCTCCGGGCAGCGGGAATTTGCCGTTTCTATCCGCTGCATTTGTGTAAAAATACTACTTGAACGAAGATAGGAATATTGCTATCATATCCATATCTAATTTGTGAAAATAGAGACAAGGTGGAGAGGACGATATGAGTCAAAGAGCGTTTAACTTCAATGCCGGACCGGCTGCGCTTCCGTTGGAAGTATTGCAAAAGGCGCAATCGGAATTTGTAGAGTTTCAAAATTCGGGAATGTCCATTATGGAAATGTCTCATCGCGGCGCCATTTACGAGCAGGTGCATAACGAAGCCCAAACGTTGCTGCAACAATTGTTCGGCATACCGGAAGGGTATCGAATTTTGTTCTTGCAGGGCGGGGCGAGCACGCAATTTGCGATGATACCGTTAAACCTGCTGTCCGAAGGCAAAACGGCAAGCTATGTGAAGACGGGAAGCTGGGCGAACAAAGCGATCAAAGAAGCGAAGCTGGTCGGCGAGACCCATATCGCAGCATCCTCCGAAGCGGACAACTATATGCGCATTCCGGAAACGGGCGAGATTGAAATTGCGGATAACGCCGCCTATTTGCACATTACGTCGAACGAGACGATCGAAGGAACGCAGTTTCAACAGTATCCGGAAACCGGCGACGTACCGTTGATTGCGGATATGTCGAGCGACATTTTATGCCGTCCGGTCGACGTCTCCAAATTCGGCATGATCTATGCCGGTGCGCAAAAAAATCTCGGCCCGTCGGGCGTCACTGTCGTGATCGCGCGCGAAGACTTGATTGCCGAATCGCCGAAGAACGTCCCGACGATGCTTCGTTACGATACGCACTATGCCAACAATTCCCTATACAATACGCCGCCTGCATTCTCGATTTATATGGTCAATCTTGTCTTGAAATGGTTGACGGAACAAGGCGGATTAACGGCAGTCGAACGTAAAAACCGGGATAAGGCGAATCTTATTTACGATGCGATCGATCAAAGCGGAGGTTTCTATCGCGGATGCGCGCAAACGGGCAGCCGTTCGATCATGAACATCACATTCCGCCTGCAAAGCGAGGCATTGGAGAAGCAATTCATCAAAGATTCGGAGCAGCAAGGTTTTGTAGGCTTGAAAGGGCATCGCAGCGTAGGAGGCTTGCGCGCTTCGGCCTATAATGCCGTTCCTTACGAGAGCTGCAAGGCGCTCGCGGATTTTATGGCGGATTTTGCGCGCCGAAACGGATAATTGCCAATTGCCGTCCATCCATACAATAAAGCCGTCGGGGCGCACTGCCCTGACGGCTTTTCGGCATATTATGAGAAACAACCGGGGAACATCCCCGTGGAGACGGCTTTTCGGTTCCAGCAGTTGATCGCATCGATCGCCATAATCAAGTCCACAAATTCGGTTTCGACGGTGATTTCATCGATGCGGTTGATGCTTCAAAGATTTATGCAATCGTTTCGTGCGTTCCTTCTCCAACAATTTCAATTTCGTATCCTCTTTGCGCGCCAAGTAGGCGAGCTCCGCTTTCATTTTATTAAAATTGGCGTATCTGCGCGCATCGAGTTGCCCGGCTTCCAGCGCCGCCCTGACCGCGCATAACGGTTCCCGTTCGTGGCGGCAATCGTTGAAATGGCATTGCGCCGCAAGCTCTTCGATATCGCGGAAGGAATCGGACAGCCCTTCCTCCGCGTCCCATAACTGGATCTCCCGCATGCCCGGCGTATCGACGACGATTCCGCCGCTCTGCAGCGGAAACAATTCGCGATGCGTCGTCGTATGCCGTCCGCGGTCGTCTCCCGTACGAATCTCGCTTACTTTCTGGATTTCCCGGCCGATGAGCCGGTTCACCATCGACGATTTGCCTGCGCCGGACGAACCGAGCAGCGCGACCGTCTTCCCAGGCTGCAAATAACGGGCAAGCTCGTCGAAGCCGATATCCGCCGTAGAACTGACCGCATGAATCGGTACGCCGAAAGCGATCGCCTCTACCTGTTCCTTGCGCATGTATAGATCGTCGCATAAATCGCTTTTGCTTAAAATAATAACCGGATTGGCTCCGCTTTCCCAAGCTAAAATCAAATAGCGCTCGATTCTGCGCACGTTGAAATCGTGATTTAACGCATTGACCAAAAAGACGGTATCGATATTGGCGGCGACGATTTGTTCGTCCGTCGTCTGGCCTGCCGTTTTGCGCGAAAATTTGCTCATTCGCGGCAGAACGGCATGGATCGTCCCTTTGCCTTCCGCCGGCCGCGCATCGAGCGCGACCCAGTCGCCGACCGCGGGATAATCCCCGCGCTCGTAGGCGTTATACCGGAATTTGCCCGACACTTCCGCAAGCAGTTCTCCTTGTTCCGTGTAGACGGTATATAAATGTTTATGCTCCAGCGCCACTCTTCCCGCGCTGTATCCTTGCTCCGAATAGGGCGCAAATGCGTCCGCAAACGCCGTATTCCAGCCTAAATCGTTTAAATTCAATCAGGTTTCCTCCTCCGAAAGCTTGAAAAGCGAAATTGAGCCAAGCTACGGAGAGTCCCCGATTGTCCGGGTGTTCAATCGAGGAGTTCCGCAGCCTCACCGACATGTGACATCGTATCCATCGTATAAGTCTTGCTCATACTACATCACTCCTTCCAACGAATTGCTTATATTATAAGGACATTCAATAAAAAATTCAATCGCCTCCCGTTCACGCATATGCATCGATATTCCACAGGACATGTTGTATAATAATAAGGATGTGAGGTGAATAGACGGATGGCATTGCATATTGTATTGGTTGAACCGGAAATTCCCGCGAATACGGGCAATATCGCCAGAACTTGCGCAGCGACGGGAACGCATCTGCATTTGGTGCGGCCGCTCGGTTTCCGTACCGACGACGCGACGTTAAAGCGGGCGGGCCTGGATTATTGGTACGCGGTTCATATTGAGTATCATGACTCCTTTGCGGAGCTGAAAGAAAAGTATGCGGGTAGCCGCTTTTTTTATGCCACGACGAAAGCAAGCAAGCGATACTGCGATTTTCAATTTCAAGACGGCGATTTTCTCGTGTTCGGCAAAGAAACGAAAGGTTTGCCGATGGAATTGATAACGGCCAACGCTGAAACATGCATGAAAATTCCGATGACGGACAAAGTTCGTTCCTTGAATTTGTCCAACTCGGCGGCGATCGTCGTGTATGAAGCGCTGCGCCAGCTTGATTTCAATTTTTCGGAAACGTAACAGATAAAATTGCCGGAAAAGCAGGATTTTGTCAGACGGCAGCGAAAGTAGTAGGTGTAGAGTTTTCAAGGGTATGCGATATTCAGATCGAACAAGAGGGGTGACAGTACTTATGAAACCTGCCGGTGTAGTTAGGAAAGTGGATCAACTAGGGCGCATCGTTTTGCCGAAATCGTTGCGAAGAAGGTACCAAATGAATGAAGGAGATCCGGTAGAGATTTTAGTGCAAGGAGATCACATTATTTTGGAACGGTATCGGCCGAAGTGCATTTTTTGCGGCTCGATGACGAGTGTGAACGAATTTAAAGAGCGGCATATTTGCTCCGGCTGTTTAGGCGAAATGAATCATCTGCAAAGACATGCGTAGCACAACGAAAAAAGCTTCCCCAACAAGGTTCGCGGGGAAGCTTTTTGCATTATCGTTTGTTTACAGGCCTTTCGTTTTGTCTTCGTTATAAGAAGATGTTAATATGGCCGTCAAAAAAAGGAGCATGACGAGCAATACAATGATAAATTTGATCGACACGATGCGCCCACCTCCAACTATACGTCTATTATACCTAAAATGTTCCATGAAGGAAATTATAATTGTGTGAACTTTTTCATAGAACTATTTTTACCGATGATGTCCGCAATTATGTGATGCTTATTTGAAAAACAAAAAATGCGTCGGCACCGGGCGAAGCTTGCCGTCGGACGGTTTGTTTACGATTTTGCCGTTAAAGATCAGCGTGGAAGATCCGCCGCCGTCCAAATTATATGCGTCGATGACGCCGAGATTGCTCAGTTTATTTTGCAGTTCTTCAAGCGTTGCTCCCGATTTTCCTTTCTCGTCGTAGCCGTCGGCGACGATGATTAATAACTGGTCGTCCTTATAATTGCCTATGACGGTGCGCGGCGCCCGTTTGGGCGAAGACTTCCATTTGTCGGGAATAGCGAGCTTCACGCCGTTTTTCAGTAAGACGGGGACGAATGTCGCCCCAAACGACGGCTTCAGCTTGTCCAATTGCTGCTGCGATTGGAATTTCCCGCCGATTAATTTGCCCTGTTCGTTTAAGCCGACAAAGCTTAAATCTTTATAGCTCGCTTCAAATCCGCCGTTGATATATTTCCCGTTTAGAACCGTCGTGCTGAGCGGATAACGATTTCCTTTGCCGTCGGCAAAGCCGCCCGCGTTGATGCCGGCCGCCGCCCCGTACCGTTTCACCGCTTGCAGCGTCGTTTCCGCGCCGCCGACCTTATCTTTGCCGAGCGCCATCGTCATCGCCTTCGGATCTTTCAATTTTACCTTTAACGCGTATCCTTTGTATGTATCTTGATTCAGATAAAACAATTCCATCCGGATTTTATCCGACTCGATCTTTTGCGATGCTTTGCCGAGCTTGGAGGTGATCCGGTCATTATAGATTTTCGCCGGACGGTCGGCTTGCGCGCCGGCAACTTTGACGATCGCAGCCATCGTTTGCGTCGTCTTCTGATAGAGCGCCGATATATTGCGGATGGATTCCGACACATAAAGCGCCGTTTGCGCCGCGTCATCCAGATCGCCGGCGATTTGCGCCGCTCTGGCTTCGAATTCAGCGGTCGTTGCCGGCTCTCCGGGATCGTAACGAATCTGCAGCGTCTGCGAAGAGAACAGCATAAATAACAGCATGCCTAGAAACGGGGCGCTTGCAAGCATAAAAAACCGATTGACCTCTTTGACGGAAACATTCATTTTAACAAATCCATCTGTTTCTGAAGCTGATCGAGCTTCTTCTTCACTTCGGCCAATTGGGTATACAGCTTATTGCTGTTATCGGTTTTATCGCTTGCGTTATCTTTCGTAAAGGTAAGAAGTTCGTTAAATGAGTCCACTTTGCTCTGCAACGTATCCAGTTGCCCCGCGATCGTATTCATCCGGCTTTCGTAATCCGCTCTCATGACGGCGATTTGTTCGTCCGTTTGCGTTTTCATTGTTTGCAGCATTTCCTCTTTCATATGATTGCTATATAGATAAGTGGCGAGTACGCCGCCGCCAATCATCAACACCCATATTAGTAAAAAGATTTTGGCGGAACCTTTCCGCTTTGTCGCCCGGCGATGTTGCATTTGCTGGTCGGTATTCGGCTCCAAAGAAGAATCCAATTCTATCACTCCCAACTCCACATTATAGAGGTTGTTCAAAAAGCCCACTTTTGATCACGAAGGTGAACTGGGAGCGAACTCGACATCGAATCTTGCGTTCACCCTCGAAGTCCGGTGCTCATGTAGGTTTTGCCTACACTCCGCTCCTCCTTCTTCGGGTTCTCGCAACCTTCTCGGTGCTGAAAAGTCGACTTTTTGAACACGCACTTATAGCTACATATTTTATCACGATCCGCCAAGGCTCGTCAAAATGGCATCATTTGCAAGCAATTTCTTATCAGGCAGTGAAAAACGGCATCCGACCCCCGCAAAGGGATCGAATGTCTATGAATCCGCTTTATTTGACGTGAAAAAGGAGGTTGCGGGAAACAGGGGGCTGATATACAATCGCCTTAAGATTTTGACAACATGCTTGCCTTCAGGCAGCGAAGGGGATATTGCGAGATGCTTGCTCTCAATTGGAGAAATACGAAACTGTTCGGAAGCCGCATGCCGTTGCCGCCGGATAAGAAGCTTTCAAAGGAAGCGAAAGTGTCGATTGCCATTCACGGGTTGTATCAGCTCGGCGCTTCGATGGCAGGAGTCTTTTTAAGTTTGTATTTATGGCGTTTGACCGAAGATATTTTCGTGAACGGAATGTACAACATCATTCTGTACTTCGTTTCTCCGATTGTTTTTATGCTAGGCGGCTGGATCGCCAAGACGAAAGACCGGCTGCTCGTTTACCGGCTCGGTATCGTCTTTACCGTACTATTTTATTTGCTTGTGCTGATCGCGCGGGAGAAAGTCGTCGAGTATATGCCCGTCTTCGCCGTACTGAACGGCATTGCGAATTCCTTTTATTGGCTAGGGTATTTGACGTTGATGTACGACGTCTCAACCAATCGAAACCGGATTCGATACTTGGGCATGAATTCGGTTCTCTTCAATTTCGCCGGATTGGCCGGGCCCGCATTGGCCGGCTTCCTGATCAGCTTAAGCCAAGGGCTGAACGGATATGTCGTCGTGTTCGGCATTGCGTTCGTCATGTTTTTCTTGACGGCGCTCGGCAGCTTCCGCTTGAAATCGAAATCTTCGCTGCACCGCAAATATTACTTGCATTTGGTGCCGAAGATTATGAAAAGGGATAAAAGATGGCTCAAATCGCTGTGCGGATGGCTCGTGATCGGCTTATTGCAAGGAACGATGTTATTCCTGCCCAACATTTTATTGTATAATGAATTAAAGCAGGAAAGCTTGGTCGGCTATACCGGCGTATTCCTGACAGGATTGGTCATCGCGTCAAGCTACGTTCTGACCCGTATCGGCAATGAACATTCGGCCCGCAAATATATGGCGGCGGCTGCGCTCGGTTTCACGTTCGGCTCGCTCTTGCTGTTTATGCATACATCGGTATGGACGGTGCTTGTCTTCTTGGCATTATACTCGATATTCAATCCGGTGCAAGGGAATACGTATTCGGCGTATACGTACCGCATTATCGGCAATCTTCCGCTCAAGGACAACGTTCGGGTCGAAACGATTATTTTGCGGGAGACGTTTTTGAATACGGGGCGGATTTGCTCTATCGTGATTTTTCTGTCGTTTGCAAGCAATTTGGAGGCCGGGGCGATCCCGTGGATTTTGCTGGCCGTTTCGCTGATCCAGTTCGCGACGGTTGCTTTTATGGAAAAGACGGAGATTAGCGAGTAATTTCAGATTGGAGAGGGAGAAGTGAACGGCATGCAGTATTTATTCAATGAAAGCGTTCGGCAAATGAAGGCTTCGTCGGTGCGCGAAATCTTGAAATTGACGCAGGGAGGATCGGTGATTTCGTTTGCGGGCGGATTGCCCGCCGAGGAGCTGTTTCCGGCGGAAGCGATTCGGGAAGCGGCGCAGCGCATTTTCGCGCTTGGAAACGGGGCGCTGCAGTATGGGCTGACCGAAGGATATGTGACGCTGCGGGAGCAAATCGGCGAGCGTCTCGCTGCCGCCGAGCAAGTGAAAGCGGGCGTTGACGAAACGATTCTGACGACCGGTTCGCAGCAGGCGATCGATTTGCTGGCGCGCGTATATTTGGAGCCTGGAGATACGGTATTGGTGGAAAACCCTACGTATTTGGCCTGTTTGCAGGCATTGCGGTTCCGAGGAGCGCGCATTGTTCCGGTGGTGAGCGATGCGGACGGCATGGATCCTGGCGATTTGGCGGACAAAATAAAACGTTTCTCGCCGAAAATGGCGTACGTCGTTCCGACGTTCTCGAATCCGGCGGGGAAAGTTTGGAGTTTGGAGAGACGCAAGGAATTGCTTCGGCAATGCAAAGCGAATAACATCTTAATTGTTGAGGACGATCCGTACGGCGAAATCAGCTTCGGCGATTATGAGCCTGTGCCGACGCTGCTGTCGCTGGACGGACAGCCGGAAGACAGCGCCGTCGTCTATACGAGCACGTTCAGCAAAACCGTTGCGCCTGCGCTGCGCACCGGTTGGGCGATCGGCGACCGCCGCGTCATTCAAATGATGGCTCGCGCGAAGCAGTCGACCGATTTGCATTCGAGCATGATCGATCAGCAAATACTAAGCGAACTGCTCCGCCTGGAACATTTCAAGCTGGACGACCATATTGCGAAGATTCGTCACGAATATGAGGAGCGCATGAAGGTGATGGCAGGCTTGCTGCGTCAGGACGTGTGGCAGGACGCGCGTTGGATCGAGCCGAAGGGCGGCATGTTTATTTGGGTCGAGCTGCCGGAAGGCCTCGACGCGGAGGCGCTCCTGCGCGCAAGCGTCCCGAAAGGCGTCGCGTTCGTGCCGGGCACCGATTTCTACGCGGCGGAACCGAAGCGGAATACGATGCGGCTTAATTTCACGCATTCGTCGCGCGAACAGTTGGCGCGGGGAATGAATTTGCTGAGCGAAGCGGTGGAGGAATTTACGGCGCGCAGCTGACCTGATGTGAAAGGTTATGTATGAGCCGCGAGCGGCAATCGGCCCCGGGAAGATCGTTTATTCGACTTCTTCCGGACCGCCGTCTTCTTGGCGGTTGCCGCTGCCCTCCGCAGCCGCAAGCTCGCTCACGACGTGGGAGTATTGCGCGAGCGCCTGCTCGCCGCTCGGCGTCAGCCGGTAAACGCCGCGGGAAACCCGCTCGAACCAGCCGTAATAGTTATGCTGCAGAATGGCGGCGGCGCTGCCGATCCCGGTTAAATCGCGCAGCCGGCGCGGACTGAGCTGCCCGTGCTCCCGAAGCTGCGCCGCAACGTGCAGCGCCTTCTCGCGGTATGCCGTTACGAGCTTGCGCTTCGTGCTTCCGCCTACATTATAATCGCCGCTGCGCTCCTTGAACTCGAGCATGAGCCGCGATTGGCGATATTTGTTCCGTCTTGCCCCGTTCATGGCGTTCTCCGGTTTGCAGAGCACTTCCACGAACGGTTTTTTCGTTTTATAGAACGTTACGGTGATAAGCCCGAGACCCAGCCTGCGGCATAGCCCCGTCAATGCCGACCAACGCTGGTTTACGGCGCCGCGCTTTGTCCGATTGCGTTCGACGGCCAAATAGACTTGGTCGGTTGATTTCAGGCGTTCGATCCCTTGCAGCAGCAGGGCGAGATTGAACGTTTTTTTCATTTCAACGATAACGATATCGTCGTCTTCGCCGCCATCCCCCGGCGCAACGGCGACCAAATCGCAATGCCGCACCTCTCCCTTGACTTCATAGCCGAATCCTTCGAAATATTGTTTGATCGGACCATACAGCTCCGTTTCATGTTGAACGGCCACGATACTTCCCCTCTTCCGTCACATATGAATGCCATCATTATAGCATACGCTTCAAAATTTCGAGCAACTAATCCAATAACTTCGCATAGTTATGTAATACACTTTATTATTAATCGAATGCAGCGATAACCTCAGGGCCGGTGATATTAGTAGGAAACGTCAAGCATGGGAGGTTAGATGGATGGACATTTTTAAACGAATTTCGGAACATCGGGCTGAAAGTGAAAGGTTAGCTTGGACGGGAACGTTTCGGGATTATATCGAACTGCTTCGCGACAATCCGGCTCCGGCTATGACCGCCCACGCCAGAGTTCACGAAATGATCGTTTCTTATGGGGTGGAAGAGGCCAACGGTCATAAACAATACAATTTCTTTCGCAAAGAAATATTCGGTTTGGATCGGGCTATTGAAAAATTGGTAGAAGAATACTTTCATTCCGCCGCCCGCAGACTCGATGTCCGCAAACGCATTTTGTTGTTGATGGGGCCGGTAAGCGGCGGAAAATCGACCATCGTGACGATGCTGAAGCGCGGTTTGGAGCAATTCTCAAGGACCGAGCGCGGCGCCGTCTATGCGATAAAAGGCTGCCCGATGCAGGAGGAGCCGCTTCATCTCATTCCCCATGAGCTGCGGCAGGATGTGGAGGAAGAGCTCGGCGTAAGAATCGAAGGGAATTTATGTCCTTCCTGCCAAATGCGGCTGAAGACGGAGTACGGCGGGGATATCGAACAAGTCTTGGTCGAGCGCGTGCTCATCTCCGAAGATAACCGCATCGGAATCGGTACGTTCAGCCCGTCGGATCCGAAATCGCAAGATATTGCCGATTTAACCGGAAGCATCGATTTTTCCACCATTACGGAATACGGCTCGGAGTCCGATCCGAGAGCGTACCGTTTTGACGGGGAATTGAACAAGGCGAACCGGGGGTTGATGGAATTCCAGGAAATGCTGAAATGCGATGAGAAATTTCTATGGAATTTGCTGTCCTTGACGCAGGAAGGCAATTTCAAGGCAGGCAGGTTTGCGCTCATTTCGGCGGATGAACTAATCGTGGCGCATACGAACGAGGCGGAATATAAGGCATTCATCGCCAACAAAAAAAATGAAGCGCTCCAATCGCGCATGATCGTCATGCCGATTCCGTACAATTTGAAAGTGTCCGAGGAAGAGAAAATATACGCCAAGCTGATCAAGCAAAGCGATATGAAACATATCCATATCGCTCCGCATGCGCTGCGCGCCGCGGCGATCTTCTCCATCCTGACCCGCTTGAAGGAGACGAAAAAACAGGGGATGGATCTCGTCAAAAAAATGCGGATGTACGACGGCGAGGAAGTGGAAGGATATAAGGAAGCGGATTTAAAAGAAATGCAGAGCGAATATGTGGAGGAAGGTATGTCGGGCGTCGATCCGCGTTATGTCATCAACCGCATTTCCAGCGCGCTGATCAAGCAGGACTTGCAGTGCATCAACGCGCTCGACGTGCTCCGGGCGTTGAAGGACGGATTGGATCAGCACGCCTCCATTACGAAAGAAGAGCGCGAACGTTATTTGAATTTTATAGCGATCGCCCGGAAAGAATTCGATAACTTGGCCAAAAAAGAAGTGCAGAAAGCATTCGTCTATTCGTTCGAAGAATCGGCCAAGACCTTGTTCGAAAACTATTTGGACAATATCGAAGCGTTTTGCAATTGGACCAAAATTCGCGATCCCCTTACGGATGAAGAGATGGAACCGGACGAAAGGCTGATGCGTTCGATCGAAGAGCAAATCGGAATTTCGGAAAACGCGAAGAAAGCGTTTCGCGAGGAAATATTGATTCGCATCTCGGCTTATTCGCGCAAAGGCCGCAAATTCGAGTACAACAACCATGACAGGCTGCGGGAAGCAATCGAGAAAAAGCTGTTTGCCGACTTGAAAGATATTGTCAAAATTACGACCTCGACCAAAACGCCGGACGAGAAGCAATTAAAGCGCATCAACGAAGTCTCGAAACGTTTGATGGACGAACACGGCTATTGTCCCGTCTGCTCGAACGAATTGCTCCGCTATGTCGGAAGCTTGTTAAACCGATAGCGGCATCGATGATTCGCCGTGAAGTATATCGCGGCAACTCCGCACTCCCGCAAGGGGGTGTTTTTATTTTGCGCGCGATCCAACGGTTGTTTCTATATTTTGCTAAAGGCGGCGAGGCATAGAAAAGCGTTGTACCGTGGCACAATACTCAAGGTGCCTATTTTACATTTCCAAGGAGGATTCGACATGCATATGATGGGCGGAAATCAGCAATTGCATCAATGCCAGGACATCGTTCGGCAAATGATTCAGCAAACGAATCAAGCGAGCCAGACGTATCAGCAATTAATGCAGCAAGAGCAGCAAAATGCCGTGCAATTGGAGCAGATTGCACAACGCGAAAGACAAGCGGTCCAAACGATTCAGTCCGTATTGCAAGGACATCATACGGCCATCCAACAGCTGCAGCAAATTTCGCAAATTTGCAACCAACTGGAGCACACGCTCTCGAGCTATTCCCAACAGTTGCAATCGGCTAACGCCTTCGGTACGCAAACCGGCAGCTATACGAATAACCAATTCGGCAGCCAATACCGTACGCCAATCGGCAGCCAAACGGGCAGCCAAAGCGGGTACACGGGACATTAATTCGATCATAATGAGAGGGCGCTGCGAAGCGCCTTTTTTCATGTAGTTCGATTAGCCCATTGCATTTTTTTGTTGAATAATTCCGATTTCTATTGCAAAATAGATAGATCGATCCGATATTAAAGAAAAGAGCGGCTCGATTTTCTTTGTAAGCGGATACGGCTTCTAGGGAACGGCAAAAGCATTAAGAAAAGGGGAGAGTAGAATGATCAACGTCTCTGCGGAACGGAAAAAGCAATTGGATTATACGGGGATTACGGAAGAAGATCTGAAGCTGCTTGCCAGTCATCAACCCGTTTTTCAAAAAGTGGTGGATCAAGTTGTGGAACGGTTTTACGCCCATATCGAGAAGCAGCCCGAACTGATGCTCATTATCGACCGGTTCAGCACGATCGAACGTTTGAAAAATACGCAAAGCGAATATTGGCTGTCATTATGCTCCGGCACGATCGACGAATCGTTCATCCAAAACCGGATTCGCGTCGGCGCGGTCCATTCCCGGATCGGACTTACGACGAATTGGTATTTGGGCATGTATATGATCTATTTGGATATTGCTGCCGATTTGCTAAAAAACGAAGCGCCGTACGAATGGATCAGCGTCATTCACGCGTTGACGAAAATGTTCAACTTCGATTCCCAGCTCGTCCTGGAAGCATACGACGAGAAGGAGACGGCCAAAATTCAATCGATGGTCGACGAAAAGCAGCATATGCTCACCGCGATCAATCAAATCGTGCAAGAACTGGCGGCGATGATGGAAGAATTGGACGGAAGCGCGCAAACGATCGCCGAAACGGCGATTACGACGGCGGAATCGCAAGATCATGCGCATGAATTGATTGAAAGCTTGAACGCGGAAGTGGAAGAAATCAACGAAATGGGCACCATGATTCGCGATATATCCAATCAAACGCATCTTCTCGGATTGAATGCCGCCATTGAAGCGGCCCACGCAGGCGAACACGGCAGAGGATTCGAAGTGGTGGCCAACGAAGTCAGAAAATTGGCGCTAACGTCCCGTCAGGCGCAAGAGCAAATTCAAGCGAAGCTGGAGCAAATTTCGGAAAAGCTCGTCACCGTCAAGCAAGAATCGGAGCAAACTTCCGTCAATGCGCGTCATCAGGCGGCAAGCTCGGAAGAGCTTCACGCTTTCGTGCAAATGATCGAAAAAGTGGCCTCGGATCTCAAACAATTGCAGGAAAGGTAATGAAAGTTATACATACATTAGCCCCGCCCGCTTGCCGGACGGGGTTGTTCATGTTGTTCCGTTATTTCGGCGGTTGCGCCGAATCGCGGATAATCAGTTTGGAAGGAAGAATAACCTTTCTCCATTCCTTGCCCGCAATGCCCTGAATTCGTTCCATCAAAAGCCCGATGCCGATGCTGCCGAAATCGTAAGCCGGCTGCGCCGCCACCGTCAGAAACGGATCGACGACCATATCCGGGTCCAAATCGTCGAAACAGACGACGGACATATCGTCCGGCACGAGGAGTCCGCGTTTGCGCAGCGAGCGAATGACGCGTACGGCAATCAGGTTGTTGGCGGCAAATACGGCGGTCGGCCGCTCTTCGTTCGCTAGCAACCGGTCGATGCAAGCGTCCGCGTCAAATTGCTTGTATCCGGCTTCCATGACCCACTCGTTATTCACGGAAATGCCGTTTAAGATCAGCGCCTCTACATATCCTTCCTGCCGCAGTCTGGCCGTCGACACTTCGAGCGATCCGTTAATAAAGGCGATATTCCGGTGCCCTAAACCGATTAAATGGTGGACAAGGTTTTTGGCTCCTTCTTTGCTGTCCCCCACGACGGCGTCGAATTCGATGCCGGGAACTTCGCGGTCCAGCAAGACGAAGGGTATGTTATGTTTGCGCAGCATTTGCAAATGCTCAAGCGAACGATCGCCGGAGGGCGCGAACAATACGCCGTCCACTTTGGTGGAAAGAATTGCCTCCAAATAATCGCTTTCCTTGTCCAACTCTTCATCGCTATTGCTGAACATCACTTTATAGCCGTACCGTTTGGCGGCGTCTTCCGCTCCCCGCGCCAGCGTCGTATAGAACGGATTCGTAATGTCGGTGATCAGAAGCGAGAAAATTTTCGTTTCTTGTTTCACAAGGCTTCTAGCCATCGAGTTCGGGACATAATTATATTCTTCCATGATCTTTTTCACTCTGGCTCTCGTCGCTTCGCTAATCCGGCCGGTATTGTTGAGCACGCGCGACACGGTCATCGGCGAGACGTTCGCTTTTTTGGCAATATCGTAAATCGTAACCATGAACCCACCTCTAAAAAGTACTGTTCATTATCATAACAGATTTTTCTTGACGAACAAAGAACGAATTGGTATTTTAGGGATATCGGTAACTCTATTATAATGTTTGTTTTAATTTTATTTATTCAATTATTATTCATGTATATAGGGTTATCGATAACATCATTGTATTACATTCAAGGCGAACAATCAATCGATAGGGAGGAGCATGTAAGATGGCAAACGAGCATTTCAGATGGAAGCAAGGATTTCCGAAAATCGGGATTCGGCCGACGATTGACGGACGGCGCAAAGGGGTAAGAGAATCTTTGGAAGCGCAAACAATGGCGATGGCGCAATCGGTAGCCGCGCTGTTGAGCGAGTCGCTGCGATATCCGAACGGGGAACCGGTCGAATGCGTGGTTGCAGACAGCTGCATCGGCGGTGTGGCCGAGGCGTCCCAGACGGCGGACAAATTCCGGAAAGAAGGGGTCGGCGTATCCATTACCGTGACTCCTTGCTGGTGCTACGGCACGGAAACGATGGATATGGATCCTCTCGTGCCGAAGGCCATCTGGGGATTTAACGGAACGGAACGGCCAGGCGCCGTTTATTTGGCTGCCGTGCTTGCAGGCCACGCCCAAAAAGGCTTGCCCGCGTTCGGGATATACGGGAAGGACGTGCAAGATTCCTCCGACACTTCCATTCCGGCGGACGTGCGGGACAAATTGCTTCGTTTCGCCAAGGCGGGACTGGCCGCCGCAATGATGCGCGGCAAATCGTATCTCTCGATCGGTTCGGTCTCGATGGGAATAGCAGGCTCCATCGTCAACGATACGTTTTTTCAGGAATATCTCGGCATGCGCAACGAATATGTCGACAGTTCCGAATTGATTCGCAGAATCGAAGAGGAAATATACGATAAAGAAGAGCTTGAGAGAGCGCTCGCGTGGGTTAAGGAGAATTGCGCGGAAGGACCGGACAACAATCCGGCGCATCTGCGGCAATCGCGCGAGAAGAAAGACGCGGACTGGGAAACGGTCGTGAAGATGACGATCATTACCCGAGATTTGATGGTAGGCAACCCGAAATTGGAAGAGTTGGGCTTCGGGGAAGAAGCGCTTGGCCATAACGCGATTTTGTCCGGTTTTCAGGGGCAGCGGCAATGGACGGATCATTTCCCGAACGGGGACTTCATGGAAGCGATGCTTAACACCTCGTTCGACTGGAACGGAATTCGCGCGCCGTATTTGGTGGCGACGGAGAACGACAGCCTTAACGGCGTCGTGATGCTGTTCGGGTATTTGCTGACGAATACGGCGCAAATATTCGCCGACGTAAGAACGTACTGGAGTCCGGAAGCGGTGCAAAGAGTGACGGGACATACGCTGAGCGGCAAAGCCGCAGGCGGAATCCTTCATTTGATCAATTCCGGTCCGGCGACATTGGACGGGACGGGAGAACAGACGCGCGACGGCCAGCCTGTCATGAAGCCGTTCTGGGAAATTACGCAGGAAGAAGCGGATAAATGCTTGAAAGCGACTTCGTGGAGACCGGCATCTGTCGAATATTTCCGCGGCGGCGGGTTCTCTTCGGATTTCTTGACCAAAGGCGGCATGCCGGTCACGATGTCCCGCCTCAATTTGGTGAAGGGGCTCGGTCCCGTCTTGCAAATTGCGGAAGGCTACACGGTCGATCTTCCCGAGAAGGTGCATGACATTTTGGATCAAAGGACGGATCCGACCTGGCCAACTACCTGGTTTGCCCCGAATATTACAGGCAAGGGCGCCTTTACCGACGTGTACTCGGTCATGAACCATTGGGGCTCCAACCACGGTTCGATCAGCTACGGCCATATCGGAGCGGATTTGATAACGCTCGCTTCCATTCTGCGCATTCCTGTCGCGATGCATAATGTGGCCGATGATCAATGCTTTCGTCCGCGCGTATGGGGATCGTTCGGCACGGAGTCGCCGGAATCGGCCGATTTCAGAGCTTGCTCCGCGTTCGGACCGCTGTACCGGTAAGAAGAGTCCCCGGTTCATCGCGCGATCGCGCATTACTATGCAGCATGGGAGTGAGTAACGTGAGTCAAACGCTCAATATGCTCGCCGTCGATTACGGCGCGAGCAGCGGACGGGCGGTCGTCGGGAGCTATGACGGGAATAAGGTGGCGCTTCGGGAAATTCACAGGTTCCAGAACGAACCGGTGCACATCGGCTCGGGGCTGTACTGGGACTTTCCGAGACTGTTCCATGAATTGAAGCAAAGCATCCGGCGCTTCGCGGCGGAAACCGGCGGTTCAGCCGCTTCGCTGGCGGTAGATACATGGGGCGTCGATTTCGGATTGCTGGATCGGGACGGCCATTTGCTGGGCAACCCGTACCATTATCGGGATACGCGCACGGACGGCATCATGGAGCAAGTCTTCCAATTATTGCCTGAAGACCGGCTGTACGCGCTGACCGGAATTCAAACGATGCAGATTAATACCGTGTTTCAACTGTACTCGATGATCCGCGGTTCTTCGCCGATGCTCGCGGCCGCCGAATCGCTTCTCTTTACGCCGGATTTGTTCCAATACTTCTTGACGGGGGAGAAGGCGGCGGAATACAGCATCGCAAGTACGAGCGGTTTATTGGACCCTTACTCGAAGACATGGTCGACGGAAGTGCTGGAGCGGTTGAACATCCCGCCGTCTTTGCTGTCGCCGGTCGCTTTCCCGGGCGCTGTCTTGGGATCGCTGGACAAGAAGGTAAGGGAGGAACTGCTTGCAGGCGATATGAAAGTCGTAAACACCGCTTCCCACGATACGGCCTCCGCCGTGGCCGCCGTACCGGCGGAAAGTTCGTCTTATGCTTATATCAGCTGCGGAACTTGGTCGTTAATGGGAGTGGAAAGCGATACTCCGATTATTAACGATCGGGCCCGGTTGTCCTTTACCAACGAGGGAGGGGCTGCGGGGAAGTTATTGTTCATGAAAAATATAACCGGTCTATGGCTGCTGCAGGAATGCAAGCGCGAATGGGATGCCGCGGGAAGCGGGTTGTCCTACGGCGATATGCAGTCGCTAGCCGCGCGGGCAACGCCGCTGGCTTGCTTCGTCGATCCGGACAGCGACCGGTTTATGGCTCCGGGAGGAATGGCCGCGCGGATTCAAGCCTTCTGCTCGGATACCGGGCAGCGGGTTCCGCATAGCAAGGCGGAACTGATTCGCTGCGTCGTAGAAAGCTTGGCTCTGAAATACAGGCAAACGTTGGACGAATTGGAAGAGCTGGTCGGCTATCGTCTTCCCGTCATTCATATGGTAGGGGGCGGCATTCAGAACGAATTGCTATGCCAATTGACGGCGAATGCGACGGGAAGGCCGGTTATCGCCGGGCCTGTCGAAGCGACTTCCGCGGGCAATATATTAATTCAAGCGATGGCCCATGGGGAGATCGGCACGATCGAAGAAATTCGGCAAGTGGTGCGCAACTCCTTCCCGATCGTCCGATACGAACCGGAACATGCGGCGCATTGGGAAGAAGGATACGAACGGTATAAAGCGGTCGTGCGGCAATTCGCTTTATGATCGTAGAAAGGATGTCAGAAATGCAAAACGCAGATGTGAAAATAAGATTGGAATTAAGCAAATATGCGAAAAAAATCGTCGATAAAGGACTCGTCGTCGGCCCCGGCGGCAACATAAGCGCGATCCGGGGGGATACGATGTATATCTCCCCGAGCGGATTCGCTTTGGAGGAGATCGAGCCGGACCAATGGGTTCCGGTCTCGGTCAAGACGGGAGAAATCTTGGATATGACGTTCCGTCCTTCTTCGGAAGTATTGATGCATCTATACTGTTACCGCGCGCGCCAAGATATGACGGCGATCGTTCATACGCATCCGCCGTATTGTATCGCATTAAGCCTTGTGGCGAACGAACTGCCCACCTTGTTTCCCGACCAGGCGGCGCTTGTCGGCGATTTAACGTTCGTGCCGTACGTGCTGCCGACGACGGATTTGCTCGCGGACGCCGTGGCCGCCAAGGTGCCGGAGTTTACGTCGATCATTCTGGAAAACCACGGTCTCGTTACGGTCGGCAAAAATTTACGGGAGGCTTACTACAGAACGGAAGTCGTGGAGGAGAGCTCCAAAATTTATTTGATCGCCAAATCGGTCGGCAATCCGAAGGTGCTGACGGAAGAGGAATATAAGGAAATCGCCTCGCTGGAGAGCGAAGCGTACCGGGTGGAACTGTTGCAGAAGATGAAATAAGCCTTGATAAAAAGCGGTCGGGAGCACGAGTCCTGACCGCTTTTTTTGTGGGGACGAAATGATTCAAAAGCTATTAATTTTTACTTAAACATCGGCAATATTTCTTCGTAGATAACGTTATGGTTGTAAAATATCAATAATATGAAGGTGGATTTTATGAAAAATTGGAAGTGGGATAGCTGCATAGCTACTTTCTTGTTTCCAACAACATTATGAGCGAGTAATTTGGCAACGGCTGCAAATCAAGCAAAATTATATTTGTACAAATCAAAGAAGGGATATAATATGCAATTTTATAGTTATTAGAAACTAATTATTCATGTAGCAGGGAATGTTCCACCGGATATGATATTTGATACGGATCCGATCATGGAGCCATATCGCCATGGTAACGCAATATTTGGTGAAGTGTACGAATTCAAACAAATTCCAATGTTTATTCTAATATCATGACAAAAACTTCCCGACCGTATATCGCAATTGATCTAAACTAAATTAGGCAGAGTCCGATTTTTTGGGCTCTGCCTTTATTTACTTATTGGCATGGCAACAAATTGAATCTCTTGGTGGATTGATTTCCGGTCATTTCGCTTATCCATCGAAGCAAGCTACCCGGAGGCGTGGATAAGCACTTCCGCCCGACCTGCAAGCAAGATGTTTGCCAAACTATTCAAGCAGCGAACAGCGATTGAATGTGTTTTTGCTATTTGAAACTGTATATGGAATTGGGCTCAAGCCGAAAGCTTAAGAAGCGCGCTTTTATCGAGCTGGACTTAAGCTGTTTGACATCCAACCTATGCAAACTCGCGTTAGACCGTCGAACCAAAGCATCCGTAAAGCGAAGAAAGCTTCGTAAATGTTAAAAAATTGAATCCGCCATCTTGGTCTGGTACAACCCGCTTTGAACGAAAGGAATTATGAGATTGGCTTATAATGCAGGAATTCCGCTACAAACTATCCCATTTTCCATTGAAGCGAGAAAAAAGATGCATGTTGCCGCACGCCGCGCTCGGGCTGCACGGGCGAGAGGCGCTACGCGGTATGGGCGCTATGCGCCGTGGGCGCGGGACGCTGCGAGCCCGTGCCTCGCGGTGCGAGCTGCTTAGCCGCGTAATGCTGCCTATGCGCCCTGCTGCGAGCCTTGAATCGCCGGTCGAGCAACTGTAACGGAAATGAGCGCTCTTATTTTCGATTTTTTAGCATAATTGAAAATGTAACGGATCCAGACGACGCTATTTGCTCGTAAATGTTCGGAAAGGCGTTCTATTGGCACAATAACGTCCCCTACATCCGTTGCATTTTGCAAAACCGCCTATTGAGCCGCAATAACGGCTGTGAGATCCGTTACAAGTATACAACGGCTTCGAACAGACGCGTCGAAAAGCGAAACGGGTCTCATGCGCCGGGATTTTCCGGCATATTGATTGATGCAAGCGTCAATTTCCATCATACCGCAGCGGCTGACGACCCGTCGGGCGGGCGAGGGACGAAACATATACACGCTATTAGCCCGTAAATCACCTTGTTGCCAGTGTAACGAAACTAAAACACGCTAAGAAGGGGAAAAAGGCGGCAAAACGGCCAATTTTCAATGAATAACGATACGCACTTTCGTTAGGTTGGGAGCGTCTTCATTTTGAGCCCAATAAGGATTGTCAGTTTCGTCAGCGCCAAACAGAGCGCCGCGCGAAACGCCTTCGAAACGTAGGGGGGCATCTCCTTCTGTATGAGCAATAAAGCCAGTTTCATCAACGGTGGCGAAATATGAAATTGACTCATTGTGCAGGAATTCCGCCCCAAACCAGCCCATTCCCCTTCGAAGTGAGAAAAAAGATGCATTTTCGCGCATTTTCGCAGGCTTTGCCCCAGCAACGATCAAAACGATTTAAAGGATGCACAATTGCAGGTTTCTGAATGAAAGGTTAATGCATTCATTTAGCTGTAAATGATGGAGTTAATTTTGTTCATAACGAGGAAGGAACGAAACGAACGGTATTTTGCGGAGGTAATTTCGAGCGGGTTGGGCGAAAGGGTTGTCTATGCAATAGATAGCGGTAGTTTTTACCGTTAAGGAAGTAGATTCAGTCGATAAACGTAAATTACCTCCAGATTTTGGAGCTAATCCGACGGAAAATGAGTTTTAGGCGATACAGTGTGTTGATGTGGAATCATTTCTGAATCCCTGTGGGCGAACGTTCGGCGAAAAGATTGTAAAAATCGCATACCTCTTCTAAATAATGCTACATGTTTGTTCCGTTAGCCGCCATTTATGATAAAACTACGCTGACTTATTCAAGCGATATGAACAAAGGAGGGCTAACCATTGAACAGGTTCAAACCGATCCGGAAGCTGAAACGCACGGTCGCCTTGACCGCTATAGCGGCAATGCTGGGCGGAACGTTGCTGACGGGATTCATGCAAACGGTTTCGGCGGCTGCGGATCCCGTCTACCGGGACGCCGATGCGCCGGTCGAACGGAGAGTGGCGGATTTGCTGGCAAGGATGTCGCTGCCGGAGAAGATCGGCCAAATGGTTCAGGCGGAACGGAAGTTTACGACAGCGGAAGATGTCAAAACGTACTATATCGGCTCGCTGCTTAGCGGCGGCGGTTCGCTGCCTGAGCCGAATACGCCGCAGGCATGGGCGGATATGGTGGATCAGTATCAAAGAAGCGCCTTGCAGACAAGGCTGGGCATTCCGATCCTGTACGGCGTCGATGCGGTGCACGGGCATAACAATGTCAAAGGGGCGACCATCTTCCCGCATAATATCGGAATCGGGGCGGCGAACGATCCGGCGTTGACGGAAAGAATCGGCGCAGCCACAGCCGAGGAAGTGCGGGCGACCGGGATCCATTGGGCGTTCGCGCCGACGCTTGCCGTTCCGCTCGACGAACGGTGGGGCAGAACGTACGAAGGCTTCGGGGAGACGCCGGAATTGGCCGGCCGTTTAGGCGCCGCTTATGTGAAAGGCTTGCAGGGCGAACCGCAGTCTCCCGGATTTATGAAAGGAACGAAACTGGTCGCCACGATCAAACATTGGGTAGGCGACGGAGCGACGACAGGCGGCGTCGATCAGGGAGATGTCGCGCTGGAGGAAGCCGAGCTGGAGAAGTATATGGAACCGTACAAGGAGGCGATCGCCGCCGGCGCAAGCTCGGTCATGGTGACGCTGAGCAGTTGGAAGGGGCTGAAAACGCACGGGGACAAGTACTTAATTACGGACGTTTTGAAAGGTAAGCTGAATTTTGACGGACTTGTCGTCTCGGATTGGAACGGCGTCAACAATTTGGCCGACCATCACGATTGGGGCGATCCGAACTTGACCGGAGAGCAAAAATATAAGCTGGCTGTCGAGAAAAGCGTCAATGCGGGCATCGACATGTTTATGCTCGAAAGCTGGAAGCCGTTCATTGCGACGCTCACCGGGCTCGTAGGCGAAGGGAAAGTTCCGATGTCGCGCATCGACGATGCCGTCTCCCGTATTTTGCGGGTGAAGTTCGAAGCCGGCGTATTCGAGCATCCTCTTACGGATCGGGAATTGCTAGCTTCCGGTTCGTTCGGTTCCGGGAAGCATCGCGATATCGCGCGCGAAGCGGTGCGCAAATCCGCCGTTTTGCTTAAGAACGAGAAGGTGAACGGCGGCGGGCAGTTGTTGCCGCTGAAGAAAAATCAGCGCATTTTCGTGGCCGGACGGCATGCGAACGATATCGGCTTGCAATCCGGTGGCTGGACGATCGCATGGCAAGGGCAAGAGGGCGATATTACGCCGGGGACGACGATTGTGGAAGGCATCCGCAAAGTCGCGCCCGAAGCGCAAGTGACTTACGATCGCGAGGGCAGGGGCGCGAGCAAGGACAAGCATGATGTGGCGGTTGTCGTGCTCGGCGAGAAGCCGTATGCGGAAATGTTCGGCGACTCCCAGGATTTGCGGCTGACCAAAGACGACATCATTATGCTGCATCGCGTGAAGATGTCCGGCGTGCCGATGGCGGTCGTCATGATCTCCGGGCGCCCGTTGATCGTAGACGAACAAATCGCGGATTGGGACGCTTTCGTGGCGGCTTGGCTGCCGGGCACGGAAGGTGACGGGATCGCCCAAGTGCTGTTCGGCGATTACGATTTTACCGGCAAGCTGCCGATGAGTTGGCCGTGGTATATGGAGCAAATTCCGCTCAATGTCGGCGATGCGAACTACAAACCGCTGTTTGAGTACGGCTTCGGCATGAGCCTGAAAGACGCGCCGAAACCGTTGCCGCCGAAACCGGCGAAGCCGGAGCCGCAATATACGGATGTGCCGGCAAGCGGAACGACGAGAATCGAGGCCGAAAACTATCATGCCGGCGCGGGCGTCGATACGGAAAATACGCAAGATGCCGGCGGCGGTAAAAATGTGGGCTGGATCGACCCGGGCGATTGGATGGAATACCGGATTCGCACGGAGAAGAAAGCGGCTTACCGGATCGATTTCCGGGTAGCCAGCCAGGACGGTTCTCCGGGAGCGATCCGGGCGAAAAGCGGTTCGCGAGCCGCCGCGGCGGACATACCGCGGACGGGCGGATGGCAAAATTGGACGACCGTCTCTGCGGAAATCGTCTTGGACGCCGGACCGCAGACGTTGCGGATTACGGCGGGGAACGGAGGATGGAACTTTAACTGGTTCGAGCTGACGCTTATCGGCGAAGCGGGTCCCGATCCGGGTCCGGAGCCCGATCCGTCCGAACCGCCCGTGGTCGTTCAAGATGCGGTGCAAGTATGGCTGAGCTCGGAGAAGGACCCTTCGGATTACCGTTGGTATTTGCAGCCGCAGGAGAAGGAAAGTGGAATTGCGTACAGGCTGGAGCGGCAAGCGAATCTGAATTTGACCGAACGGGGCGACGCGACCATTCCGACGATTCAAATCGATCCGCGCAAGCAGTACCAGGAAATTTTGGGCATCGGCACTTCCTTGGAAGAATCGACGATTTACAATCTTTCTCTCATGTCTGCGGATAAACGCGATCAAGTGCTGAAAGATTTGCTCGATCGGCAGGATGGGGCGGGCATTAACTTTTTGCGGATCAGTTTCGGTTCGCCGGATTTTACGGCACAGCAATTCTACTCCTATAACGATATGCCGAAAGGCGAAACCGATCCGGCGTTAAGCCGCTTCTCGATACGGAAGGACATCGACAATCATATTATTAGCACGGTGAAGCGGGCGATGGAGATCAATCCGGACGTGAAATTTCTGGCTTCGCCGTGGAGCCCGCCGGGATGGATGAAGACGTCCGACAGCCTGATCGCGGGGAAACTGAAGGACGAATACGTCGACGTACTGGCGGCCTATTATCGCAAAGCCGTGCAAGCCTACGAGGATCAAGGCATTCCGATCTACGCCATGACGATGCAGAACGAGCCGTTGCTGGAAATCGAATACCCGAGTATGGGGATGACGGCGCAGCAGCAAAAGCGGCTTGCGATCGCCTTGAAAAAGGAATTGGAGGAGCACGGATTATCCACGAAATTATGGGCGTTCGACCATAACTTCAGCGACGCGTTCTCCTATATGACGCCGATCCTGAGCGATCAGGCCGGCTACGACGCGATCGACGGCATCGCTTTCCACGATTACAGCGGCGATCCGAAGACGATGACCGATATGCATAACGAGTATCCGGACAAGGACGTCATGCTGTCCGAACGTTCCGTTTGGGGTACGGCGGGGGCCGACCGGATCGCGCAATATTTCCGCAACTGGGCGATTAGCTATAACGCTTGGGTAACGATGCTCGACAAAGCGATCGAGCCGGAGCAATGGGTCGGAACGCCGGATCCGACGATGCTGATTCAGGATACGGCCGACCGGAACCGGTATTGGAAATTGCCGGAGTATTACTTGACGGGACAATTCTCCAAATTCGTGCAGCGGGGAGCGAAACGGATCGAGAGCAATTACGGCTCGCCGAACACGGTGACCAATGTCGCTTTCCTCAACCCTGACGACACGATCGTTGCCGTCGTCATTAATCAGACCTCCGAAGACCAATGGTTCAAGGTTGCAAACGGCGGCGTACAGTTTCAAGCGAAGCTGCCGGCGAAGACGGTCGGCACCTATCTGTGGAAACGGATGAGCGAACCGGTTGCCATACCTGCCCGTATCGAAGCGGAAAATTACGAGAGCGTGTCGGGCGCGGCTGTAAGAGAAGAGAAGCCTGAAGGGCAGCGGCCGATCCAATATATCGGCGAAATCGACGACGGCGATTGGGCCGAATATTTCGTGAACGTGCCGGAAGACGGCGAATACGCGATCGAGTACCGGGTCGCGACGGGAGATTGGGCAGATCAAGCGCGGGCGATTCGGCTGGAGTCCGACGGCCGGCTTGTAAGCAGAATCGAAGTGCCCACCACTTGGTGGTGGAGCAACTGGAGAACAATCAAAGAGCCTGTCGAGTTGAACAAAGGATTGCAAAAACTGCGGTTGAATTTCGAAGGGGGCTCGTTCAATCTTGATTGGTTCCGGCTGGACCGCGTCGCCGAGCCGCTTGCGCTCCCGGGTAAAATCGACGCGGATCGATATTACAAGGCTAGCAACGCCTATATCGAGCCTTCCGCCGAGGGCGGAACCAACGTAGGCGATCTGCGCGACGGCGGCACGCTCGAATACCGTGTGAATGTGGCCGAAGCGGGAACGTATCCGGTTAGTTTCCGGGTCGCGACGGAACAGGAAGGCGCAAGCTTGAAATTGAAGCGCGGCTCGCAAGAGCTTCTTTCCGTTGCCGTCCCGAACACCGGCGGTTGGCAACGATGGGAGACGGTTACGGGCATGGCGACGTTCGAAGCGGGAGAGCAGACGATCGCGATCGAAGTTGGCAAAGGCTTTAATGCAGCTTGGTTCGCCGTCGGCAATGCGATCAACGCCACGGGCGATATCGAGGAAGGCAGCGAGGACGGCAAGCAAATTCGCGTTGAATTGATCAACAACAGTTTCGCGCAACTTGGCGTATCCGAATGGATTGTAGGGAACTTGCCGCTCGGAGTGCAGGCCGGAGATGCCGAAATCGGCGAAGACGGCGGAAGCGCGACGATTCCGCTGATCGGCAATACGCTGGAAGCCTACGATTCGGAGCGCCCGGTGAGCGTTACGGCCGTTGTATACGATCTGACGGCGACGGATGCGGTGTACGAACGGCTCACCGATACGTTGTTCTTCAAGGGGAAATACAAGGAAACGTCTCTTCTGGCCGATTGGGACGGCGACAACTTCGATCGTATCGTTCTGGAATTGGATGGAGGAACATTTGTCGAACAAAGAATCGGGGATATCCGTTTGAACGGTTTCGCCATCGACAACGGAACGGCAACCGTGACGGATGTAATCTATGCGGATAACAGGCATGTCCATATCGATTTAAAGTGGAATGCGACGGATATACGCGAAAACTTGCGTTTTCAAGTCGTTGTTCCGACCACGGCCTACTCCGATTCGGAAGGGAAGTCGGAACTGGCCGCGGAACTCATGCGGGAAGGCGACGGAGGCAGCATGCCTTATCATCCCGTACCGGGCAAGATTCGTGCGGATGCGTACGCCCTGATGTCGGGCGTAACGCTTGAGACGGCGGGGAAAGAAGGAACCGTCGTTCGGGTGGCGAAGCGCGGTAATTGGATGGATTATAAGCTGGATGTGCCTGCGGCGGGAGAGTATATGGTCGGCTTCCGCGTCAATAGCGAGAACGGCGCGCCGCAAGGGCTTGAGCTCAGACGCGGGAACGAGGCGATCAAAACGCTCGACATTATGCAGCTATGGGGCAACTGGGTCGTATTAAAAGGCGCCGTTCGTCTGGAAAAAGGCCGGCAAACGCTGCGGCTCTATAACGCGGGCAGCGGAACGTATGACATTAGCTGGCTGAAGTTCGAACCGATACCGGAGCCGCATGTCCTGCCGGGCAAAATCGAAGCGGAAGATTTCCATTCGATTACGCATGGGGCGATTCAGGACGGAGAGAACGGCGTTACGAATCTCGGATTTGTAAATGCGGGAGACATCATTCAATATAAAGTCCAAGCAAGCAGGGCAGGAGAATACGAGGTGCGTTACCGGATCGCCACGCAGCAAAGCAATGCGAAGGCGGTCATGAAATCGGGCGGACAAACGCTCGCAACGACGAACGTGACGAATACCGGCGGTTGGCAGCAATGGCAAACCGTTTCGGATCGCGTACGGCTAAGTGCGGGCGTGCAGACGATCGAAATTGAAATTGCCGGAGACGGATTTAATTTGGACTGGATCGAGTTCGCGTATGACGGAGGAACCGATCCGGGACCGGGCCCAGGTCCGGGGCCTGATCCCGATCCGGGCCAGAAGCCTAGCCAGGGCGGCGGTTCCGCGGGCGGTTCGGGTACGAACGCCAACGAGCCGGGCGCCGCTAAGGACGGAATCATCCGCATTCGCCCGACCCTCGACAGAACAACGGGGAACGCGAAAGGCGCACTGACCGCCAATGCCGTAAGCGAAGCGCTGCGGCAAGCGCGAGCGGATGCGAACGGGGTGAAAACCGTTACGGTCGAGATGGAAAAGACGGCGGGCGCGACGTCCTATACGTTGGAGCTGCCGCAGCAAGCGTTGGCCTCCGGCGATACACGGGCAGACCGCATACGCGTGAACACGGAATTGGGGAGCTTCGTTGTGTCTACGGGGATGCTTGCGGGCAGCGGCCTTGATTCGCCTTCGACGATCGGACTTACGATCGGCAAAGGAATTGTGCCGGATGCGGCAAGCCCCGACACGAAAGGCGCCATCGGGAACAGACCTGTCGTGACATGGCAAGTAACCGCAGACGGCCTGGCGCTGGATTGGAATAACCCGCAGGCGCCGGCAACGATTACGATTCCGTACAAGCTGAAAGCGGATGAACGCAATCATACGGAATATTTGAAGATCTGGCTGCTCGACGAGCAAGGCAAGGTTGCCGCCGTTTTGGACGGAACCTATGACGCCGAACTCGGAGACATCACGTTCCAAGCGGCGCAAAAAGGCACTTACGCGGTAGCTTTCGTGTATGAATCTCCCGTTTCATTCGACGATATCGACGCTTACCCTTGGGCGAAGGAAGCGATTGAACAACTCGCCGCGAAAGGCGTCCTGAAGGGTACCGGCGACCGCAAATTCGCGCCGGGAGCGGATATTACCAGAGCGGATTTCATCGTTATGCTGGTGCGGGCGTTCGGTTTCAAGGCCGAAACGGACACTAATTTCGCCGACGCGGACCGTTCGAAATATTATTACGACGACCTCGCCGTTGCGAAAGCGCTTGGCATTGCCAAAGGAACGGGAGACGAGTTCCGCCCGGCCGCGAAAATAACGCGGCAAGATATGATGACGCTCGCGGCAAGAGCGTTGGAAGTAGCGGGCAAATTGCAACGGGAAAAGACGGAACCGGGTCCGAGCGGCTTTGCGGATTACGAGCAAGTAGCTTCCTATGCGCGGCAGAGCGTTTCGATTCTGGCTCATAAAGGAATTGTGCAAGGGGACGGAAACCGCATCAAACCTATGGCTAACGCGACGAGAGCCGAAGTGGCCGTTATCTTGTACCGAATGATGCAGCTTATGTAACATAAAGGCCGCCCGCAGCAACACGCTGCGGGCGGCCTTTTGCCGTTTGAGAAAGCCTGGCGGATAAAGCCTCTTGATCGTGGATTTTTATTTGATAACCGGCTCCTTCTGGCTGTCAGTGGCTGCATAATCCTCGTTATCGAAGTAGGAAGTATCGACGATTCGCGCATAAATATAAGGATTCAACTGCGGGCTTTGCACGTGGATTTTAATTTTTTCCAGACCTTCGACGTTAAAGATGAGCTGTTTCACATCGTCCTCCGGACTGACAGTATGTTTCTCAAGAACCGTATCGGCCGTGTTTCCCGCCGCTTTCCCCGCGTTGTACAGGGTAAAGTCCACTTCATGTTCTCCGGGATCTATGACTGCGGCATCCAAGACGAGGCGCTTATATTTGCGGTCAAGAGTAAAATAAATATCCCCGTATTGATCGATCTTCAGCACTTCTTGAAACTTCTTTCCTTTTATTTTCGTTTCCTTCGGATCTTTCGATTGGGTCACATAAATATTGTCGATTTCCATCGGCATGGCGAATATCGGCATTTTTTCACCCGGCGTTTCGCCAATGTAGATGGTTTGCGTTCCGGCATCGTATTCGATCGCGACTTTTAACGCTTCGGCTACGGCGCGGATCGGCAAATAGTTACTGCCGTTGTAATATAGCGGAGTCAGCGGTTCGCCGGATTCATTCTTAGGCTGCCATCGTTCCCCCTCCAACACAAACGATACGCCCCGGTTGAAAAACGCATTGACCGGCTCCAGATTGGCCGCCGCATAGGCGGACCCGAGGGAACTGACCGCTAGAACCGCTGCAAGCAAAGCAACCCTCACCCATTTGTTTAGCTTTATCTGCTTCTTCAATCTTGTTCATCCTTCCTAAGTGTAATGAAAACCGATATATTAATTTTAAGAAGGAGAGCGTTTCAAAAACGCTTCAAAATCAAGATGTTAGCCTCATGAAAATGTACAGGAATTTGCGCTTCAATATGGAAATCAATGAGTGTCAAGATCACGATCGGTTTAAGGAATGGGGGGATCGTATTGGAAGGTTGCAGTTTTCAGCTTTTAGGGGGTATGAACGTCGCCTTTGACGGCGTGACGGCCGCAGCGGCGATTCCGGGCAGAAAAATGAGGCTGTTGTTGGCGTACTTGGCTCTCGCCTATGACATTCCGCAAGGCAGGAAAAAAACCGCTTTTGATTTCTGGCCGGATTCAACCGAGAAACAAGCCCTTTCCAACTTGCGGAAACTGCTTCACGATCTGCGGGAATGTCTTCCGCAATTGGACCGGTACCTGATTGCGACCCCCACTTACATTCAGTGGAATAAGGAACTTTCTTTCTATTCGGATGTGCGGGAGTTTGAACAGGCGGCGCAAGGTCACACCCTTTACGAATTGCGAAAAGCGGAGGAATTGTACAAGGGGGAACTGCTGCCCGGTTTTTACGAGGAATGGCTCGAAGCGAAGCGCGGCCAGCTTGCGCAAATGTACGGAAACGTGTTGGCGAAGCTTATTCCGATTTTGGAAAGCCGGCGGGAATATGTGTCGGCGATCGTACTGGCCGATAAGCTGCTGATTCACAACAAGTTAAAGGAGGAAACCTATCGTATCCTAATGCGTCTGTATGCCTTGAATCAAGACAGGGCAGGCGTTATGAAGACTTACCGGGAGCTTTGCAACGTATTGCAAACCGAACTCGGGGTCGAACCGGCGGAGGAAACGATGAACCTGTTGGAACGACTCATGCGTAATGACGGCAATCGTTCGGACGCTGCATACAAGCCGACGCCGCTCATCGGCAGAATCGACGAATGGGAGCGACTGGTCGGCGCTTGGAAGGGAGCAACGGCACAGGGAAGCGTTCTGCTGCTGATGAAGGGGGAGGCGGGAATCGGCAAAACAAGATTGGCTCAGGAGTTCAAAGCGAACATGGAACGGAGAGGGGGACGTACCGCATTTGCCGGCTGTTTTCCTTCGATCAGATCGCTGTCCTACGTTCCGGTTGCGGCATGGCTTAGAAGCTTTCCCATGACGCAACTTGCTCCGGCGGTTCTGTCGGAACTTGCCCGTTTGCTGCCGGAACTGTACGAACGCCACCCCGATTTGCCGATGCCGAATCCCATTAAGGAGAATTGGCAGTTGAACCGATGGTATGAGGCGATCGAACGGGCGCTGCAGGATAAGCAACCGCTGCTGCTTATCCTTGACGATCTTCAATGGAGCGATGCGGAAACGTTGCAGCTTCTCTCCTACCTTCTCCGCAGCGATTCCGGAACGAAGCTGCTAGTGATCGCGACGATGCGAACGGACGAGAGTCCGGGTCAGGCGGTCGAACATTTCCTCGCCGGGCTGCGAATCGAACGGAAGCTGACCGAAATCGAGCTTGCTCCGCTGAACGAGGAAGACACGAAGCGGTTGATCGCCGAGACCGTCGGCGAGGATCCGGCGGACCGTCATGGGCCCGTTATATACGCGCAAACCGGCGGCAACCCGCTCTTCATTGCGGAAATGTTAAGCGAATGGCAAGCGGTTGGGGGGAAGAGCGAATTTCGGCTTTCGTCTACGGCCAGAACCGTCATCGAAAACCGCTTAGCCAGGCTTTCGCCGGACCAGCGGCGGCTTGCCTCCGCAATCGCCGCCGTCGGCCGGCCCGTATCGGCTGCGCTGCTGCCGCTGTTGACGGACATGGAAGAAGATGCGATTCTCGATAGCATCGATCGGTTGACGCAAATGAAAATTTTGCAGGAGGCAGCCGGCGGCCTGTACGAATTCACCCATGATATTCTAAGGGAAAACGTGTACCGGGCGGACGAGAAAAACAGGCGCCGCATACGCCATCGGCAAATCGCAAGCGGCCTGCTCGAGTTTCACCAAGGAAAGACGGAAGCCGTCGCGGCGGAAATCGCTTTTCACTACGAGCTTGCCGGCATGCAAGAGGAGGCCGTCGTTTATTACGAGATGGCCGCATCGGCAGCGGAGAAAATATACGCCAACGAAACAAGGATCAAGTATTATCGGAAGCTCCGCACTTTGCTGCCTACGGACCGAATATTGCCCGTCCTGATGAAACTGGGCGATGCGTTAATCATTGCGGGCAATTGGAGCGAAGCGGAGACAACGTACAGACAATGGCTCGAACGTTCCGATCACTCCGTCTCGATCCGTGAACGATCGCTATGCGATGTTGCGCTGGGCAATTGTTTGCGATTGCAGGCCAAATACGAAGAAGCGAAATTTTATTTGGAAAGAGCCTTGCGCTGTTTTGAACTGATCGACGATCATTCGGGACTGAGTTCCGTCTATGTAACGCTCGGGATATTGGATTACTATTTAGGAAATTACGACAAGGTGCTCGATTATCAGGTGAAAAGAGCGGAATTGCCGCCTGTTGCAAATCGGTCCCAGGAGGATTGCCGATTTTTCGGTATTATAGGGCATGTATTTTATGATCAATGCGAATATGAGCAAGCGATTCATTGGATCAAGAAGCAGATCGGGCTCGCCGCGGAGAGCGGGGATCATTATACAATCGAGCAAGCCATGGGCGTATTGGCGATGATCTATATGGACATCGATGAAATGGATCTTGCTTTCGGCTTTCTTGCAGACAAAATGGCAATTAGCCGATCGATCGGGGACCGCATGGGGTTCGCCATCGCCCTTTGTATGCTTGGCAAGTATTATTGGTATCTCGGGCACTATGAGCATGCGTCTCCTTGCCTCGCTTTCTGTCTCGAGGAAGCGGTCGCGGTCAAGGATTTGCGAATCGCGGCTATCGCGCTCAGTTTTGAAGGGCGCAACCTCCTGGCTCAGCAAAGGTTGGAGGAGGCCGATCTTCTGCTCGGGCGCTCGGTTCGTTTGTTTCGACAATTGCGCACCCCTTATTTTGCGTGCGAAGCGCTTTATTTCATGTGTATATTGAGGCAGCGTCAGAATCAATATGAGAGCGCCGTAGAGGCAGCGGAAGAAGCGTTGGCGATCGCCGACCGTCTCGAACGCAGAGACATGCAGGTCAGGCTTCGTGTGCAGTTATGCGATTTGGAGACGGGGATCGGAAGGTTGAGTCCGGACGAAGCGAAGAATCGGCTGGAACGGCTGTTGGACCAATACCCGGGTGGGCGGGAACAGGCTGCCGTCCGCTTCGCGGCGTGGAAGTTGGAACCCGAAGCTGCCGGGCAGCGGGCGGATGCGCTCCGGTTAAACGAAGAGCTTTACCGGAAGTCGGCCAAGCAGGAATACCTCGACCGATGCCGCGAGCTTGGCGGTCCGGGCGTTGCGGCCGCGGCGCGCCCGATGCCGCAGCTTGCGGCGGAGGCCGCGCGGAACAAAAGGATCGCCGCAAACGTTCTGGCGGAACTCGATCGATTGCTTGAAACCGAATTTTAAAATAACGACAACTGTAAAAAATATTTGCGCCAGCTATTGACGTCTAATTTTGACAAGTGTAAAATATAAAAAAGACAATTGTCTAAAAAGGAGTGTATGCGCATGAAAAATATAAAAAAGCTGCCCGATGCCGAATTTGAAATTATGCGGGTGGTCTGGGCGAACGAGCCGCCGATCACGACCGCAATGATTATGGAGCAAATCGGGAACGAACGGAAGTGGAAAGCTCCGACCGTCATTTCCCTGATGCTGCGTTTGGTGGAGCGAGGCTTTTTGCAAACGGAAAAGGAAGGGAAAGAACGAACTTATTATCCGCTGATTCGCAAAGAGGATTACCTTGCGTTGGAAACGGAGCATTTTATGAAGCAATATCACGAAAATTCGTTTTTAAGTTTCGTCAATACGTTGTATAACGGCAAACGGCTGACAGACCAAGAATTGGACGATCTGTTGAAATGGGCCAAAGAACGGAGGGAGTAACCGTTGCGGGAATTTATGATTGCATTGCTTGAGAGTTCGATTACGATGTCCGCGATTGCGCTCCTATACATCGCGATTACGCCTTGGCTGGCCAAGAAGTTCTCGGCCAAGGGACGTTACTATACATGGTTGGTCATTATCGTCGGATTTATTATTCCGTTCCGATTGCATCCGCAAGCTGCGGTTATCCGCCTTGATACGCTCATACCCGCTATGAAGACGACGAATGCCGCGCTGGACCAGGCGGTTTCTCACACGGCTGCGACTTCGCCGAATTTTCCGTGGTATATGCTTGCCGGCGGCATATGGCTTGCGGGAGCGATCGTTTTTCTGGCTTGTCACGCCATTCGGCACAGACGTTTTCTGAAAATGGTGAGACGTTGGGGCGCCCCCGTTTCCGATCGGGAAACGCTGGGCGTATTGCATGAGGTGCAAGCGAAGTTGGGGGTAACGCAGCAAGTCCGATTACGCGCTTGTCCCGGCATTTCCAGTCCCATGCTGCTCGGCTTTGTCCGCCCAACCGTATTGCTTCCGTCAGACTCTATTTCCATAGACGGGCTTTCGCTCATATTAAAACACGAATTGGTACATTGGAAACGCAAGGATGTATGGTTCAAAACCATTGTGTTGTTGGCCGCCTCTCTGCATTGGTTCAATCCGCTCGTCTACCGTATCGCCCGGGAGATCGCGCTTCAATGCGAGCTTGCGTGCGATGAGGAAGTAATCAAGCATTCCGATTTGACGAAGCGGCAACAGTATGTCGAAGCCATTATTGGTGTGATGAGACAACGATCTAGGGGAAAAAGCGCCTTTTCCACCAGTTTTTCCGACAGCAAGCTAAGCATGAAGCAAAGGGTGCTCTCGATTATGGATACCCGAAGCAAGAAATGGGGAATTTCCCTATTGGCCGTCATCGTAGTGGCTACGGTAGGCACCGGGGTCGTGTTGCAGCTAAGCCCTGCGCCGTCTGAAACCGCAACGCCGGAACAGACATGGCCCATGACGACGGTCGATGGGGCGGAAAGGGAAACAAACGATTCGTTAGACGATTCCGCAACCCCGGCGGACACGGCGGAAGACAAGCAGAGCGGGGACGGCATGGAATCCGGCATCCGGGAAGGCAGCGATGCCGTTGAAGACGATACGACGCGATTACAGGCGGTCGACCCGAAGGAGAGTAAGGGAGAACCAGCGCCGAGCGCTTCCGATGACATCTTTACACTTGTGCAGGATTCCGAGCAGAATTCTTCCGTTTCGGCATCTCCGGAAGCCAAGCGGGAGGAGAATAAGCCGACGCTTAGGTTGTTTGACGGTCCCGGCGATTCCCGCCGATAACAGGTAGAAAAACAAGAATAGGGAGTGGAACATTGTGAACAAGGAAAGGGGATATAGACTTCTATTCTTTCTGGCCATTATTGCGATATTAGCGGCGGGGTGTTCCCCCAAGAATATCGAGCCTGACGAAACTGACGCTTCCGTCGAACCGGCTGGGAACCCGTTCGAGGCGAACGAACCCAATAGCCAGATAATGAACAGTATAGGTCATGGGTTGGCCGACCCTCCGCTAGACGAACAGGGGAGGAGACTCCCCTTGCAATATCATGGGGGCGAATTGAAAATCGATTATAAAGTGCATGCTTCCGGAAACGCCAAAAATGTCGGTTTTCTCGTATTTGTTGACGGAAAACCGCAGCCTTACAAGTTTAATACGAGCGACGCTCCTTACGAGTACATGCATGTTTTTGATCTGCAGGGGGAGGATCAGGACACGCTGTTCACCTTCGTGTTTACCCCGGTCACAGGCAAGAAGGGGGATACCCTTCCCGTCAGTATCGCCAGCGTATACAACCCGGAGTTTATGCCGGATATGAAGGAAACGGCTTCCTACGGAGGCTTTCATACGACGCTTGGGATGGAAGGATTGCTGCACTTTAACGAGGACGCCGATGCGCTCGATGCTTCCTCCATTCCGCGGCAAGAGGCGTTACGCGATGTCCGGCTGTCAAGCGAACCGGTGACGCAGGATTTGCTGGAGAAGAGAAGCGGGTTTGGAACGGTCGATCTTGAGTCGCTGGATACAAATGTGTACAGTGAACTGCAACTAGACGGCGCTGAGCGGCAAGACCATTATCAGGTCGGGAAAAAAGGCGCTCTTCACGTGACCTTCAAACTGTTCGGCCATCCCGGGGTGCGTTACAGGAATACGTTTTACATCAACCATCAAGCCATCAGCGCCAAGGACGGCACATTCTTCGAAACGATGTTGACCAAAGGCGATGTGGCGGTGTTCAATGCCGAGATTGAACTGGAGAAATTGGAGGACTTCAACACGTTTTATGTAGTTTCGGTTCCCGTGAATGCGGATGATTTCCCCGATGATGTTGTCGTATTGGAAAAGACCGCGTCTATTTTATTATATCGATGATTGGAGAAAAAAGTTAAAATGAACAGAAAACGGTTGTTAATGATATTGGCCTTGTTCGTAATTTTAACCGCAGGATGTACGCCGGTGAAAGCCGTATCCGGCCCTGCCGCAACAAACGCCTCGTCAAACGGCGAGAACGAAGTGATTCCGGTATCCGCATCCGGTTCGACCGCGCCGCCCGTCGCCGCAAATATAAAATTGGATAAAATTAAAGGCGATATCAAGAACGTCTATTACGCCGATGGGAGTCAGGTTCTCATCTTGGCGGACAAATTGTACTTATATGACTTGAGTAGCGGTACCGTAGCGGCAGAAACTTCGCTGCAAGCATCCGATGGAATTCTATTCCACACGGTGAAAAACGGATTCGTCGCGGTCGGGTCCAAGATCAATACCGGCAACGGCAGCGGCGGTTTGATGGCGATAGACACCGGGATGGAGTACAGCGCCGTCTTCTACGACCGCAAGCTAAATAAACAATCGGAGTTTCGCTTTGGCGAATTGCTGAAGGACAATGAGGATATTCTGTCCCTGGAGGCGATTGCGATTTCCGCCGATGGTACGCAAGCGGCTTATGCCACGCTGAACGGACTTTATCTCTACGATTTCTTAACGAAGCAAAAAACAACGGTCGTGGATTTGAACGGAGAAGATCTGAAAGCTCGTTCCGGCGTCGCTGTTTTCGAACAGATCGGGTTCGCGGGCGATGACAAGACCCTTGCTTTTAAGGCGCAAAGCTTCGATATTCCCGCCGTACCCGACAAGCCCTCCTTCGATACTTGCGGGACGGTGAATACGGACGGCAGCGGCCTGTCGAACCGAACGTTCGACAACTATACATGCAAGGAACTAACGGCTTATAACAAACAACTGATCTTGGCGGAGGATTTTACGATTCCGTCGGGGAGAGTGCTGGTCATGGACATCCCCGGAGGCAAGACGAAAATGCACAAGCTGACCGAGAAACGGGAAAGCGGGTTTGTCTCGGGCTCCGACTCGGGCCGTTATTTCGCAACTACCGTTTCCGACAAAACAGGTTGGAAAATTCGGGTATACGAGACCGGCAGCGGCAAACTGCAAGCGGAGCAACGCATATCGGGCGACGGAGAGGAACTGTATATGGCCAACCACCCGATTGTAAAAATCATTGATAAGACGAAGACCTATATCGTACTGGTGGGAGCGAAACAAGCCGAGATCAAGACGAAGGTCGAGGTTGGCCGGTTTTAAAAGGTGGGACGGTTCATGAAAGTTACGTTTCAAGGCATTTCCAAGCAATACAAAGGAAAATATGCGCTGCAAGATTTCTCCGCAGAGTTGGAGAACGGGATATACGGACTCCTGGGGACGAATGGGGCGGGCAAAACGACGCTGATCAATATTTTCGTCGGTATTCTGCGAAGCGATCAAGGACAAGTTTTGATCAACGGCACGGATGCAAGGAGCATGGGCGTTCGTTTTCTATCCCATATCGGATACTTGCCGCAATATCCGCAATTTTACAAGAACTTCGAAGTCATGGATTTCCTGAGATATATGTGCGTCCTGAAGGAGATCCCGAAATTGCAAGGGGACAGAAGAGCGAAGGAACTGTTGGAGATTGTCAACTTGAGCGACGCCGCCGGCAAGAAAATCGGAGCCTTGTCCGGCGGGATGCGCCAGCGCGTCGGCATTGCGCAAGCGATGCTGAACGATCCCGACATCCTCATTCTGGACGAACCGACAGCGGGACTCGACCCGCAAGAGAGAATCCGCTTCCGCAATCTGATTACCAAGTTTTCCGACAACCGCATTGTCCTGTTGGCTACGCACATTGTTTCGGATATCGAATTTATCGCCAACCAGGTCATTCTGCTGAAAGACGGACGGCTTATCAAGCAGGATACGCCGCAAGCGCTCGTGGACGGTTTGGAGGGAAAGGTATGGACGGTCAAGGCGACGGACGAAACGATGAACGAGAAGGTGCAGCGGCTCAAAATCAGCAATATGATGCGGGATCGGAACGACATTCATTTGCGGGTGGTCGATGACGACAAACCGGACGACCATGCCGCGAACGTACAGGCTAATCTGGAGGACGTGTTCCTCTACTATTTCGGAGCGGGCGAGCCATGGTAAGATTAATCGGCTTCGAATGGCGCAAGCATTTTCTGAAAACGTCCGTCATCGTGGCGGTGCTTCTTTTCTCTGTTCTGAACGTCGTGAAAATATACAGCGTGTATGAGGGGAACTCGCTGCTCGCATACCCGCATTGGAAAGAACTATATTGGAAAATGTACGGGGATTTCGGCGGCCCTATGACCGATGAAAAAATCGGGAAGCTCATGGCGATCTATCGGCCGCTTGAACAACAGACAGCCGATCGTACGGCAAGCACGACTTATCGCAATGCGAATACTTACCTGACTAATGTTTATGAGGATTTCTATTTCTTCGATTGGAATTATGTGAATCCGATGAAGTATGCCTACGATTACAAGGCGTATGCGCGCGACGTGGCGGGAGCGGCGAAGGATAATATGGATTTCTATCGATCGCTAGGCAATTCCTATGAATATCACAAGAACGAGGCGATCGCAAAGCTTTTCCAGGGACGGTCAGTTGCGAGCTTCTCGTATACGGAGATGTACAAATATTATGTTCAGTACGACTTCTCGGCGTTGCTGGTCCTGTTCATTTGTCTATACGGTCTCATGCATGTATTTCTGTCCGAGAAAGAAACGGAAATGGACACATTGCTGCTAACCGCGACGGCAGGCGGCTTGAAAACGATCTGGGCCAAGCTCTTTGCCTCCGCCCTGTTCGTATGCGGCGTCTCGTTCTGGTTTTGGCTGCTTGATTTCGCGGCATTTTCCGCCATATTCGGCTTCTGGGACGCCGCTTCCTCGCCTTTATACGTTCTGGAAGACTTCATTCACGCTTCGCTCAACGCAAGTCTGGGACAATACGCCCTGTTGTCCGCACTGGCGAAAACGGCGGGGATGCTCGTATTCGGCCTGGCGTTTCTGTTGCTGTCCTGCCTGTTCCGAAATGCCTTGATCCCATTCATCATCGGCCTATTTGCCGCGTTCGGGAGCATTTATCTGGAGGAGTCTTTCATGGGCTCAGGGCGCGTGCTGTTCAAAATCGTCAACCCGTTCGCGCTGATTGTCAATCGGGAATTGTTTCGCAAAGCGGAGTTCCTTCCTCTGTGGGACCATCCCTTGCCGGGCTATATCGCCGCTTTCCTGTTCGCGGCCGCCTGGGGAGCGGTATTTCTATGCGGCATTTTGCTCTTCGTGAGGAAGAATGCGCTTGCGAAAGGGGGAGAGAAGCGTGGCGTCCTGGATCTATGAGATGAAAAAGATGTTTTTCCTTCAGAAGGGCTTGTTATTCATCGGCCTGTTTTACGTCTTGAGCTTGGCGTACATGGTGCTTTTCGACAAGCCCGCGAACCCGGAAATCGAGATGAATGCTTCGCTCTATTCGTTCTATTTGCATCAAGTTCAAGGTCCGTACACGGACAAGACAGAGCGATTTTTTGCGAGCGAAGCCGCGAAGATTTCCGATGCCAAGGTTGCTCTGCAAAAAGCGACGGACGATTACTACGACGGGAAAATAGGGGAAGAGGAATTCCTCGCCGCGTCCGGGCCGCTCGAGCGCATTCTGGAAAACGAAAAAGGCTTTCAATTGATTTATGAGCAATATACCTATGTCCGCGAGAATCCGGCCAACCGCTTTTTTTTGCATACGAACGGCTGGGACGGGTTGCTAGCGAATGACAGTTTGGACTTCCTATGGCTGTTGTTGCTGCTTCTTCTGGTAGCTCCGGTGTTTTGCTTCGAGTATGAAAGCAGGATGGACACCCTCCTCCTTACCGTTAAGAAAGGGACGCGGCATCACGCGCTTTGCAAGATCGGCCTGGCGCTGCTGACGGTCGCCGCGCTGTGCCTGTTGACGGCCGGTTTGCGGTACGGCTTCTATCAGTGGAAGTATGGCTTGGGCAATGGCAATTACCCGCTGCAATCCCTGTCTTACTTCGGGACGTCCACGAAAGAAATGACGTTGTCTCAAGCTTTTCTTTGGATAACGACGGGCAAGCTGTTCGGCAGCTTATGTTTTGCCGTGCTGATTCTGTTTGTTTCGGTATGTTTGCAGAAGTATGCCGTTACCCTGTTTTCCTGCTCGGCGGCGCTCCTGCTCCCCTATTACGGGCTGCGTCTGGAATCCTCGAAATATTTTCTGCCGGGGCCGCTCGGGTTTATGGTATCGACCGGCTTTTTGAGAGGGGACGAGTATAAGCGCAATCCGTTCAAGGATGAGTTGGATGTCGTCTTTCGGGAACTCTCCTTAACCGCATGGAGCGTCGTGTTTGCGATTACGCTCGGTCTCAGCGTCGCCATGCTCGCCGTAATTTTGATCCGGCGTACAAACGGCTGGGGCGCACGGCAACGAAAGCTCGGGCCGAGAGCGTTTTGCATGCTGCTCATCCTTAGTATGGCGGCGTTCGCGCTTTCCGGCTGCGGGTTTTCCGGGAACGCGGGGACAAGCGATATTTACAATTATTCCTCCAGACAGTCCTTCGAGAATGAGCGTTATCGATTCTATGTGGACGAGCGGGAACTGGACCGTATGCGGATTGTCTTCGAGGATAAAGAAACCGGAGAAGTACGCGATTTCGTGCGAAACCCCATGTCTTCCCTCACCAAGGCGGAGCACTCGATTTACGGGAATGGTACGCGTGTCTACTATATGAAATACGATTCCGACAAATCGGGATTCAAAGAAAATATTGCCCGATTTTCCGTGATCGAAGTGGATACGACGACTTTTCAGGAAAGGATCGTGTTCGAAAAGAAGTTAAGTACGGATAAGAGCATGGTTTTAGGGCTGGTGAAATCGGGAGATCGCGATGCGGCCTTTTTTATGACCGTCAGTTCCTTCTTCCTGGATGAACGGAGCATCTACTTCGTCGGCCAGGGCGAGATCAGGCGAATCGACCGGTTGACCGGGGACATGAGTGTCATTCTTCGAATTCCGGTATTAAGGAGCCTCGCGTTCGACGGCCGGACGATCTATTATGTCAACGAGAAGTCCCAGGTGGTTGCGTATGACACAAAGACGGATTCCGGGACGGCGATTCCCGATCTGGTCACTCGCTACTTTGTTTTGACCGATAACGAGCTGCTTTTTTTGAATCGGAAGGACCGGCAAAGAATCTATGCGATGAATTTGCGCGATTTCACATTGCGTAAGATAACGGATAAGTCCGTACTAAGCTTTGCTTGCGACGGTCAACATATTTTCTATGTTAATGAGGCGGATCTTAAAAAATATCGGATCGATCGGGACGGCCGAAACGAAACGCTTGTGCCGGATTAAATACGATACCGTAACATTGATTTATTGCAGGGGGGTACGAAGGAGGAGGATGCTTTATCGGTTTTCATGAACGTGTTACATTGTTAAGAAAATATGAAGAGAAATGCTATCAAGTTTGTTTTGCATTTCTGCAACAGGAAGCTTTGGCGTTGGAAGCGGCCATGAAGGCGTTGCTGACTTTGTTTCAAGATCGTTCGTTTTTTGAGACGGCTGCGTCCGGTCGGGAATCGATGCTCCGCCGCGTGTCGTTGAAATCTTGTTTGCAAATATTAGGACAGTGCGCGGACACGGGAGCCGTTATTCGCTGCAAAACGTAAATAGTAGCCCTCCGACGAACGGATAACGGAACCAATGTCCGCCGAAACAGCGAATAAGCGGTTATGACGAAAAAATAACGGCCGTACGGTCCGGATAGCCATTTCTCGATACAACGCCATTGCCCACGTTTTCCCTAAGCGGCGAATAGCCGGCTTTGGACGGGCAATAACGCCTGTGCGGTCCGGTTTGCTCTGCACGATGCAGCGCTTTTGCTCAATAAGACCCGTTCTGGGTCTTATTTTGTCAAAAAGGGATTTCCCGCAATAGCGTTTCACCGAGCATCGTCGTTAGCTTGCAAAACCTGCAATTGTAGTCAATTTCATCATTCGCCATCGTTGATGTAACTGGCTTTATTGCGCATAGAGAAGGGGGTACCTGCCTATGTCGAAGGCGATCGCGCGGACCTGCGCTCCTTGTTTGGCACTAACGAAACTAGCAATTCTTATTAGGCTCAAAATGAAGACGTCCCCATTTTAGCGAAACTACGTATCCTTATTCATTGGAAATCGGCGGTTTTACCGCCTTTTTCCCCTCATTAGCACTGGCGTCGCATCGAGAAGTTGATAGCTTCGAAAACCCGCAATTGGAGTCTACTTTATTATTCGCCACCGTTGATGTAGCTGGCTTTATTGCGCGTATAGAAGGATACCTCCCTGCATTTCGAAGGCGATCGCGCGGACCTACGCTCCTTGTTTGGCACTAACGAAACTAGCAATTCTTATTAGGCTCAAAATGAAGACGTCCCCATTTTAGCGAAACTACGTATCCTTATTCATTGGAAATCAGCGGTTTTACCGCCTTTTTCCCCTCATTAGCGTGTTTGAGTTTCGTTAGACATTGCAACAGATGATTTACAGGTTATTAGCGTGTATCAGTTTCGTTACCCCGCTCGGGCGGATCGTCAGCCGCCAGCGGTATGATGAAATTGATTCATTGCGCATCCTTTCACCCGTTTTGATCGGTTGCTGCGGCAAAGCCTGTGACAATACATCTATGCCACGGGGAAACAGCTAACCAATCTGCCTGCCGCAATGTGCCATTCGATGGCCGCATCCGTTAAATCTGAATGCCTTCCCGTTCTTTAAACCGCCGAATCAAAAATTCGCTATGTACATTTGTAATGCCTTTGATCGTTTGCAATTTCCGCAAATACCGTTCGACATGCTCCTGATCGTCCATCAGCGCATGAACGTGCAAATGCGGTCCGCCGCTCATCTGGTATACGCTCGTAATTTCCTCGTCCGCCAGCAGGGTATCCGCTACGGTTTCCAGCAAGCCCCACTGCACTTCGATATTCAAATAAACGGACATGCTTTTGCCGGCCTTGAGCGGATTGACAATGACCGTAAACTTATCGATAATTCCTTGCTCAATCAGGCTGTTTACCCGTTCCCGCACCGCGGCCCTCGTCAAATTGACAAATCTTCCCAGCTCGGCATGGCTTATTCTGCCGTTGTCCAGCAAATGTTCCAGAATCAGGCCGTCTTTCTCGTCCAATTGTTTGAATCGCATTTTCGCGTCTTCCTCTCTTTTTTATTTACAATGTAAAATTAATACTTAAAAATAAAGCTCGTTTGTATGTTAATTATTTTACAATCGTTGTATAATGGAACAGTGATTTGATCCGGTTGCCGGGACGGTTCACTGATTCCAGTGTACAGGCAGACCGGAGAAGAATGCAATCCAACATGAAATTCATTTACGGGAAGGTGTGCTTGCATTGATTACATTATCGCTAGAAATCCTTCTGATCTCCGTCCTCGCCGGGATTACCGGTTCGGTATTGGGCCTCGGGGGAGGGATTATCGTCACTCCGGCGCTCACGCTCCTCTTCGGCGTCAGCATCGAGCATGCGATCGGCGCCAGCATTATATCGGTCATCGCGACCTCAAGCGGTTCGGCGATCGCTTATATCCGCGACCGGATTACCAATCTTCGCGTCGGCATGTTTCTGGAGATCGCCACGACTACCGGAGCGATTACGGGAGCTTTTATCGGAGGGTTGATCGCTCCAAACTTGCTCTATATTATTTTTGGCGTTCTGCTCGCTTATTCGGCGCTGAATATGATCAAGAAAAGGAAAGAGGACCGGCCGGATCAAGCCAAGTCGAGTCCTGCCGCGGAAAAGCTGCGGCTCGAAGGAACCTACTACGACAAAGCGATCGGGCAGCATGTGCCGTATCATGTCGGCAACGTATACGGGGGCTTTTCGGTGATGTACGGAGCCGGAGTCATCTCCGGGCTGCTCGGGATCGGCAGCGGCAGCTTTAAAGTGATGGCTATGGACATGTTCATGAAGCTGCCGCTGAAGGTGTCGACGGCTACCAGCAACTTTATGATGGGCGTTACCGGCGCCGCAAGCGCCGGGGTATATCTGCTGCGGGGGGATATCGATCCGCATATCGCGGGGCCCGTCGCTTTGGGCGTGCTCGCGGGAGCGACGGTCGGAGCCCGGATTATGCAGCGACTGAAGAGCAAAACGATCCGAATGTTGTTTATTCCGGTACTTTTATACGTGGCGTTGCAAATGATCTTTCAGGGAGCGGGGCTGAGTCTATGAAGAATAAACAAGATTTAACCGATGTCGAACTGGCCGTAAGCCGCTGGCTCCGAATCGGCGTACTGATAAGCGCCGCCGTCATTTTTACCGGTTTGATCTTCTTTTTCGTTCAAGGCGACAGCGGTTATCACGACGGCGCTTATCCGCATAACCTGCGGGATATTATGAAGGGGTTGCAGGCATGGAAGCCTTACGCCGTCATTACCGCCGGTTTGATTCTGCTGATCCTGACCCCTGTGCTGCGGGTCGCCATATCGATATGGGTATTCATGCGGGAAGGGGACAAACTATATACCGCCATTGCCGCCGTCGTACTCGTCATTTTAATCATCAGCTTTTTGGTGGGAAAAGCATAAACCAATACGCAAACGTCCCGTTACGCCGGTTAAGGCGGAACGGGACGTTGGATCATCCTTTTACCGCTCCGGCCGTAATGCCGCGCGCCATCTGTTCGGTGAACAGCAGGTAGATCAGAATGGTAGGCAGCGCGATCATCGTCATCACGGCGAATTGGGCGCCGTAATTGGAAGAATATTCGCCGGCGAATTTCATGATCGAGAAAGGAATCGTCTTGAGCTTCTCCGATGTAATGAAGGTATTGGCCATAATGAACTCGTTCCAACAACTGATAAAATTGAGCACGCTGACGGTGGCGATGGCCGGTTTCGTGATCGGGAGAATGATGCGGAATACGACGCCGAACACGCCGCAACCGTCCATGACGGCCGATTCCTCGATCGACCGCGGGATCGTTTCCAGAAAACCGGTCATAATGAACATGCTGATCGGAATCGAGAACGCGATATACGGCAAAATCAAGGTAAACATATTGTTGAGCATGCCCAGCTTGTTGAACAGTATGAAGTTGGGCAGCAGCGTCGCGTGGATCGGAATAATCATGCCGAGCATAATCAGATTCAATACCGTTCCGCGCAGCTTCCAATTCATGCGCGTAAACGCGTAGCCCATCATCAAGGCGAACACCGCCGAGACGACGACCGTAATCGTCGTAATCAGCAAACTGTTGAAAAAGTAGCGCGGTACGCGTCCGTAGGTGAAGGCATTGATATAATTTTCCCATTGCGGCGGATCCGGCCATTTCAAAAAAGAGCTTCCGAAGAAATCTCCGCTCTTGAGCAAAGAGTAGTCGGCCAGCCAAATGAGCGGGAACAACTGCATCGAAGCGATCGTACTCATAAAAACGAACAGCAACATTTTCGGCCATTTGCCCGCTCCGGGCGGTTTGCCGGGATGCGCTGCGGCCGGCACGGATGCCGCGGTACGCGGCGAAGTCGAATTCATCGTCAAAACTTACGCATCTCCTTCCGGTTAAAATTCTCCGACATCTTTTTTCAACGCTTTATTGAGGATAACGGTCAGAACAAGGCAAAATACGATGAACAAAATGGAAATCGCGTTGCCGTATCCGTACAACGATGAGGAGAACGCAACTTTATAGAGATAATTGCCGAGAAACTGCGTACTGTTCGCCGGACCGCCGTTCGTCATCAGGAAGACGGTCTCCATCTGCTTCAGGCAAGTAATGACGGCGATGACGATCGCCACGCGCGCCATCGGCATGAGCAGCGGCAGCACGACATGGAGATAAAGCTTCGCATTCGTCGCGCCGTCCAATTTGGCGGCTTCGTGCAAATCTTTCGGAATGCCTTGCAAACCTGCGTAATACAGGAGCAGGGCGTACCCGAACCCTTGCCACATGACCACGATAATGATCGCCCAGATCGCCGTGGACGAATCGCCGAGCCAGTCGTGCTTCAACGCTTCCAGACCGATGCTCTCCAGCAATTTATTGAACAGCCCGTAATTCGGGTGAAATATGCCCGCCCAAAGTTTGGCCGTGACGACAATCGAAATGACGGCCGGAATGAAGAAAATCGTACGGAACAGCTTCTCGAATCTGCCGCAATGCTGCAGGAATATTGCGAGCAATATCGCAACCGGATGCTGCAGCAAAACCGTTGCCGCCGCGAGCAGCAGCGCATTTCGCAAAGACCGCCAGAACACCTCGTCATGCAGCAAAATCTCTTTATAATTGCCCAAACCTACAAAATTGTATTTTCCGATTCCTCCCCAATCGGTCGATCCGTAATAGGCGCTCATCAATACGGGAATGCAAATCATAAAGACGAACAGAAGGAGACCGGGAGCGACGAGGAGGAAAATCGTTTTTTTGTCGCTAATTATTTTATGCATGGAATCATCCCGCCTTTATCGGTACAACGGGAGCGGAGGAATCCCCCGCTCCCGCTTCCCGCTTACTTGCCCGCCACTTTATCCGCTGCGGCGTCGAGCGCCTTGGCGAATTCCTCGGGCGTCATTTTCTCGTTCAATAAGCTTTGATGCGCTTCCATTACTTTCTGCTTGAACTCGTCGGTTGCGACATCCTGCAGCGGCGTGCCGCTGGAAGAAGTCATGTTGTTGAAAATATCGATGAGTTGCTTTTGCAGTTCCGTTTCGTCGCCGGTTAGAAATTCGTCGAATTTTTGCGCAGGCGTTCCGGCCCCGCTCTGCCATACTTGCTTTGGCCAATGGTCAGGCTGGAAAAAATATTTCATGAAATCGACGGCCGCTTCTTGATGCTTCGAGTTTTTGGAGATCGCATAACCGCCTCCGTACCATGCCGTAATATCCGTTTCCTTCCCTTTATCCGAGGCCGGGAACGGGAAAGCGCCGACATTGTTGCGGAATTCCTCGGAGAAATTCGTATCCGTCGCAAGGCCCGCTTCCCAGTTCCCCATAAAGAACATCGCCGCTTGGCCTTGGCCGAACAAGTTTCTGGCCGCGCCGTAATCGGCGGTTAGCCAGCCGTCGGCGAACCCTTTCGCCTTGGCGAATTCCTGCATGTTTGCGGCAGCCTGCACCAGCCGTTCGTCCGTAAACGAAATTTGCCGTTCGAACGCTTGGTCCATGACGTTAAAGTCTCCCGTAACGCGCTGCGCGACATAGTCGTACCAAATCGGCAGCGTCCAGCCGTCCATGCCGTTCATGGCGATCGGATTGACTTTGTTTTCGCGCAATTTTTTGACGGCCGCGAGCAGATCGTCGGTCGTCTTCGGCACTTCGATTCCGTTATCCGCGAATATTTGTTTATTGTAGTACATAATGGCGTAGTCCGTATTTCTCGGCAAACCGAACAGCTTGCCGTCTTTGGAGAAGCCGTCGAGAGAACCGGCAACGAAGTTGCTTGACGCAAAATCGGACGGATTCAATTCGAGCAGCAAATCGTTATCGAGCAGCGGGCTCAGGAAGGAAGGCTGTCCCCAAGCTTGAATGATGTCCGGCAGTTCGTTGGTTGAAGCATACACTTTGATTTTCGATTTATACGGTTCGTCCTGCAGCGCTTCGACTTCGATTTTGACATTCGGGTTTTCGTTCATGTATGCGTCGATAATATCTTGTTCGACCTTGCCGATTCCGTTTGTCCGATCGGCCAATGCCGTGAAAAATTTCAACGTAACCGGATCGGCGGTCTTTTCGTTTTTCGTTTCTTGCTCCGTTCCCGTCTCCGGCGGCTTGTCGGCATTCGATCCGGTATTCCCGGCGTCCTTCGTTCCGCAGCCTGCCAAGCCGATCGCGAGTATAAGGGATAGCAGCAGCAGCTTCATACTTTTCATTCGTTTCCCCACCTTCTTCGTATTTTGAGAGCTAGCTCCAATGTGCAACTTTATCTTATCGATTTCATAACGCAATAAACATGTGCGAAATTTCAGATGAATGTAGGCATTTTTCAGTTGTTGGTCCGAACCTGTTTCTGGCTCTCGGCAATTCCGTTATACTACGAATACAACCTTTCCTATTGAAAATGGTGATCACTTGAAGAAAACAGCCCGATATTTCAACTGGTATGTAAACCGGTCGATCCAGTTCAAGCTGTTGTTCTGGTTCGTTCCTCTGCTTCTGGCGATGATTGCGATTATGGGCTGGAGCTCCTACTATATCGCCTCGAAAGAAGTGGTGGACAAAATCAAGCAGGCGCAGGACCATTTGACGAAAAAGACGACGGATCAAATCGATCTGATGGCGAAAGACACGATCTATTTTGCCAACAATTTATTTCTTAACGCGGGGGTGCAGGAACTGCTTACGTCCCAGGATCCCACGCCGGAGAGGCAGAAAGTATTTCGGACGGTGTCCAATATGATGGTGGCCAGCAATTCGGTGCAATCGCTCATTTTGTATAAATTGCAGGAGGGGAACTACGAATTCGTCCCGTTCGGCGTCGATCAGACCGGAGTGACGAGCGCGATGACGCTGGAGAAGTTTCAAGAGACGCCATATTATCGGGAAGCGATCGCGGCGGACGGCAAACCGGTGTTTCATTTATTGAAGCCGTCGGAAGCTTTATTCGTCGGCGACCCCAATGAGAAAGTCATCCTTACGAAAGTCATCAAGAACATTTACGATTTGAAGCATGCCGGCATGATGGTCATCGGCATCGATGCGCATAAAATCGGCAAGCAATACTTGGAAGCCGCCAAAGACGAAGCGGATATGTTCGTCATGGACCGGGAAGGCATGATCGTCTCGGCGACGAATCGCCAATGGATCGGCAAACGCGATTTGGATTTGCCGTATTTCCAAGATTCGAATCCGGACCTGACGACGCTGGACCGCTTGCAAAGGAAGGCGGAGCGTTCCGAATGGGTCATCACTTACGCGGAATCGCCGACGACCGGATGGTATGTCGTCGTCATTCAGACGAAACAAACGTTGGTGCGGGAACTCGGCCGGATCGGACTGTTAAGCGTCACATTGACGGTCGTCTGTTTATTATTAAGCTTGATCGTTACGTGGATGGCGGCGACGATGATTACGAAACCGCTCAAAAAATTGACCCGGTCGATGAAAAGATTGCAAACGGGCGATTTTACCCAGCGCGTCAATTTTGCCGGCGCGGACGAAATCGGGCAGCTCGGCTTTTGGTACAACACGATGGTGCAGCGCATGAAAACGTTAATCGACGATATGTACGCTTCTCAATTAAAGCAAAAAGAAGCGGAATTGAAAACGCTTCAAGCGCAAATCCGGCCTCATTTTTTGTACAACACGTTAAATACGATTTGCTGGTCTGCCGAACGCAAAGGAGAGCGGGAAATCGCGGACATGGTTTATTCCTTATCGCAAGTATTCCGTTTAAGCTTAAACGACGGCAAAGATTTTTTTACGCTGGAACAAGAGATTGAACTGGTCAAACATTATTTGTTCTTACATAAAACCCGGTATGCCGGCCAATTCGATTTCGACATCGAGCTCGCTCCCGAAGTCCGCGGCTTCGTCATTCCGAAGCTTATGATTCAACCGCTTGTGGAAAATGCCGTCATTCACGGGATCGAGCCGCTCGGAGGCAACGGCCATATTTCGATACGCGCTTGCAAGGAAGGAGATCTCGTCACGATCGAGGTGCTCGATAACGGTATCGGCATGGAGACGGGCAGGCTCGAATTTTTGCTGCGCGCCGCTGCGGAGACGGCGAACGGCGCGGGCGCCGTCCGGATGGAACGGCGTTCCGGTTTCGCGCTCGCCAATATGCGGGAACGGCTGCAGTTGGCGTTTCCCAATGCGGTCATCGAACTTGACAGTACCGAAGGGGCGGGAACTTGCGTGAAAATTCAAATTCAGGTAAAGGAGTGACGATCGATGGCGTTAAAATTGTTCATCGTGGAGGACGAACAAACGATACGCGAAGGCATTCTGTCGATGATCGATTGGGAGAGGCATCAAATTGATGTATGCGGCGAGGCGGCGAACGGGAGAGAGGCGCTTCCTTTGCTGGAACGGCACCGGCCGGACGTATTGCTGACCGATATCCGCATGCCGTACATGGACGGGCTGCAATTGATCGAAGAGGCGCAGCGGGCGGGCCTTGATTTTCGCGCGATCGTGCTGTCCGGATATAATGAATTTTCCTACGCGAAACAAGCGCTGAAACTCGGAGTGTTGGACTATATATTGAAGCCGTGCCGGCCCGACGATATTTTGAAGATCGTTTTGGAGGCGAAGTTGGCGATCGAATCCGAGCAATCGGCCAATTTCGACCGGAATAAACGGGACCAGGCATGGAATAGAAATATGCATTTGCTCAAAAATCAAGTGCTGTCCCAATGGATTCATTATCCGAAAATACCGCTTGAGCGCCGCGAAGGGCTGATCGCGGAATTGCAGATGGCCATCGTTCCGGTTATGCTGCAAGTCGGACTAATCCGTTTCGATACGACGCGGTTCTCGCCCAATTACGGCGAACCGGATTGGGAATTAATCCGATATGCGGCGCTCAACATCGTTCTGGAAACGTTAGCTCCGGTTTACCGGGGAAAGATCGAAGCGTTTCGCGACGGAGACGATTTGCTATGGATCGCTAACGCGACGCTGGCGGAAGCAAGTGCCGGCGAGACCGGCACCGGCGCGGATGAGGAGTTGAAAAGCAATCTCGGCTTATTGCAGCGCAATCTCGAAATCTACTTGAATTTATCCGTCAGCATTGCGGTCGGCACGTGCCGGGAATCGGTCGACGATGCGCACATCTCTTACCGGGAGGCGCTGCAAGCGATGAATGTGCGATTTTACCGGAGCAAAGGCGGAATCTTCCTGTATAACGAGACGGCGCGCAAGGAAGGAGAGCAGGAGGAAGGGACGATTTTGGACGATGAAGCCTTCGACCGGCTTGAACGGGAAATCGTCATGCAAATGCGAGGCGCCGCTTATGAGCAAGCGCTGGACAAGATGGAGCGCTGGCTTGAACGCTTCCAGACGGCGCCGCGGTACGGCAAGCACGAAGTAAACGTTCGCGCGACGGCGTTCATTCTCGAACTGCAGCGGTTGGCGGAGGAGAAAAACGCGACGACCTTCGAATGGAAACAACATTTGGTCAACTGGATGGAGCAAATTCCCCAAGTCGAGACGCTCGACGAATTATCGACCATTATGAAGAAAATTATGCAAAGTCTAGTAGAGGCTCTATGCCGTCAGCGTTCGCTCCATCGAACGGTACAGCTTGCCGTCGATCTGATCCGGGAAAAGTATAATACGAATCTTACCTTGGATGCCGTCGCCCGGGCGGCCTACGTCTCCAATACTTATTTGAGCTCTTTGTTCAAACAGGAGTTGGGAATCAATTTTCTCGATTATTTGCACCAGTACCGGATCGAAAAAGCGAAAGAACTGCTCGCCCAAAACTTGAAAATGTTCGCGGTCGCCAAGCTTGTCGGATATCAGGAAGAGCGGCATTTCAGCGCAACGTTCAAAAAGTGGACCGGTTTGACGCCTTCGCAATATCAGAAAGGGCTGCAATAAAATCGATAATAGATTAAATATATGGTAAAATATAAGTAGTAGATTATTTCTCATCTGCAAACAGGATGCAAGCGCTTCTATCAATCGGTTGAAGGAGTGATTCGGAATGTGGTTCTGGAAACGGAAAAAGAAAGCGAAAGAACAACCGCAACAATCGAAACGCATTCACGCAACTCTGAAAGAGGTAGAAAACGCCGTATTGCAGTTTGAAGAACAGCTTCCGCCCACGGTGAAACGAACGATACTGATCGGGAAGGACAATCGTATCGACTTTTCGCAGTTAACCCGTTTTTTGGGCGGGGAACCGAGCGAATCTTTCTATATGAGCAAGGAAACCTATGAAATATTCGGCGAGAACGACAAGATGATTCCTCAATATTTGGATTCGGTGCAGGCGGCGGTCGACGATTACGTGTCGGAACATAACAAGCTGCCCGTCGTGCCGGATCGCCCGGACGGCCTGGTGCACTACGATTTGTTGCTCCGGGATCGTTATTTAAAGGAAAAACCGCCGATTCCGATGTATATTACCGACGATGAATTTATGGTTACGCACCGCAAGCCGGAATCCGGATAGAAGAAAGGACGAAGATCGAAGTGGATTTGCAGCATTTGAAACAGCTCGTGCAAGAAAGCGGCAATATCGTCTTTTTCGGAGGCGCGGGCACGTCGACGGAAAGCGATATTCCCGATTTTCGCTCGGCGAACGGACTATATCAGACGAAGAGCCGGCATCGCTATCCCCCGGAAACGATGTTAAGCCGCGATTTTTTCATGCGTCATACGGAGGAATTTTACGAATTTTACCGAACCCGCATGATCTATCAAGACGCGAAACCGAATGCGGCGCATGCCGCTTTGGCCGCATTGGAACGGGAAGGGCGGCTGAAGGCGGTCATCACGCAAAATATCGACGGTTTGCATCAACTGGCGGGAAGCGTTAACGTCTTGGAACTACACGGCTCCGTGCATCGGAATCATTGCATGGATTGCGGAGCGTTTGCTTCGCTCGACGACGTGCTTGCGGCCGGGGGTGGCGACGCGGGCGCCGTACCGCGCTGCAGCCGCTGCGGAGGCGTAGTGAAACCGGATGTCGTGTTGTATCAAGAGGAACTGGATCGAGAGACGCTGAACCGCGCCATCCGGCATATCGAAGAAGCGGATGTGTTTATCGTGGCAGGCACTTCGCTGACGGTATATCCGGCGGCGGGATTGGTTCGCTATTACCGGGGAAATAAATTGATCCTGATCAACAAATCCCCGACGGCATATGACGGACATGCCAACTATGTATTGCAGGAAAGCATCGGCAAAGTAATGAGCGCATTTGTCGAGCCATAAATTTCTTATCGAGTTCTCCCGCCTCGGGGCGACCGCACGTTTAGCATAACGGGTCGATCCGGGGTTTTGCTCGTTTTATCCTTCTTTTCAATTCATGAAAGTTATTCCCCGATATGAATTCAAACAATGGCCGGCGAGGCCTTTTTTCATACAATGAAATCGATTGGAAACGGTTTTGAAATATTCGTTTTCAGAAAATACTTTTCAAATTTAATTGTTTTAGATATAATTAGTATAACAAGTATTCTGGCAATGCGGAAATCGATGCTTGTGAATGAGACGAAAGACGGAGGACAGAAGGATGCGGGATGACGGCGAAAGGAACGGCGCGGGGCAGGAATCGATCGGATTTCTAATCGGACAAGCTTACCGGAAAATCAGCCATGTGCTGACGATGCGGTTTAAGCCGTTTGACATTACGCTGGAACAATTTGCGGTATTGTTTCGCTTGCACGAAGACGACGGGATTACGCAGAAGGAGCTGGCGGAACGCAGCGGCAAAGATCAGCCGACCACGACGCGCATTTTGGATTGCTTGGAGCGCAAAGGAATGATTCGCAGGCAACCGAAAACGGACGACAGACGCGCCTATTCGATCTATATGACGGAGGAAGGCCGCCGGATTGCCGCCCAATTGCTTCCGATCGAAAAGGAAACGTTGGAACAATTGACGGAGGGAATCCCGGAAGAACAAATGGTTTTATTCAGACAAATGCTTACGATTATACAGACTAGAGGTGTCATGCTTGAAGGAACAGACAGAGAACAACAACGCTAGACTATGGACCAAAGATTTTATATTGTTTACATTATCGAGTTTATTCATATACTTGAACTTGCAAATGATTACGCCCGCCCTGCCGGCTTATATCGCGGACCGTTTCGCGGCAAGCAGCTTTACGATCAGCCTGGTCGTCAGTTCTTTTGCGCTCTCGGCGATCGTGGCCCGGCTGTTTGCCGGAAAGGCGCTCGCGAACGTTAGCCGGAAGAAGTTTTTCGTTGCAGGCCTACTTGTTTATATATTGGCGTCGGCCGGTTATTATTGGTTAGGGACGATTGCGCTGATCGTATTGATCCGCATTATTTACGGCGTCGGCTTCGGTATTGTAAGCACGACGATGGGGACGGTCGTCTCCGACATCGTGCCGGCGAAACGGATGGGCGAAGGAATGGGCTATTTCGGTTTGTCGACGAGTTTGTCGATGTCCATCGCTCCGGTTATCGGTCTTTGGCTTCTGGATTCTTACGGCTTCGGGCGGCTTATTTTCATTTCCACTTTGTTGGTAGGCGTCGTGCTGTTATTCGTGCCGATGATTCGTTTCGGCTCCGGAAAGGCCGCGCGCATCCTTCAGCCGGCCCGCGCAAGCGGAGCGGGAAGCAAAAAATTCGATTTTTTCGATAAAAGAGTGCTGCTTCCCTTCTCCTTGAATTTATTGTTGTCCGTTACTTACGGAGGATTGATCAGCTTTATTACGTTATTCGGCAAAGAAAACCATCTTGCCAACGTCGGGTGGTTTTTCTTGTTTAATGCGATGGCCGTATTGCTGGTTCGGCCGTTCTCGGGCAAAATTTTCGATGCGAAAGGGCATATCGCGATTTTGCCGGCGGGCGGATTATTCGTTATCGCGGGCCTGACGATATTGTCGTTCGCAACGTCGTTCGGCATGCTGGTCGTATCGGCCGTCTGCTACGGGATCGGGTACGGCATGATTCAGCCCTCGCTGCAAGCGTGGTCGATTCAGCGGGTCAACCCGGAACGGCGCGGCGTAGCGAACGGCATGTTCTACAATTCGATCGATTTGGGCATTGCGATCGGTTCGCTCGCTTTGGGCGTGATCGCATTGAAGCTTGGCAGCTACGCGATGATGTTCCGTTTATCGGCTTTGTTTATGGCCTTGTTTCTAGTCATTTACGGCTTGTCTTTCGCCTTGGCGAAACGAGTGGAGGTAGCCGCAACCGAAAAAGCGGCAGGATAAGCGGAGGAGGCGTCGCGTCGTTCCGACCCCTGTTTCGCGGAAATGTCGAAGAACCTAAGAGGAACGCTCTTAGGTTCTTTTGTTATGGAATCGACCGGCATTGGAATTCCTCCAATGCTTTGGCTATTCGCAAACCCCGCGGCGGCATTTCATTGGATTCTATCCAATAGATTCCGCAAAAACGCGGCCGAAAAACAAAATTGGGATCAATCTATTGGATGTTTTCCAATAGATCATCATTTAACTCGGCAAAATGGCGTTTTTTGTTGTATATATTCCAATGGTGACCGGCGGGTCGCACGAGACAGCATTGTTAATCCCAAAATATGCAAACAAAGGTTCTGCGTTCCGCTCATGACAGGGGACTTTTGGTATACTATAATGAAGAAGACAAAGCTATATTCATAGAAATCATACCATTGTATGTTTGAGACGGATAGCGGATAGAAACAAGCATGGGGAAGGACGGTTTTCGAATATGAAACTGTTTCATACTGCCGACTGGCATTTGGGAAAATTGGTGCAGGGCGTCAATATGACCGAGGATCAGCAATATACGCTCGCGCAATTGATTGCCGACATCGAAACGGAGAGGCCGGATGCCGTCATCATTGCCGGCGATTTATACGACCGTGCGGTTCCGCCCGCAGAGGCGGTGCAATTGCTTGACAGCATCCTGGAAACGATCGTGCTCCAATTGAAAGTTACGGTTCTGGCGATTGCGGGCAATCACGACAGTCCGAGCCGCCTGAACTTTGGCAGCAATTTGATGCGAGCGTCAGGATTACATATCGCGGGAGAGCTTACATATCCGCTGGAACCGATCGTAATGCGGGACGGAGACGGCGAAGTTCATTTCCACCTGGTTCCTTATGCCGAGCCGGGGAAGGTGCGCCATTTGTTCGGCGATGAAAGGATTAGAACCCATAACGACGCCATGGGAAAAATAACGGAAGCGATTCGCGCGAAGATGGATCCGCAAGCCCGCCATGTGCTGGTCGGCCACGCTTTCGTCACGCCGCAAGGGGAAGCCAGGGACAATACGAGCGATTCGGAACGTCCGCTGTCCATCGGCGGGGCGGAGCATGTGAGCGCGGAACATTTCCGGGGCTTTGCCTATACGGCGCTCGGTCATCTGCATCAGGCGCATCATGTGGGAAGCGGGACGATCCGTTACGCAGGTTCGCCGCTGAAATACTCCATCTCGGAGGAACATCACCGCAAAGGATATTTGATCGTGGAGCTGGATCGCGAGGGGAACTCGCATATCGAGAAGCGGGAGCTGATTCCAAGACGCGACATGCGGACCGTCGAGGGACGAATCGAGGAGATCGAGCGGCATCGGATCAACGAAGACTATGTGTTCGTGCGCTTGCTGGACGAGGCTCCGGTGTTGTCGCCGATGGAGCGGATTCGTTCTGTATACCCGAATGCGATGCATGTGGAACGGAAGACGCCCGTCGCCGGACTTGGCGGAGAGGCGGCAGCCGCCGCAAATGGGCGGGCCAAGATGGACGATCTTTCGCTGTTTCAAGCATTTTATTATGAAGTCAGAGGAACGGAGCTTCCGCCGGAAACGGAGCAGCTGTTCGTCGAAACGCTGCAGGAACTGCGTCAGGAAGAAGGTGAGCGCGATGAGGCCGCTGAAGCTTATCATGACGGCGTTCGGGCCGTATAAAGACAGAGAGGAGATCGATTTCACCGAACTGGAAGGCCATCGGTTATTCGTCGTATCGGGCAATACGGGCGCCGGCAAAACGTCGATCTTCGACGCTATTTGCTTTGCCTTGTACGGGGAAGCGAGCGGGGAGGACCGCAATGACAGTAAAATGCTGCGCAGTCATTTCGCGGATGACGATACGTATACGTCGGTCGATTTCCAGTTCGAGCTGAAAGGCCAGGTATACCGCGTCTTCCGGCAGCTCGCCCATGTGAAGGAAGGCAACAAAAGCGCGACCGGCGACCGCTACGAGCTGTACGGGATCGTAGACGGCCGGGAAACGCCGCTGACGGACCGCTTTATCGTTACGCAAGTGAACGAGAAGCTGTCCGAAATGATCGGGCTGACGAAAGATCAGTTCAGCCAGATCGTCATGCTGCCGCAAGGGGAATTTCGAAAATTGCTGACTTCCGAAACGGAGAATAAAGAGGAAATTTTGCGCCGCATCTTCAAAACAGGATTATATAAAATCGTTGCCGACCGGTTGAACGAGAAGCGCAGACAGATGCAGCGCGTTTGCGAGGAATTGGCGGGCATCCGGGAATACCATATGAACCAGGTGCAAGGCGCTCTGTCCGGCCGCGAAGGCTCCGACCTGCAGCGCGTATTTGCTCAGGAGCATTATAATACGCATCAAGTTCTGGAAGCGCTGGATCGGGAGACGGAGCATTATGCGGCGCGAATCGAAGAGCTGAGCCATAAGCTGCGGGAGCTTTCGGCCGAGTTCCAACGACAGACGGCGTTGTATCATCAAGCGCAAAGCGTGAACGAACAATTCGATCTATTGGACCGGAAAATTGCGGATAAACAACAGCTTGAAGACCAAGCCCAACATTTCGAACACAAGACGAAGCAATTGCACTCGGCCGAGAAAGCCGTCCATTTAGAAATGTATGAGCGCCACGATGCGGAAATGTCCGCCCTGCTCGTTCGCAGAACGAAGCTGTATGAAGAGGCGGCGGCCGAATGCTCGCAAGCGGAGGCCGCTTTGCAAGACGCCCGCGTTCGGTACGAGCGGGAAGAGGCGAAAGGCGAGCTGCGCGAGCAGGCGGTGCGCGAGTTGGAACGATTGCAAGGATTGGCGCCGATCGTGGAAAATTTGGAGCGGAAGCGGAACGCCATTGCCGAATTGGAAGCCGAAACGGCGCATAAGGGGAAGCAATTGCAAGCCGCCGAGGCGGAGCTTGCCGCGAAACGAACCGAGCGGGAATCGATATCGGCGCAACTGAAAACGTTGGAGGAACGGGTCGGCCGGTTATCGGAGCGAACGGAGAAACTCGCGGCGCTGCGGGAGCAAGCGGCTGTCGTGCAAGAATACTTGAAACTGGTGCAAACCGCGGAACAAGAGCGGAGGGAAGAAGCGCGGCATCAAGCGGCTTTCGAGCAGGCGGAGCGGGCTTATTCAGAACTCGAAATCCGCTGGGTGGAAGGACAAGCGGGCATTCTCGCCCGTCATTTGCATGACGGCGATCCCTGTCCGGTTTGCGGAAGCGCCGAGCATCCGAGGAAGGCGGAGGAAACCGGCAATATTCCTTCTCGCGAGGAACTGGACCGGATAAGAAGCGAGAAGAGCGGCATGGAACAGCAGTATCTCCAATCGAAAGCGATGCTCGCGGCGACCGTCAAGCAAATGAGAGAGAAAGAGCAGCGGATGAGAGAGCACGGTTTCCTTATCGAAGGAATCCAGGAACGGTTCCAAGCGCTTGTGCAAGAAGGCAAATCGTTAGCCGCGGAAGTGAACGGATTAAAAGACGATAGCGTCAAACTGTCCGCTCTGAAACAGTCGCTTGAGGAGCTCGACGCCAAAGTTGAGCAATTGAGCAAGCTTAAAGACGATCTGAATCGAAGTCTCCAGGATACGAAAGAAACGTATGCCGCGGAGAAAGCACTTTATCAGCAAGCGCTGGCGGCGATCCCCGAAGAAGTGCGCGATTATGAAAGGCTCGCGGAGCGGATGCGAACGACGGAAGAACGCAAGCGGCAGTTGGAGGCCGATTGGAAATTAGCGCAGCAGCAGTACAAGGAAGGAAACGAGCGGTATGTGAAAGCGGCGGCAGGCGTTAGCCACGCGCAAAATCAACGGATCGAAGCGCAGGCGGACAAAGAGAAGGCTGGCCGCAGCTTCGTCCAAGCGATGCGGCAAGCCGGCTTTGAGGACGAAGCCGCCTATCATGCGGCCAAGATGAGCGAATCGGCCCAAACGGAACTGAAAAGACAGATCGAGGAATACCATCTCACACTGTCCTCCTTGCGCCGGCAAATCGAGGAGTTGACCGGGACGCTCTCGGGTAAGGCAAGACAAAAACTTGCCGAGCTTCAAGGACGTTTGCAAGCGTTGGAACAACAAATCGAATCCGTCCGCAACTTACATATGCAAGCTCAGAACGACTACAAGAAAGGAACGGAGGCCAAGGCGAACATTATCGAAGCCGAGCGCAATTGGAAAGAAGCGGAATACCAGCATCAAGTCATAAAAGATTTATATGATGTCGTCCGCGGAGAGAACGGCAAAAAAATCTCCTTTGAGCGGTACTTGCAAATCGAGTTTTTGGAACAAATTATTCATATCGCAAACGAGCGGCTGCAGCGGATTTCGAGCGGACAATATTATTTGGTCCGCAGCGACCGTCTGGAAAAACGGGGCAGGCAAAGCGGTCTCGGCCTTGACGTTTACGATAATTACACGGGACAATTGCGGGACGTCAAGACGTTGTCCGGCGGAGAGAAATTCAATGCGTCGCTCTGTCTGGCGCTCGGCATGGCGGACGTCATTCAATCCTACGAAGGCGGAATTTCGCTGGAAACGATGTTTATCGACGAAGGCTTCGGCGCCTTGGACGAGGAATCGTTGAGCAAGGCGATCGATACATTGATCGATTTGCAGCAGTCCGGACGGACGATCGGCGTCATCTCGCATGTCCAGGAATTGAAACAGGCGATCCCGGCCGTGCTGGAAGTGAAGAAAACGAAGGAAGGATACAGCTATACCCGTTTCAACGTAAGCTGATTCGCGTTTCTTGTCTTAACGCGCCTCGCTTCGCATACATATGTAGAAGTAGAGGAGCGTGAACGCGAATGAACGAACAGGTGAAGCGGTATTACCAGTTAAAGCAAAGACAAAGGGAAATCGAGCGGGAACTGTCGGAACTGCGCGAACAAATTACGGATTATTGCGCGGAACTGGGCGTATCCGAATGCGAAATCGGGAGCTATAGGGTGAGAACCGTATTCCAGGAACGGAAGGAGTACGACGACAACAAGCTTTATGCGGCGCTGCCGGATCCGGACGTTTGGCGCATGCTTTCGCGGCCCGATCCGTCGAAGATTGCAAGCTTGATCAAACTGAACGTCATTACCGAGGATACGATTAAGGACACTTACACCATCAAGAACATAACGCTTCTGCAAGTCGATAAGAAATGACACATCGCCCCGCCGATCCGCTGCGGGGCGATGTTATAGTTTTGGCGCCGATTTGGAGAAAATGATTTGTCCAACTTGTTCGATATGATTTCGAAGTTCAAGATTCGTTAGATGCGTGCCGTCAACGATATCGAACAAGTAAGGCATTTTGCTGTTGTCTTCGAGCTGTGCATGCAATTTGGAAACGACATGGAAGTTTATTTTATCGCCATAGATAGCAATATCGATATCGGATCCGGGTTTGAATTTTCCTTTGGCGCGAGATCCGAACAAGACGGCTTTCTCGATCGCATCGAACGCGGAAATGATTTGTACGATTTCATTCAAGTCTTCGTTGCTCAGCCCGAATTTCATCGTTTCGCACCAAGAATGACGCTAAGATCTTGCAATACGTGGAAGTAATGCTCGCGAATGAGGCGTTCCGCTTGTTCCGCATATTTTTCATTATATGTATGCGCCATCATATTTCTTTTTTCCAGCATGTCGATCCAAATATGTCCGTCTGTTATCAATTGCGCTTGGAATGCGGTTTGGATCGCCGATCGAGGACTGTTTACATCAAAACCTTCTTGCTCTAAATAATCTTTCAGCGTCTTCCAACCTAATTCAAACGTATACTCGAAGCATTGAATTAGTCCTTGAGCTTCAAATTTATTCAGCCGGCCTTTATCTATAAATTCAGTCAGTTGCAAAAAGGCTTTCCGGTAGTTGTCGAACCGCTGCTTCCAACGATATTCTTCCATCGTTTTAGGGAGCCTCCTTTTCGGCATGCTTTGATTATCTCTAATTATAGATTTGGGTCGGGCAACAGTCAATTTGCTCAAGAACGCAGGGGAAGAGGTTCCCCCGCGTTCTTGTCATAGAAATTTGCGATTATGCTTTTTGCCGTCGTATGTGAACAGCACTTGCTTATCTTCCACAACCGTTTCCAAATGGACGGTTTTCCCCCATAAATGATAAACATATGGCAGCGTGCGCTCCACATATTTCAAATCGAGCTCGATTCCTTCGAAACGATGCAGCAAGTATAATTCCCCGTTGCGCAAATGATCGCCGTTTTGCACGACGATGTAAGGGAAACCGCCGTTGACGCGCGAATAGACGAGCTGGTCGCGAATGTTTTCCCATGTTTTATCCGTAATTTTCCACTCCGACCCTTTCTTTTCGAACACGTACAAATCGAGTTCTTCGGTCAATTTTTTGGTCAGGTAGTTGCGGATGAACGACAGATCCGAGTCGAACTCGCGCACCTCGAATATTTTGGCTCTCCCCTGGCCCGGCTTGCGCCCGAGCTTTTCCCGCTCCTCTTCGGTCGGATGCTCCCAGCGCCGCTCGATGTCTTCGAATATTTTCAGCCCGAGATAATACGGGTTCAGACTGCGGGTGGACGGCTGGACGACGGAAGCGTTCAACTTCGCGAATTCGACCGTTTCCTCCGACGTCAAGTCGAGCTCGCGAATGATGCGCTGATGCCAATATGAAGCCCAGCCCTCGTTCATAATTTTGGTTTCCAATTGCGGCCAGAAATAGAGCATTTCTTCGCGGAGCATCGACATAATGTCGCGCTGCCAGTCTTCGAGAACGGTGGAGAACTCTTGGATGAACCAAACGAGATCCTTTTCCGGTTCCGGAGGGAAATGACGTTCTTTCGACCCGGCGGAAGGGAAGTGGCCGAGATCGTCCAAATTCCATAAATCGTCGTACTCGCCTTGCTCCTTCCCTTGCTGCGCGCGTTCTTTTTGCTGCTTCAGCAGCAAATCCGTATACCGTTTTTTGTCGAGACGCTGCGGCTTGATCAGCCCCGGGTCGATATGTTCCTGGATGGCGAGCACGGCGTCGATAAATTTCTCGACCGCTTCCGTCCCATGCTCGATTTCATAACGGCTGATGCGCTCGGCGGTTGCGGCCATGCTTTCCACCATATTGCGGTTCGAGGCGGAGAAGCGGACGTTGTTCTTGAAAAAATCGCAATGCGCAAGCACATGCGCGACGATCAGCTTGTTCTGGATGAGCGAATTGCCGTCGAGCAGGAAGGCGTAACATGGATTGTTGTTAATGACCAATTCGTAAATTTTGCTCAAGCCAAAATCGTATTGCATCTTCAATTTATGGAAAGTTTTCCCAAAACTCCAATGGCTGAAGCGGGTCGGCATCCCGTATGCGCCAAACGTATAAATGATATCCGCCGGACAAATTTCGTACCGCATCGGATAATAATCAAGGCCGAAGCCGTCGGCCACCTCCATAATTTCGCGAATCGCGTATTCCAAGCGGGCGATTTCATCGGACATTAGCGCGTCACCCCCGGCGTTTTTTTGAAAAACGTCTTGAGGGCCCGATATACTTCGCCCTTTTCTTTGATGACGTAATATGCGAATTTTTGATTGTCGATATGCCGATAGGCCGACATGAGCGTGCTGCTGCGGTTGTACTGGTTAACTTCCCCGTATCCGAACATATTGCATCGCCTCAGCAATTCCTGGATCAGCTTGACGCAGCGTTCGTTGTCGGACGTTAAATTGTCGCCGTCGGAAAAATGAAACGGATAAATATTATATTGCGAAGGCGGGTAACGCCGGTCGATGATTTCAAGCGCTTTGATATAGGCGGAGGAACAAATGGTTCCTCCGCTCTCGCCTCGCGTAAAAAACTCCTCTTCCGTCACCTCTTTGGCTTCCGTATGATGGGCGACGAAGACGATTTCCACTTTTTCGTATTGATGGCGGAGGAAGCGGGTCATCCAGAAAAAGAAGCTGCGGGCGCAATATTTTTCGAAACTGCCCATCGATCCGGAAGTGTCCATCATCGCGATGATGACGGCGCTTGAATGGGAGGTGACGATATCTTCCCATGTCTTGAAACGCAAATCTTCCGGAGATATGCCGTGAATTCCCGGATTGCCGGTAATCGCGTTGCGGCGCAAATTTTCGAGGATGGTGCGTTTTTTGTCGATATTGGACATAATCCCTTTTTTGCGGACATCGTTAAACCGAATATCGGTCGTCTCGAGCTGTTCCTTATCTTTATCCTCCAAATGGGGAAGTTCCAGTTCTTCGAACAACAGTTCCTCCAGTTCGGCAATGCTGACCTCGGCTTCGATAATATCGCTCCCCGGCTGATTGCCCGCCGTATCGCCTTTGCCCGGCGATTGCGCCGGATCGGTGCCAAGCACGTCTCCTACCTGGCTGTCCCCGTCCCCTTGGCCGACATGCTTGCTTTTATTGTAATTATAAATAAAACGGTACTCATCCAAGCTGCGAATCGGCACTTTAATAATTTGCTTGCCGTCGGACATAATAATGTTCTCTTCCGTTACAAGATCGGGCAAATTTTGTTTGATCGCTTCGCGCACCTTTTGCTGGTGTCTGCTCTGATCTTGAAACCCTTTGCGGTGCAGCGACCAATCCTCGCGGGACACGATAAAGACGGACGGATCCATAGGAGAACACCCCCTCGTTGAAGTATAAAAGTAGAAATCCGTTGTTATTCAATATATTCAAACGGGAGAATGATATGTGAGGGGAATCGGCGTAAATTGCATCCGTCAACCTTTGCGGACCGGCGAACGGGGCTAGCGCGATATGCGGCAAACCGGTTCCGGACAATGCTCGCAATGGCAGCCCTTTCGCAAATAGTCCAAGTCCTTGAGGACGATATAACCGCTTTCATAACTGATGATCTGTTCTTGGCGCAAATGTTCCAGCATCTTGCTCGCACTCGTTCCCGTCGCCCCGATATAGGCGGCCAGGTCCGCGACGGCCATTTTTTCCGAAATGCGAATGCCGTTTTCATGTTCCGTTCCGTACAGGTTGGACAAGCGGAGCAGCGCGGAACAGAGCGCACCCGGATTGCCGTGGTGCAGGAGATCGACGAAATGGTTTTGCGTGAGCGCATGCATGCGTCCCATCCATTTCATAAACTCTACCGCGAAATCGCCATGCCGCAGCAATAACGCCTCAATATCTTTTTTATCGACGATGCCTAACAGACTGTTGTCCGACGGTTTGGCGTTAAAGCTTTGTCTCGTATCGCGAAACGGTTCGATTTGTCCTACCAAATCGCCTTCCCGAAACGTAAAAAAGACGAGTTCCTTCCCGTCGTCACTCGCTTTGGTCAAATTCACCCGGCCTGTCTCGATATAAAACGCCTTCGTCGCCGGTTCTCCTTCCGTAAACAGGAAGCCGTCCGCCCCGGCCCGATACGGCAGCATCGCTTCTTGCAGCTTCCGAATGCTGGTATCGGAGAAGCAATCCGTATTCCTCGATCGCGGAAGTAAAGGCATCATATTGCGCATCCGCTCTCCCCCTTTGATAATCCTGATCATCAACAGTATAAGGATATATGCAATGCACTGAATATAAAGAAAATCACAAAAGAACCTCCGGCCCTGAGACCGGAGGTTCTTCCTCGTTCGCGACACGCAATGCGATCGTTCCATGATCTTTTTCATTGATGTTGAATAGCCGATAAATAATAATGAGGTTGTGCGCATGATCGAAAAAAACCTCTCCGAAGCGAAGAGGGAAGCATGCGGATTCTAGGCTGCGTATTGGCCGAGGACGATCAAAGAAACGGTGCCGATCAGCAGCAGGCCGTTTATGACCGTACCCGTTATGGCGAATGCCTTTTTGCGGTTTTTAAGGACAAGTCCGACGATGCCTAAAATCAATCCGATCAAAATCATGAAAATGATGAGAATGGCGAGCAGTCCGATAACGATAATGCCGCCGCTTTGCTCCAGCACTTCCTGCGACGGCAGTTCGCCGGCGGAAAAATCGGATACTAAGTTGACGGTGACGACGGCCGCTCCGATCAATAGCCCGATTAACGAAACTAAACCGACTAATCCGATAATAAAGGAGGCGATGCCCGGCCCGGAATGTTTCATTCGTTCGTTCGGGTGCTGCGGATACGGGGTGAAAGTTGCTTCCATAATACAAAATACTCCTTTCTAAACCAAACATTTGATTCATGGTCTCTTCCATATATTTTCTATGTGTTTCACGTTTTTTGCAATCATTATTTCCGGTATGACAATTCATGATGGTAAAATCGTATAGATTTGTTTATGATAAGATTAGTAACTATGCGGTACAACAATGAAGAGAGGTGTCTCGGATTGCTGCGTAATTATGTAATCATCGGAAGTTTGAATATGTTGGCGGCGGTAGGACTGGGCGCATTCGGGGCGCATATATTAAAGTCGACGTTGACCGCGTCGCAGATCGCGACTTATGAGACGGCTGTGCAATATCATATGGTGCATGCGTTCGGCATTTTGCTCGTCGCGTTGCTTGCGGGTTCGCTTCCGTCTTCTTCGCGGAAAGTCTTATGGTCCGCAAGATTGTTATGGATTGGAATCATTTTGTTCTCGGGAAGCTTGTACATATTAAGCGTCAGCGGTCTGAAAATGCTCGGGGCGATTACCCCGATCGGAGGAGTGGCTTTTTTGGCGGGTTGGCTCATGCTTGCGCTCGCTGCGGTTCGTAAATCATAATCGGAGGGGGAGCATGATGAACGAGCGATTGCTGTTGCAACAGGAACGATTGCTGCAAACGATGCTGGATTACAGCCCCATTTCCGTCATCGTACTGGATACGTCGGGAACCATTCTCCGCACCAATCCGTACACTTGGGAAATGTCGGGTTATGAGGACCACGAGTTGGTCGGGCGCCCGCTGCATATGTTGTCGGAATGCCCCGTCGCCGATATTCAGTATGTGCTGCAAGGAAACAAAAAAAGATTCGAATCTTATCTTGTACATAAAAGCGGTTACCGCGTCGATCTGCAAATTACTGCGGCGCCGGTCGCCATCGACGAAAACGTAAGCCACGTGCTGTTCATTTGCCAAGACATCAGCGAGCGCAGGAGGATCAACGATCGCATTCGTTACTTGTCGAATTATGACGATATGACAGGACTGCCGAACCGGAAACAATTTATGGATCATTTGGACAATGCGCTGGAATTGTATCGGGATCGCTATATTGCCGTCCTCTATTTGGATTTGGACCGATTTAAATTGATTAACGATTCCTTCGGGCAGGAATTCGGCGACATGCTGCTGATGCAGGTTGCCGAAAGGCTGACGAGATGCGTGACCGAGCGCGATATGGTTGCGAGGATGGACGGCGACGAATTCGCGTTGTTCTTCGTCGATGTCGAATCGGAATCGGAAGCGTTGCAAAAGGGAGAATTGATTACCCAACTGCTTGAGGAGCCGTTCGTACTGCAGGATCATCCTTTTTTGCTGACGGCCAGCATCGGCATCGCAATGAACGAAGATCGCAACGACGATCCCGGCTCGCTGATCAAGAAGGCGAATATCGCGCTGACGCTCGTTAAGGAGCAAGGACGTAACAATTACCGGGGTTATTCCCCCGATATGAATATGAAATCGTTGGAACGGTTGACGCTGCAGCATGATTTGCGCAAGGCGATGAGCAACCGGGAATTCGTGCTGCATTACCAGCCGCAGATCGAGATGGAAACCGGGCGAATCGTCGGTGCGGAAGCGTTGTTGCGCTGGAATCATCCTGTCAAAGGAATGGTCTCGCCGAGCGTGTTCATTCCGCTCGCGGAAGAAAACGGTTTAATTGTGCCTTTGGGCGAATGGGTATTGGAAGAAGCTTGCCGGCAGAACAAAGCGTGGCAAGATGCCGGATTGCCGCCAATTCCGGTGTCGGTCAATTTGTCCGTGCGGCAATTTCTGCTCCAGAATCTGTACGAGAAGGTGGAGCATGTACTGAAGAAGACGGGACTGGACGCCCGCTATCTCGATTTGGAAATTACGGAGAGCATGACGATGGACGTCGATCGCGCATCCCATTGTTTAATGGAGCTTAGCAAATTGGGCATTCGGATCAGCATCGACGATTTTGGGACGGGATACAGTTCGTTAAGTTATTTGAAAAATTTTTCGATCAACCGCTTGAAGATCGACCGCTCATTCGTTCGTGATATTATGCAGGATCCGAACGACGCGGCGATCGTAGCGGCCATTATCGCCATGGCCCATAATTTGAATTTGCAGGTCATTGCCGAAGGCGTCGAAACGGAAGAGCAGCTCGATTTTTTGAAGGAGCACCGTTGCGACGAAATCCAAGGATATTATTACAGCCCTCCGGTTCCGGTGCAGCAGCTCGAAGAGATGCTGCTCGCGATGTGACCGACGGGACGACGAGAAAGGGAGAACCGACCAATCGGCTCTCCCTTTCTATACGACAAGATCGTCAATTTCATTTAATTGGAACGTATAAACCTGTTTCTCGTCGTCGTGATACACGCAGATGATTTGCGTTTCGGGATCGTAATCGAGCAAACGTCCGGGAACGCTTAGTTTTACGCCTAATCCTTTATTTATATTAAAACGAATTAAACGATTTTGCTGAATGCATGCAAAAATGACATCTTCAATGGACATATCGGAAGATAAGATGGCCGAACTGAGGTCAACGTTGAATAAGTAGTCCGGTGATCTGTTCGTTGACGTAGATGACAATGCTTTCATTACTAATGGCCCCCAACTTCAAGCAGACTAATGAGACGAATTGGTTAGAGTGAATAAAATATCTATTACATTTCCAATATATTGTACCATGAATTGGTCGGGATATATAGTAGGAATGTAGGAAATATCCGTCTAAGGAACGACCAGGTCTTTATTGGCAAGCGCCCGGCCGGGACGGAAGTTCCGCCATGCCTCCCGCCCGTATGTCCGCACCTGTTAAAAAGTCGCGCATATAGTATAGTCAGACAGGTTGAAGGAGGTGCATGCAGATGATCCGAGTCGAGCCGCTGCAAATCGAAGGGATGACCGTTGTCGGCATCGAAGTGAAACTTCCGAAAACGACGCTGCTTGCCGTTACGACGGACAAAGGCTACATTATGTGCGGAGCGCTGGACGTGAAACTGCTCAACGATAAACTGGGGGATCGCCGCATTGTCGCCGGCAGGGCGGTAGGGGTCCGCACCATCGGCGATTTACTGGAAGCCCCGTTGGAATCGGTTACTTACGGCGCCGAAGAATTAGGCATATTCGCCGGAATGAAAGGGAAAGAGGCCGTACTGAAAATGTTGTAGTCCGCGCAGTTCCGCGACGTTAACGACTGCCGGGCGAATGGAAGAAAGTACGGGGCTGCCTGCGCGGCAGCCCCGATGAAGCCGTGATCGATTACGATTCGAACAATTTCGCCAGATTCTCGCGGTACGACGGACGGACAATGCCGCGTTCGGTGATGATGGCCGTTACATAATCGTGGGGGGTGATATCGAACGCCGGATTGTACACCCGCACGCCCTGCGGCGCGGTGCGCATGCCGAAACCTTCCGTAATTTCGCTCTCCGGACGCTCTTCGATCGGAATTTCCGCTCCGGTGTTCGTTTGCAAATCGATCGTCGATAGCGGGCAGGCAACGTAGAAAGGGATGCCATGCGCTTTCGCCAGTACGGCCAAGCTGTACGTGCCGATTTTGTTGGCGACGTCGCCGCTTGCGGCAACGCGGTCTGTGCCGACGATGACGGCCTGCACCCAGCCCTTGGACATGACGTGCCCGGCCATATTATCGCAAATCAGCGTTACGTCCACGCCGGCCTGCTGCAGCTCGAACGCCGTTAGCCGCGCGCCTTGCAGCACCGGACGGGTCTCGTCCGCGAACACTTTCAAACGGATGCCGCGCTCCTGGGCCAAGTAAAGCGGTGCGAGCGCCGTTCCGTATTTGGCCGTGGCGAGTCCCCCGGCATTGCAATGCGTCAGCACGCCCATACCGCTCTCGAATAACGTAAGCGCATGTTCGCCGATCCGGCGGCACACCTCCTCGTCCTCCGCTTGAATCCGATTCGCTTCGGCAAGCAACTCTTCGTTCAATTCGGAAACGGACTTGTCCCCGCCGTTTGCCAGTTCGGCCGCATGCCGTTTCATACGGTCGAGCGCCCAGAACAAGTTGACCGCAGTCGGACGGGATGTCGCCAAATAATCCGCCCGGCGCTCGACTTCGCGCAGCCAGTCCGCCCGGTTCTCGCCAACGTAGCTGCGGGCGCCGAGGACGACGCCGTAGGCTGCGGCAATGCCGATCGCCGGCGCGCCCCGCACTTTCAGATGACGGATCGCTTCCCATACTTCCTCCGCCGTCGTTAACGCCAATATGACAATATCGCCCGGAAGAAGCCGCTGATCGAGCAAATCGAGATGTGTACCCGCCCATTTGACGGATTGAAGCGTTGTAGTTTTCATCCTATGACTCCTTGCATTTATGATTTATTGGAAAATGGCCATTCTAATAATGGATTCTACGCCCGTCTTTGTCGAACGAACATTCCGGTATCGCGTCCGAAAGGGCGATCGTTCTTCTAGTATAGCGAATATTCGGGCAGGGTAAAATATTAAATTTTCCATTTACGGTTGAACCGCCGCGTAATTTCGGTATAATAGGGGCGACTCTAATAAGACGGGAGGTGGAAACGGACGATATGGCACATCTGTCGCAAACCGGACAGGCCGTCGCTTTGAAAGAATGGGCCGTCGCCGTTCAAGCGTTGCTGGATGGCCGGCAAACGATCGTCATGCGCAAAGGCGGGATCGTAGAAGAGACGAAACATTTCGAACTGAAGAGCCATTCTTTTTACTTATACCCGACATACGAGCATCAACGTAAACATTTATTGAAAGACACATATCAGCACGTCTTGAACGAAACGCTTGCCGATTGGTCTCCGAATGATTCGTCCGTTACGATCGCCGCTTACGCGGAAGCCGTCCGCGATATCGAAATACGAGATCAAGAAACGCTAGACCGGTTGCGTCATTTACACATATGGACCGACCGTTTCGCGGAAGAGCGGCTGAAATGGAAGAGAAAGCATCCTTTGCATGTTATCGTGCTTCGCGTCTACCGCTTGCAGGATCCGCTGGAAATTCCGATCGTTCCGGAGCATCTCGGCTGCAAGTCGTGGGTCGGTCTCGACGCGGGAAATTCGGCCTCCGGGATGAGCCCGGTTATAGGCGATCGCGAATTTGAAATCCAGCTTGAACAAATCGAAAAAGCTTGCCGTTCAATTGATTTATTATAAAAAATATTATAAGATGAGTATATTGAGAATCAATGAGAATCATTTTAGAATAATTACAACGTAATACCTTTTCTGATTTTCAAAATATACGATCTCGGAGGGAGCAGCAAAATCATGGCAACGAAATTTGTTATTGATGGGCTAAAGTCTACCATCGAAGGAAAAGAAATTTTGAAAGGCATCAACCTGGAAATGAATGGCGGAGAAATCCATGCCATCATGGGACCGAACGGAACGGGGAAAAGTACACTCGCTTCCGCGCTTATGGGGCATCCAAAATATGAAGTGACCGAAGGTTCCGTTACATTGGACGGAGAAGATGTGCTGGAAATGGAAGTAGACGAACGCGCGCGCGCAGGTTTGTTCCTCGCCATGCAATATCCGAGCGAAATTGCCGGCGTGACCAACTCCGACTTTTTGCGCAGCGCAATCAATGCCCGCCGCGGCGAAGGCAACGAAATTTCATTGATCAAGTTCATTCGCCAAATGGAAGGCAAAATGAAAGAGCTCGAAATGAATCCGGAATTCGCGCACCGTTACTTAAATGAAGGCTTCTCCGGCGGGGAGAAAAAACGGAACGAAATTTTGCAAATGATGATGCTTGAGCCGAAAATCGTAATTTTGGACGAAATCGACTCCGGTTTGGATATCGACGCTTTGAAAATCGTGGCGAGCGGCGTCAACGCAATGCGTCAAGAAGACCGCGGCTTTTTGATTATTACGCACTACCAGCGTTTGTTAAACTACATTAAACCGGACTTCGTGCATGTCATGATGCAAGGACGCATCGTCAAATCCGGCGGTCCGGAACTGGCGGAACGTCTCGAGAACGAAGGCTACGACTGGGTGAAAGAAGAACTCGGCATCGTTGACGAAACCGTGGGCCAAGAAGCCTAACACCGGAGGAGGGATGAGGAAACATGAGTACACAAACGATTCTTCCGGTTGACCGCGAAACTGTTGCCGCCTTGTCGCAAAGCAAGAACGAACCCGCTTGGCTGTCCGCCGAGCGATTGAACGCTTTGGAACTCGCCGGCCGGTTGGAATGGCCAACATTGGAGAAAATGAGAATCAACCGTTGGAATTTGGACGCCTACGGTTCCTATAAACAAGCGGATGCGGTGAAATCCGTGGCGGAATTGCCGCAGACCGTGCAAGATCTGGCCAAATTGGACGACGCAAGCAATGTGGTCGTGCAGCGCAACTCGAGCGCCGTCTTGAAGCAATTGTCTGCCGAATTGGCGGCCAAAGGCGTCATTCTGACCGATTTGGAGACGGCTGCCAAGGAACATGAGGATTTGGTGAAACGCCATCTCATGACGGCCGTCAAGAAGGACGAAAACCGTTTGACCGCGCTTCATGCGGCTTTGTGGAACGGAGGCGTGTTCGTCTACGTGCCGAAAAACGTGGAAGTCGAAGTGCCGCTGCAAGCTTGCTTCCTGGCTGACGACGCCGGAGCGACGTTTGCGCCGCATGTGTTGATCGTTGCCGACTCGAACAGCCGGGTAACGTATATCGACCGGTATTTTTCGGCGGACATGGCCGAGCCTTTCGTTCATAACGGCATCGTGGAAGTATTCGTCAAACCGGGCGCGAAAGTGCATTACGCTTCCGTCCATCATTTGGGCGAGTCGGCGACGGATTTGACATACCGCCGCGCCGTCGTTGAGAACGACGGCCGGATCGAATGGGTCGTAGGAGAGATGCATAACGGCAATGCGATGTCGGAGACGATGTCCGTATTGCAAGGAAACGGTTCCGAATCCGATGCGAAAATCATCGCGATCGGCAACCATTCGCAAAATTTGAGCATTACGACGAAAGCCGTCCATTTCGGCAAAAGCTCGGACAGCCAAATGATTACCCGCGCCGTCATGCGCGACGAAGCGACGGCGATTATTAACGGGATTACCAAAATCGAAAAAGGCGCAACGAAAGCGAACGGGGAGCAGACCGAAAAAGTGTTGATGCTCAGCCCGAAATCGCGCGGAGACGCGAACCCGATTTTGTTGATCGACGAGGACGACGTTACGGCGGGACATGCCGCATCGGTCGGACAGGTCAATCCGGAGCAAGTGTATTATTTGATGTCTCGGGGCATTTCTAAAGCAGAGGCCGAACGGCTCATTATATACGGTTTCTTGGCTCCCGTCATTGCGGAAATTACGCACGAGGGCACGCAAAATCAGCTGCAAAGCCTCGTTGAAAGGAAGTTAGGACAATGAACGCCGCGCAAATTCGAGAGCTTTTTCCGATTTTGAATCAGGAAATTAACGGGCATCCGTTAGTGTATCTCGACAGCGCCGCGTCTTCGCAAAAGCCGGTCTCGGTCATTGAGGCCGTGAAACAGTACTATGAACACGATAACGCCAACGTGCATCGCGGCGTACATACGCTCGGGTCCCGCGCAACCGATGCGTATGAAGGCGCCCGCGCCAAAGTGGCGAAGTTTTTGAACGCGGAGCGTTCGGAACAAATTATTTTCACGCGCGGAACGACGACGTCCTTGAACCTCGTCGCTTCGTCGTACGGAAGGGCGGTTTGCCGCGAAGGCGACGAAATCGTCATTACGCCGATGGAGCATCATAGCAATCTGATTCCGTGGCAGCAGGTGGCGAAGGCGACGGGAGCGACGTTGAAATATATCCCGCTGCAAGAAGACGGCACGATCGACCTGAGCGATGCGGAGCGGACCATTACCGACCGCACGAAAATCGTCGCCATGACGTATGTGTCCAATGTGCTCGGCGTCGTGAACCCGATCAAGCAAATTGGGGAAATTGCCCACCGCCGCGGCGCGGTCATGGTTGTCGACGGGGCGCAAAGCACCCCGCATATGAAAATCGACGTGCAGGATTTGAATTGCGATTTCTACGCGTTCTCTGCCCATAAATTATGCGGTCCGACCGGAATCGGCGTCTTGTACGGCAAAAAAGATTTGCTCGATCGGATGGAGCCGATCGAATTCGGCGGCGAGATGATCGATCATGTCGATTTGTACGAGTCGACCTGGAAGGAACTTCCTTACAAATTCGAGGGCGGCACGCCGCTCATCGCTGGCGCGGTCGGACTTGGCGCCGCAATCGATTTTCTGCAAGAGATCGGCATGGATGAAATCGATCGTCATGAGAAGCGGCTTACGGCCTACGCGCTGGACCGGCTTTCGCAAATCGAAGGATTAACGATTTACGGGCCGCGCGAGGAACGCGCCGGACTCATTACGTTCAATCTAAGCGATATTCACCCGCATGACGTGGCGACGGTGCTCGACTCGCAAGGGATCGCGATCCGCGCCGGACATCATTGCTGCCAACCGCTGATGCGCTGGCTGAAGGCGAGCGCCACGGCGCGGGCGAGCTTCTATTTATACAATACGGAAGATGATGTCGACCGTCTTGCGAGCGCCTTAATCCAAACAAAGGAGTTCTTCGGCGATGCAATTGGATGATTTATACCGCCGCGTTATCATGGATCATTATAAAAATCCGCGCAATCAAGGGAAATTCGACGCGGAAGCCGTAACGGTCGACCTTAACAACCCGACATGCGGGGACCGGATTTCACTGCAGCTGCAAGTGGAAGACGGCATCGTGAAAGCGGCGAAATTTACCGGCGAAGGCTGCTCTATCAGCATGTCCTCCGCATCGATGATGACGGACGCGGTCAAAGGAAAAACGTTGGAAGAAGCGATGGATTTGGCAGCGCGCTTCTCTTCGCTTATGAAAGGCGAAGCGGCCGAATTCGAAGAATACGAAGATATCGAAGCGTTGGCCGGAGTCAATAAGTTCCCGGCGCGCATCAAATGCGCCACGCTGGCTTGGAACGCTTTGCGCAAAGGAATAGAGCAAGAGCAGCATAAACATTAAATGTGGACTTACGGGGAAGCCTCGCCTAACGATGGCGAACGAACGCTTTCGAGGCGGAGACGCCCCTTTACCAAACTTTTAGGAGGGATTCGAAATGGCGAAAAAAATGCCTGAACTGGAAGAGTATAAATACGGCTTTCGCGACGAACATAAGGCTGTCTTCCAAACCGGAAAAGGTTTGACTCCGGAAATCGTCAAAGAGATTTCGCGGATTAAAGGCGAACCGGAATGGATGCTGGAATTCCGTTTGAAATCGTTGGCCCAATTCCAAAAAATGCCGGTACCTCGTTGGGGAGGCAATTTGGACGACTTGGACTTCGACGACATTCAATATTATGTAAGACCGTCCGAGAAACAAGGGAAAACATGGGAAGAAGTTCCTGCGGAAATTAAAGAAACGTTCGACAAATTGGGGATTCCGGAAGCGGAACAGAAATTTCTGGCCGGCGTTTCGGCGCAATACGAGTCGGAAGTCGTGTATCACAGCATGCAGAAAGATCTGGAAGAGCAAGGCGTTATTTTCATGGATACCGATACCGCTTTGAAGGAACATCCGGAAATTTTCAGGGAGCATTTCGGTTCGGTCGTTCCGCCGACAGATAACAAATTCGCTGCGCTGAACAGTGCGGTTTGGTCGGGCGGAAGCTTTATTTACGTGCCGAAAGGCGTCAAATGCGAAATTCCGCTGCAAGCTTATTTCCGCATCAATTCCGAGAACATGGGCCAATTCGAGCGCACGCTCATTATCGCCGATGAAGACAGCTTCGTACATTACGTTGAAGGTTGTACGGCGCCGATCTACAGTACGAATTCCTTGCACAGCGCGGTTGTCGAAATTATCTGTAAGAAAAACGCCCGCGTTCGCTATACGACGATTCAGAACTGGGCGCCGAACATTTACAATCTCGTGACGAAGCGCGCCGTCGCCGAAGAAAATGCGACAATGGAGTGGGTCGACGGCAACATCGGCTCCAAGCTGACGATGAAATATCCGGCCGTTATCCTGAAAGGACGCGGCGCGAAAGGGATGGTATTGTCCATCGCCGTTGCGGGCAAAGGACAGCATCAAGACGCGGGCGCGAAGATTCATCATTTGGCTCCGGATACGACGTCGACGATCGTTTCCAAATCGATCAGCAAGCATGGCGGCAAAGTAACGTATCGCGGGCTGGCGACATTCGGGCGCAATTCCGAAGGTTCCAAAGCGAACGTCAAATGCGACACGCTCATTTTGGATAACGAATCTACTTCGGACACGATTCCGTACAACGAAATCATGAACGACAACATTACGCTCGAGCATGAAGCGACCGTATCGAAAGTATCCGAGGATCAATTGTTCTACTTGATGAGCCGCGGCTTAAGCGAAGCGGAAGCGACGCAAATGATCGTCATGGGCTTTATCGAGCCGTTCACGAAAGAGCTGCCGATGGAATACGCGGTAGAGATGAACCGGTTGATTAAGTTCGAGATGGAAGGAAGTATCGGATAAGCCTTATTCCAGAATGGTTTTCCGCTCTTACAAAAAGGCACGTGCCGAATTTGTGCCGATTCAGATTTTTCTTTTCGTATAGGAGGCGAACTTTTAAAGTTCGTCTTCTTATTTTTTTGCGCTATATCAAGTCTGTGTCAGAAGTTGTCACTATTGTTGATGGCCAAGTAGCGGATGCTACAGCAAAGCCTGGTAAATGCATCTTTTTTCTCGTTTCGATGGCGAGTGGGATGATTTAGGGCGGAATTCCTGCATAATGAGTCAATTTCAAAATACCGCTTGCGGCCGACGACTCATCGTAGCGCTAACGAAACGCATAGACGCTAATCGCCTGTAAATCACCTTGTTGTTCTTTGTAATGAAACGGAAACACGCTAATGAGGGAAAAAATGCGATAAAACCGCCGATTTCCTATGAATAACGATACGTATATTCGTTAAATTGGGAACGTCTTCATTTTGAGCCCAATAAGGTTTGCCAGTTTCGTTAGCGCCAATAAGGAGCGTAGGTCCGCACGGATCACCTAGGGAGGTAGACCCTTCAATATGCGCAATAACCAACGGTGGCGAATGATGAAATTAACTCTAATCACACGCTTTTTGACTCATTTCCTGTTTGGTTGGGCAAATACATGCATGTTCGCAGGAATTGGTATTCGGTGAGTTGCCGGCCAATCACGTATGATTACTTTCATGAAATCGAATTCGCAGCCTATTTCGAGGAAACGCCGGTGGATTTGAGCCCTAATTCGTAAATGTGTACAATAAATCACACAATGACCGCACTGATCCAATCCGTCGATTTTGTTCGAAATTTCATACACAAATCGCGATATTTGAACCTTAATCCACCCTAATCCGTCTAAATGTAAACGAAAAAATCATTTTCGTTTTCTGTTCCGTTCTCTCACGTCAAAACGGTCCGCAATAAATCGACCCCCTCGCTCCGGCCGCTGAACATACCTCGTCGGTATCGCCGCAGATCGTGGTTCCGCATATCCTATCGTCCCTCGCTCGCTGCTACAAGAATAAAACGTTCCTGAGCTTCCGCTCAGGAACGTTCCTATAAATAAATATCTTTAATAACCAAATCCCTTTCCGTCGACAGGTCGATGAAACGGTCGTCGATTTGGATCAGCGGACGGAAAAAATCGTCTTTGTTGGTCATAATGATTTTGCCGACATCTCCGGTTTGGAGCACCACTTTCTTTCCGATGAAATTCGGGATCATATGCGCAATAAACGTATGCGTCGCGGTCGGATCCAGTTCCGTGAAGCTAAGCCGATGCAATTCATGCAGTACGGTCAGCAAATCCCGCTGGGCCTGCGAATTTCTGGCGGAAATCATCGTGCTGTATTCGTTGGCGATGGCGACGATTTTGGCATAGGGGTGGATTTTGTCGCCCGGCATCCCAAACGGATATCCCGACGCGTTCGCCCGCTCGTGATGCTGGAGGGCGGCCGTGGCGATCGAATATTGATACAGCGAGTTGCGGATCAGCTCGTAGCCGTAAATGGTATGTTTGGCAACCTCTTCCGCTTCTTCCTTCGTCAACGCTTCCGTTTTGTTCAATATATCCGAATCGATGCGGCATTTGCCGATATCGTGCAAAAAACCGGCATTGCCTATGATTAAGGCTTCTTCCTCTTTATAACCTGTCCAAACGGCGATATAATAAGATAGCATACCGACCTCGATGGAGTGCTGGTACGTATAATCGTCTTTATTATTCAACATGAGCAGCAAATTGACGACATCGCTCTGCTGTTTAATATGTTGGGTGAGCGGGGTAACCATTTCCTGTACCGCTTTTTTGTCGATCGTGCCGCTTCTGGCGGTTTCGTGGAATATTTCGCCGTAGCCATCCACCGCTTGGTCATAATACGGTTTAATTCTGTGGAACGCTTCTTGGGACAATTCGTCGAATTCCGTCAGAAACGATTCTTTGGATCTAGGCTCAATATCGACATATTCGATCTGATGGTTGTACAGCTTGGAAATATCTTGTTCGTTCAAGCACGTTCCTTTGGATAATACATGAAGTCCATAGGAATTGAAAATGTCCGTTAGTACTATGTCTCCTACGGAGAGTTCGGATACATGTATTTTCAACTAGGACGCCACCTTTTTTATGCCATATTTTTCTTGCTATAATGATATCAACTAAATTATGCTCTTACAATAAGGTTTCGACAGATTCATATGATTTGCGAAAATAGGACTAAGACCTAAGTATCGGAAGGGGGCCGGTATATGGCCGGCATCGATGATAACGGGTTCCAAAGACCTATGGGCATGCGGATCCGGTTGCATCGCCATCTTAAGGTTGTACTGAAACGATCTATGACGCCGTATATATGAGAGAGACGACTATCGGGGTCCTTCGCGGACGAGCGGCCGCATTTAAGCGATGAAAGCCGGCGCGAATCTTGATCGAATCCGGCAGGTAAACACGCGAGGGGAGACGCTATGAGCGAGCAACAAATTTTGACGATACTGCATACGAACGACATTCACAGCCACTTCGAGCAAATGGCCAAAATCGCCACGTTCGTGCGTCGGGAACGGCAAGGGAAAACCGGGGAGGAGACGCTGCTGCTCGATATCGGCGATCATATGGATCGGATGCGCGTCGAAACGGAAGGAACCGGCGGTCTGGCGAACGTCGAGGTGCTGAACGCAACGGGCTACGAAGCGGTCGTACTCGGCAACAACGAAGGGTTGACCTATACGCCGCAGCAGTTGGCCCAAGCCTATGCCGATCCCATCTCGTTCCAAATTATCGGCAGCAATATGGTACGCTCCGGCGATGGGAAGAGACCGGCTTGGTTGAAACCCTATGCCATCATCGGCAAAGGAGAAATGTCGATCGGCTTGATCGGAGTGACAGCCGCGTTCTCCGATTTCTACCGTTTGATCGATTGGCATGTGACCGATCCTTTGGCGGCTGTAGCGGAATGCGTGACTCGATTGCGCGGACAGGTCGATTTCATCGTCGTCATGTCCCATCTGGGCATGAAACATGACCGCATGATGGCAGAGCAAATTCCGGGCATCGACTTGATTCTGGGAGGTCATACGCATCATTTGTTTGAAAAGGCCGAACGGATCGGACAAACCTATGTTTGCGCTGCCGGCAAATTCGGACATCATGTAGGCAAAGTCGTGATCGAATTCGATCGCCTTTCAAGGCGATGCTGCGTTCTTGAAGCCGGCTGCGTTCCGGTTGACGATCTGCCTTCGCATGAGGGGATCGAGACGTTAATAAGGGGTCGCAAGACGGAAGCGGAACGGAATTTAAACGAGACGGTAGCCGAATTGGCTTGCGATCTTTCGGCGGAAACGGACGAAGAATCGTCTTTGGGCAACTTGCTTGCCGCCGCCCTGCGCAAATGGACGAAAGCGGACATCGGACTGGTCAACGCGGGACAATTTACTGCGCCGTTGGCTGCGGGCCCCGTAACGAGCGGAATGCTGCATCGCATTTGCCCTTCGCCGATCAACCCGTGCCGTATAACGCTAACGGGCGCGGGACTGCTTCGCGCGCTGGAGGAAGCGCTGCTGCCCGAGTTCACGCAACTGGAAATTCGCGGATTCGGCTTCCGCGGCAAGACGCTCGGCACATTATGCCTAGACGGGATGGAAATTATGTTTCACCCAAACAACGCCCCGTATGATAAAATTGTACAGGTTACCGTTGGCGGGGAACCGCTTGACGCCGAACGAACCTATAACGTCGGAACGATCGACATGTTCACGTTCGGCATCGGCTATCAGACGTTGAAGGAAGGTACGGACGTGCAATATTATTTGCCGGAATTCATTCGCGACCTTGTCAGAATGGAATTACAGGACGGCGATCAAGTGCGGCGAAGCCTTCAACGCCGTTGGCATCGAAGCGGAGCATAAGAACACGATAGGCGAAACGATGAAGGAGGGCTTTCTATTTTACCTCTTATAGCGGAAGGGGCATGATGCGGTATGAATTCCATACTCATATCAATCATTTTGGGCATCGTGGAAGGCTTGACGGAATTTATCCCTGTCTCGTCGACAGGGCATATGATTTTGGCATCGGAATTAATGGGCATTAACGACCAGGACGCATTGCATAAATCGTTTGAAGTCATTATTCAGCTTGGGGCCATTTTGGCCATTGCCGTCGTTTACAGGCAGCGGATTATGAATATGCTCGGCATTTACCGCACGGAATCGCGGAAATGGAACGAACCGGCGAGGAAGACGCTGAATTTGCTGCACGTCGCCCTTGGGATTGCGCCGGCATTAATCGTCGCTTTTTTCGCCAAAGATTATATTAAAAGCTTGTTCAGCGCCAAGACGGTGCTTCTCGCCCTGGTGGCCGGTGGGGTGTTCATGTTGTTCGCCGAACTTATGTCGCGCAGCAAAGTTAGAACGACGGCGCATGATATGGACGGCATTACATACAAGCAAGCGGCCATCATCGGTTTATATCAATGTATTTCCGTCTTGTGGCCCGGCTTCTCCCGTTCGGGCGCGACGATTTCCGGGGGAATGTTAAGCGGTCTTAGCTATCGAGCGGCCGCGGATTTCTCCTTCCTGATCGCCATTCCGATTATGTGCGCCGCCACAGGCTATGAACTGCTGAGCAGCTACAAAGCTATTTTATCGGGCGACCTTGGCTTTTTCGTCGTCGGCTTCATCGTTTCATTCGTCGTCGCCTATATCGTGGTTGTCGCTTTTTTAAAATATATTCAAAAAATTCAGCTTCGGCATTTTGCGTATTATCGTTTTCTGATCGCCGCACTATTTTGGCTTTTCGTGATGCGTTAAAATTTGGCAAACATGCCAATACTAAAAGGGACGGAATTTCTGCCCCTTGCCGATTGCTAAGAAATATTCACGGAGCGGAACAGGGGTTTTGTCATTGCGTTTGTTATCCATTCATGCTTGCAAGCCCGGCATGAGGCTTGCCAAAAAAATAATCAACGACGAAGGACTTGTATTGCTGGCGGAGAACGCCGAATTGACCGCTTCGATTTTGAAGCGGCTGGAGCGTTTAGGAATCGATTTCGTGTATATCGTAGACGCGATGACAGAGGATGTCGTCGTTCCCGAACTATTGTCGGAAACAACGAGGCGAGAGGCGATGCTTGAAATACGATCCCAATTTCGCAGGTTAATGGAGCAGCCCGTGCAGAAGCAGGCTTTCTCCTATCCGCAATTGGGCAAGCAATTTCGCAAGGTACTGGGATCGGTCATTGACGATTTGAGCGCCCACGAAGATGCGATGATTATGCTTACGGAAATCAACTCAACCGATCATTATTTATTTCGTCATTCCTTGAACGTATGCATGTATGCGACGCTGTTAGGCATCGCTAACGGGTATTCGCGCGATGAGCTAATGACGCTCGGACTCGGTGCGCTGCTGCACGATATCGGCAAGACGCAAATATCCGATGACATCTTGCAAAAGCCCGGACCGCTGACGGAGTCGGAATTTGCGGAGATGAAACGGCATACCGTCTTAGGTTTCCAAATGTTGAAGGACGAGCCCAATATTCCGTTGTTGTCCGCCCATTGCGCGTTTCAACATCATGAACGGATTAACGGAAGCGGGTATCCGCGCGGACTGCAGGGGGACGCGATCGATGAATACGCCAAATGGATCGGCGTAGTCGATTCATACGATGCCATGACATGTCATCGCGTGTACAGGCAAGCCCGCCTTCCGCATCAGGCGATGGAAATATTGTATACCGGTTCGGGAACATTGTACGAGCAGCGCATGCTGGAAACGTTTCGGGACAAGGTAGCCATCTACCCGCTAGGAATCGACGTGCGGCTAAACACGGGGGAGAAGGGCGTCGTTGTACGGATTCATCCGAGCAACCCGCAGCGTCCGGTCGTGCGCGTGCTGCAGTCGCCCGACAATACCGTGCTCTCGGCTCCTTACGAGATCGATCTGTCCACCCGCCTGAATTTGATCATTACGGAAGTGGGTTAGATCGACGTTGCATGCTTCGATCGGCACAAGTCGTTTCGCATGAAACCTGGCAACGCGCCAGGTTTTTTTCGAGTTTCATCGATGGATAGCCAAGCCGCGGAACGAACATCGACCGTAGGGAGCATAGCAGTTGAGAGAAGCAGCCGTGAAGGGCGTTTTTTGGCGATGGGGCCATTGGATCGGGCTATTTGAAAGATTTGTTTCAGGCAACGTCGACCGGCACCGTATTTATGATACTGATCATTTTTTGCGTCGTGTTCGGCATTTCGATGGACTACGAAGTATTCCTCATTTCGCGCATCGCCCAAGAATATGAAACATCGGGCGATAACATGCGTAGTACTGCTAAAGGACTGATGAAGACCGGAGGCATGATTACGAGCGCCGCGTTATTTTAATTACGGTGGTCGGAGCGTTTATTTTCACGGATAATGAAATGATGAAAGCGGTCGGTTTAGGGCTTGCGACGGCGGTGTTGCTGGACGCAACGCTGGTTCGTATTTTTCTCGTGCCGGCTTTCATGAAACTGATGGGAAAGGCGAATTGGTGGGCGCCCAAATGGATGAACCCGATTCGTCCCCGGTCAAAATAACGGAATAGGAACGGGTGTTTGCAAGATGAAGAATGGAAATAGTGTAGCAGAAGCATTAACGGCGCAGCCTTTATCGCCGGAATACGATCCGTGGGATCCGATTCGTTCCCTGCAAATGTACGGCAAGCATGTATTGACGAGCGTCGAGATGACGGTGACGAATTTATGCAATATGCGGTGCGAGCATTGCGCGGTCGGATACTCGCTATCCGTGACGGAGGGAGAGCATATTCCGCTTGAACTGATGTTGAAGCGGCTCGATGAAGTAGAGCATTTGGAAACGATCAGCATAACGGGAGGAGAACCTTCCTTTCAACGGAAAACGGTGGAACAATACATGATCCCGTTGCTGAAATACGCCCGCGAACGTGGCGTCCGCTCGCAGCTTAATTCGAACGTCACGTTGGATTACGAACGGTACGAGGCGCTCGCTCCTTACTTGGACGTTATGCATATCTCCTTCAACTATACGAGCGCCGAAGACTTTCACGCGGTCGGTTTCGCCCGTACGGGGCATGAGGTCAATTACAACGCCGCGGCGAAGCTGTATGAAAGAATGATCGAGAACGCGCGCAAGCTGAGCGCGGCGGGTATGTTCGTATCGGCGGAATCGATGATCAATTACCGCACGCATCATAAGATCGTCGAAATTCATCGGCTCATCGACGAGATGGGCTGCCGCCGGCATGAAGTGCATCCGATGTATCCGTCGGCGTTCGCATCCAATTTGCCGATGCTGTCGCTGGACGAAATGCGCGCAGCCATTCATCGGCTGCTCGACGGCCGCAATCCGGAGTTATGGATGCTCTTCGGGACGCTGCCGTTCTTCCGCTGCAATGACAACGACGAGGACCGGCGGTTGTTGCGGCGGCTGCAGGCAGAACCGAATGTAACGCTCCGCAACGATCCCGACGGGCGCAACCGGCTTAATGTCAATTTGTTTACCGGCGATGTGTTCGTGACCGATTTCGCCGCAATTCCTTCGTTCGGCAACATCCGCGAACAGACGCTTGATTCCGTTTTTAACGAATGGTTGCGGAAGCATCCGCTTGCCGCGCAAGTGAACTGCCATTGCCCGGCTGCGAACTGCTGCGGACCGAATCTGCTGGTAGCGGATATGTACTACAAAAATATCGACTTTACAACGAGAATCGCATTTCCTGACATCGTATAACGAGATGATCTACGGGAAAGGTTGTGAGTTATGTCTGTCAAGCAACTGATTGTCATTGCGCTCGGTCTCGGCTTTTTGTACGGGCTGTTCACGGTCGGCGCGCCCTTTCTGCTCGCGATTGTGCTTGCCGTGCTGCTCGAGCCGATCACCGCGTTTTTGATGCGGTCGTTGAAACTGAAGCGCATTCCTGCAGCGACGTTGACTTGCACGGTATTCCTCCTTCTTCTGATCGGCGGCATTTATATCGTCGGCGCGCAAGTATTCGTCCAATTTATGAACTACTGGCAATACGCTCCCGTCTACTTTCAAGACGTACAGGCTTATATTCAATCCGCGTTCGCGCAAGCGCAAGGATTGTACCAAAATTTCTCGCCGGATGTCGCAGGCTCCATCGAGCAATTTTTGTCCGGATTGAGCGGTCAGCTCGGGAAAGTGGTTAACACGTTGTCGCAAACGTTTCTGTCTCTTGCCAAAGGCATTCCGGGATTGTTCGTGTTCTTCATCGTATTCTTGGTAGCCGTTTATATGTTCAGCTTCGGCATGGGGACGATGAGAGCGTCGATTCTATCTTTGTTCGAGGAAAGGTCCCATAAGCAAGTGAACGAAGTGATGAGCAGCTTGAAACAATCGATCTTCGGCTTCATTCGCGCGCAAATCATACTGAGCTTGTTTACCTATATTACGACATTGGCAGGACTGTTAATATTGCGGGTCGAATATCCGCTGGCCATCGCTTTGCTTGTCACGATTGTAGATATTTTGCCGATTTTGGGCGTCGGTTCGGCATTGGTTCCGTGGGCGATCTATTGTCTGCTGACGGGAGACTGGTTTGTCGGAATCGGTTTGATCGTCTTATTTATCTTCATTACCGTACTGCGCCGCGTCATCGAACCGAAAATATTGGGCGATGCCGTCGGAATCGGCGCTTTGTCCGCGTTAATCAGCCTTTATGTCGGATTTAAACTGGTGGGCGTTGTCGGACTGTTTCTCGGTCCGCTCGTCGTCATTATTTATCAGGCGATGCGCAAAGCGGGACTGCTGCAAATCAAAATCAGGTTTTAAATCCGCAACGGCAACCAAACGTTTCATCGTTGTTTTGTGACAAACCTTTCAAGCTTGTCGGGCTTGGAAGGTTTTTTTGTCTAAAAAAAGCGGTCACTTTCATGGGCGAACGTCATATGTTAGTAAAAGAAAACGGAAGCGAAGCGAATCGCAAATCACTTTTTAGGAGGTCGAAAAATAGTGAATTCGCAGGTTAGATATTACTACCCTTTTATCGGACCTTTCGATCCATGTCCGCCGATTAGGGTGAAATCGTACGTTGTCCCGCCGAATCAATTCATCGTGTTTCAGCCGCCGAATTTACCGCAGTTTCCGCTGCGTGAGGCGCTTAAGCGGGGAACGTTATGGCCGGCGCTCTACAGTCCGTACGAGTCGAAATGGGGGAAAGGGAGGTAATCCGCTATGGAAACGGAAAACCGTTTGGACGAAAGATATTATCAAATGCTGGAGCAATTGCAAACGTTGGATTTCGCCCTTGTTGAACTTTCTCTTTATTTGAATACGCATCCGACCGACGCAAACGCCATTAAACAATTCAACCAGTTGGCTCAAGAGCGGATGCAATGCGCTTATCAATTCGAGCAGGCATACGGTCCGCTGATGCAATTCGGGCACAGCTTCTCCAAGTATCCATGGCAATGGGTGGAGAGTCCTTGGCCGTGGCAGGTGTAAGCGCGGTTCGCCCGGTTGTCATATCTAAATAAGGAGGAACGTATCCATGTGGATCTATGAAAAAAAATTGCAATATCCGGTGCGCGTCAGCAAGTGCGATCCGCATATGGCGAAATTGCTGCTGGAGCAGTACGGCGGAGCGGACGGCGAGCTTGCGGCAGCATTGCGGTACTTAAATCAACGGTATTCTATTCCGGATCGGGTGATCGGCCTGCTGACGGATATCGGCACGGAAGAATTTGCGCACTTGGAAATGATTGCGACGATGGTTTACAAACTCGTAAAAGACGCGACGGTGGAGCAGATCAAAGCGGCGGGATTGGACCCGCATTATGTCAATCATGACAAGGCGCTGTTTTATCAAAATGCCGCCGGAGATCCGTGGACGGCTACATACATTCAGGCTAAGGGCGATCCGATCGCGGATCTCTACGAGGATATCGCAGCCGAAGAAAAAGCCCGCGCTACGTATCAATGGCTGATCGATATGACGGACGATGTCGATTTGCAGGACGGGCTGAAGTTTTTGCGCGAACGGGAAATCGTTCATTCCCTTCGTTTCCGGGAAGCGGTCGAAATATTGAAGGACGAGCGGGATAAAAAGAAGGTGTTTTGAGAATACGAAAAATGGCAGCATCTTACGCCGAACTTGGTTCAGGCAGAAGATGCTTTATTTTTTATGCGCGGCGTTATCGAAAGTTTTTTGGCAGGGTAACGGTATTGGGGGTAACGCGGATAAACAGTCCATTATTCCGGTTCTGACGACTCGGACCTCTCTTTATCCCGCCCTTCTGTCGATATCCCCCTCATTCAGTAGTTTGATTCAGCGATCTGTGGCTCGATATCCCCCTCATTCAGGCCAACGCAGATACGATTCAAATCACGGAACGACGGTCCCCGGCAATGCCGGCGCGGCACGATCGCGGCGGACCCGGTATCTTTCTGAACGAAAGGGATTTCCACAAAAGGCGAAAAAAGACGATCCGCTTGCGGCAATGAGCAAGAGTGAAAAAGCCCCCTCCATTCGACGCGGAAGAGGCTTTTTGCTGTGCTCACCGGCTTTGAAACGCCACTTTCAATCCGAGTCCGATATAGATGGCCCCTACAAATTTGCCGCTCCAGCGGCCGATCCAGGAGATACGCTTGATCAAGCGCCCGAGAACGCCGACGCTCATGGCAATGAGCGTTGTATAAACCGCGCTAAGAAGTACGAAGATGAGGCCAAACGCCAAAAATTGCGGAATCGTCGGCCCTAGTTCCGGATGCACGAACTGGGGCAAAAACGCCAGGAAGAAGAGGGCGGTTTTCGGGTTAAGAATTTCCACCATAATGGCTTGACCGTAAGAACGGAAAGCCGACACCGGGGCTACCTTCGGCATCTCTGGATCTGCGGGCTTCTCCAATATCGCGCGAATTCCTAAGTAAATCAAATAAGCCGCTCCCGCAAATTTGACAAAATTGAACGCGACCGCGGAAGTCATCAAAATCGCGGAAAGCCCTACCGCCGCACATAGCGTATGAATCAAATCGCCGGTCGCGATCCCAAGCCCGGCCATCACTCCCGCTTTGCGCCCGCCCTGAGCCGTACGGGTCACGACGAGAAGAACGGCCGGCCCCGGCACAAGAAAAAGGCCGATTACAATCACTACAAAAGTGCTCAACGTAGTAAGATCGAACATATTGTTTCCCCTCCACATCACATCGTGTTTCCAATAAATTTAGAGGTAATTATAACAAAAATCGCGCGTTAGTAAAATAGCCTTGGCAAACGTGCCGAATTAACGGTAGCAAACATAGATAAATCGCATATTCGCTTCAATCGTATTATAATGGAATACATAGGTTAAGTAATCGAAAGGCAGGGAGTTCGCATGAACGAACGGGATCATCATATCAAATTGACCGCTTATTCGAGCAAAGGAGGATGCGGCTGCAAAATCGGACCGGGCGAATTAAGCCAGGTGTTGCGGGACATTCCGCAAGGGACGCCGAATTCGAATTTGCTTGTCGGACTGGAGACGAGCGACGACGCGGGCGTGTTCCGCATCAATGACGAACTGGCGCTGGTCCAGACCGTCGATTTTTTTACGCCGATTGTGGACGACCCTTATTCGTTCGGGCAAATCGCAGCCGCCAATGCGCTCAGCGACGTATACGCGATGGGAGGGAAGCCGCTGACGGTTCTTAATATTGTCGCCTTCCCGATTACAAAGCTCGACAAAAGCGTGCTTGCCGCGATATTGCGCGGCGCCGCCGACAAAGTAAGCGAAGCCGGAGCAACGCTCGTAGGAGGGCATTCCATCGACGACAACGAACCGAAATTCGGATTGGCGGTAACGGGGACGATTCATCCGGACAAAGTGCGCACGAACGCGGGCGCCAAACCGGGGGACAAGCTGATACTGACAAAACCGATCGGCGTAGGCATCTTGACGACTTCGATCAAGAAGGATCAGCTGAACGAAGAAGAAATCAAGCGGGTCACCCAAGTGATGACGACATTGAATAAAACAGCTGCGGAAGCGATGGAACCGTACGCGGTGAACGCTTGTACGGATGTAACGGGCTTCGGACTGCTCGGCCATGCCGCGGAGATGGCAAAAGGAAGCGGCGTAGGGCTCCGGATCGACCCCGGCCAAGTTCCGGTCTTGCCGCGGGTCCGCGAACTGGCGGAAGCGGGCTTCGTACCGGGAGGAACGAAGAACAACTATGCGCATGTGCAAGATACGGTGACGTTCGCTTCGCATCTGGATCAAACGGATCGATGGATCCTTTGCGATGCGGTAACGTCGGGCGGACTGCTTATCGCCGCCGCCCGGGAAGGCGCCGACGATTTGCTGGCTGCGCTCCGTCAGGCAGGGGTGGAAGCAAGGATCGTCGGCGAAGCGGTCGCCGAACATCCGGGGCGTATCGTAGTGGGTACGATCGAGTAGAACTAGAAAAAGGAGTGCCGCTCGATGTTTCAAGACATAACGATCGAACAATTGCGAGAACTTCAAAACGCCGGAGGCGTTCGTCTCATCGACGTTCGCTCTCCGGGGGAATTTGCGGAATTTACGATACCGGGAAGCGTCAACATTCCGCTCTTCGATGACGAGGAACGCGCCGAAATCGGCACGATATATAAGCAGATAAGCATCCAGGCTGCCAAGGACCGCGGCCTGGAGATCGTTTCGGCCAAGCTGCCGCATTTGGTGAGGCAGTTCCGGCAAATCGAAGGAAGGAAGGCCGTATTCTGCTGGCGCGGCGGCATGCGCAGCAAAACGACGGCAACCGTCCTTTCGTTGATGGGCATACAAGCCGATCGCTTGTCGGGAGGAATCCGCGCCTATCGGAATTGGGTCGTGGAGACGCTGGCGAATTACGATCTGCGTTCGCAAATGATTGTCGTCGCCGGCCGTACCGGAACCGGGAAGACGGAAATATTGCGGCACCTGGCGAAGTTCGGGTATCCCGTGATCGAACTGGAGCGACTCGCGCAACACCGCGGATCGGTATTCGGGCATATCGGCATGAAAGCGAGCAACCAGAAAACATTCGAGTCGCTGCTTGTACAGGAATTGGAGAAGTGGCGCGACACTCCGTATATCATTATCGAGGCGGAGAGCAAACGGATCGGCAAGGCGGTTTTGCCCGATTTCCTCGTCCAAGCGAAAACTAACGGCATCTCCATCTATGTGGACATGCCGTTAGCGCAACGAGTTCGCAATATTATGGAAGTGTACAAGCCGCAAGAGCGCAAGCAGCAATATATTGAGGCGTTTCAAAAGATTAAAAAGCGAATCCATACGCCTGTCGCGGCTCTCATCGAATCGCTGCTGGGCGAAGACCGGTTCGAAGAAGCGATATCGCTTCTGCTTGAGCATTACTACGACCCGCGTTACGATTACGCTGCCGGCAATCAAGCGCAAATCGTTTGCGAAGCGGCGGACGTAGCCGATGCGGCCAGCCAAGTCGCCGAACAAATCAGACGCTTGCATCCATAGCGAAGATTATTTCCGTTCTTTGCTTGTGGACGTTTTTTTGGCTCGTTTTACTTTGAGCGCTTTTTGGTTATACAACCATAACGCGTATTCGAGCGGTTTCGAGATCGCCTGGTTGTAAGTTTCCTTTTCACCGGCTAGCTGAAACACTTCGCGGGCCGGCTTCGGATTCACTTCAAGCAGCCAGACGTTTCCGTCGCGGTCGATGGCCAAATCGAGCGCCAGCTCGCAGAGCGCTCCATATTTTTGTTCCAAATGTTTGGCGGTTTCCACGCCTAGCTTCTCGGCCGTTTCTTTTACCTGCTTGATTTTCTCTTCGTCTTCGATCCACACTTCAAGCAGCTTTAACATTCCGACGGCTATTCCTCCGCCGTGCAAATTGGACGTGACGCTCTTTTGCGGACCGACGCGCCCGGCACAGCCTGTCACCCCCCAATTGCCGCTGCCGTCCTTTTGCACCAGCATGCGGTAATCGTGCACGCGCCCGTCAGGCAGCTTCACCTGTATTCCTTTTTGAACGATATAAGGACGGTTGGACGTCCAAACGTTCAGCTTCGCTCCTAACGTGGCGGCGTGAATTTTTTGCGGATGAATGATTTTACGGCGCAAATCGCGGCCTTGAATATAAAATAATTTCGGATTTTTACATTTTTCGATCCGCATAATGCCGCGGCCCCCGGTGCCGTTGATCGGCTTGACGAACACGATTCCTTCCCGTTTCAACATTTGAAGCACATCATCGGGGGAAGTAAACACTTTGGTAGCCGGCAAATGGGGGCTGATGAGCGAATTTTCCTTGAGCGTTTGATACGTACTCCATTTGTCGCCGAGCGGACGGTTAAGGAACAGGAGCGAATGATAGCGGGAACGGAACTGCCTTAACTGGGTGAAACGGTAGCTTTTTTGCAGACGCGCGCGGTCGAAGATGAGATTGGGAAAGGACGTCCATTTACGCGTCCATTTATTCGATTGAACTTGATAAAACATGCCGTTGATCAGCTTTTTGCGCTGATCGACGTCCTCCGGCGTAAAAACGAATAAATCGATGCCGATTTTTTTGCCGGCGATCGTCATTTTTTGATAGATGGACCGCTCTTCCAATTGTTTTTTCTCATTCATATATATCGTTAAAATACCTAGGACGGGTTGAGGCAAACAAATTCACCTTCTTTGCGATCCTTTTGTAAGAGACTGTGCGGTTTTGACGGCAACCGGCCGGCTTTCGAAATGAAAGGTAGGCTTTCCGGTCGGTCCGTCGGACATGTGCGCCGCCACAAGCCCCGCTTTAAAACACATCTGTATGCTGGCCGCATTGTCCAGCGCCACCTGGCACATCAACTGCCCCAAACGCGAAGTTTGTTCCAGAAGCAGCTTGGTGCCGATCTCTTGCTTCCGATAGTCCGGATGGACGATGACGATGCAAGTTTCCCGGCCGAAATCGGAGACGAAAGAGAAGCCAACCAGCCGCTTTTTGCCGTCGACGGATACGGTCGCGGTGACGATTTGCGTTCCCCGCCTGCGCAAATGCTCGGGAGCGAGCTTTGCCAACCGATCGAAGGCATCCGTCGTAATTCGGCCGTCGCCGTATTTGGTAACAAATCGGAGCAGCATTTGCTTTAATTTGGGCCACTTATCCGCGTTGCCCGGTTCAATGACTCGTATTTTCATCGCCTATAACCTCACTTCGCTTTTACCAAAAAATGGCTGTACTGAAAAATGCGTTCCAATGAGCGCTTTCTTATATGCGGCTCATCGAATTTCATCGGCTTGGAATTCGCTTCGAAAAACCAAACGCCGCCTTGCTGGTCGATGCCGAGATCCATCGACATTTCGCCAAGCAAATAGCCGGAACCGCGCTCGATTTGTCTGGCGATGAGCAAGGCCGTGTTTTTGGCGCGAACCAGGATTCGCTTCGATCCTTCGGGCCCGAAGGACGCTTCCAGCAGCTTTACCGGGTCTTCGATGCTGCCGCCGCGCGGAACATGGGTTGTAATGCTTGAAGAACCGGCTACGCGGGCGCCGACCCCGGAAATATCCCATTGCCCTTTTTGATTTTTTTGCACGAGGACGCGCAAATCGTACGGGCGCCGGTTCGTGGAGACGAGTTCGATGCCTTGCTGTACGATATAGCGCATCGATCCGGCTTCCTTCTTAATACGTGCCCAAAGTTTGCCAATCGTGGCGCATCTGTAAGTCGAACTTTTCTTCTTATTTTGGATTTGAAGTTTGAAAGGAAGCGGTTTGGCGGGTTGATATTTAATTGTCATAATACCCGCCCCGGCTTTACCGCTTTCCGGTTTCAAAAATAAAAACGGATGTTTGAGCAATTGTTTCCCGAGCTCCGTCGAACTTGTCATTCTGCGGGTGAGCGGAATGAAGGGACGCGTCGTCTTCGATTTGCGCAGCCACTCGAACAAGTTCCATTTATTGAAAAAATAAGGGTTGAATATGCGTATGTTCGGATGCTTCAAACATTCGTCGATTTTCCGCTGCACGGAAGGGGCAAGTTCGTCCTCGCGCAGCGGGATCCGATTATAGATGACGTTAGGCAGCGGGAACCATTGCTGCACCCATACCTTTTGCTCGAAATCGAACGTGTAGCCGATCACTTTTTTGGCCGAAAGCTTTAAATCTTTCGCCGTAACGATATAGATCGGATAGCCGGCCTCCTTTCCCAATTTCAGCAAATCCATAAAATTGTCGCGATTGCCGCGGAAAAACAGCTTGTCGTCATCCACCGTCAAGATGGCGATGGTCGGCCGGGTCGAATTTGGTTCAGCGTTGGCGCTCACTGTTCATCCCTCCTCCGGAATTTGCTGAGGTAGAGGCAATGCTCGAAAATATGGGTTAACGAAGATCTTCCTTCCGACCTCAGCGAGGGATGCTTGAATATGGAGCGTCCCGGTTTGGAATTCGCCTCGAACATCCAGACGCGTTCGTCTTGGTCGATCCCGATGTCGAAACCAAGTTCGCCGAGCAGATGCGGGTAGTTGCGCTCGATCGCTTCGGCTAATTTGATCGCCACTTGTTTGGCGTTATGCAGTACGTCGGACGCGCGCGAACCGAACGTACGGGATAATGCCTGCTCGGGAGTGAGCAGCTGGCCGCCGTTCTTCAAATGGGTCGTCACGCTCCCTTTCCCGGCTTTTTTCGCTCCGATGCCGACGACAACCCATTCGTTCTTGCCGTTCTTATGCATATGAAAGCGAAAATCGATCGGGCAGCTGTCGATTTCAATCAGCCGGATGCCTTGCTGCACGACATAATTGCGCAAGGAGCGCCCATGCCTGGCATGAAGCATTCTCATCATGCTGTTGAAACTGCTGAACCGCAGCAGCACGTTCGAGCCGCTTCGGCGATATCGGGCGAAATAGCCTTTTTTCGGATGATAGATTAAACGGTAGATGCCTTTGCCAAGGCTGCCCGCCGTTGGTTTGTAATAAACGAAATGATGCTTTTCGAGCATTTCCTTCATTTTATCCGGACTGGGACCGTTGAACGATTCGGGAACGTACCGGTACGACTCCGGTTCGTTTTCCAGCAATGCGTAGACATCGGATTTATTGAAAAAGCTCCAGTTGAAAAAAGGGATCTTTTTGCGAATAAACCTTTCCCGCAAACTGTTGACGGCGGCGCCCGTCTCCGCCCGCCTGCTTGGCAGCCGATTGTAGATCACGTCGGGCAAAGGGACGGTTTTGCGCGTCCAACCGCCCGTTTCGCTAAGAAAATATGCCAAAATGGTTTCCTGCTGCCAATTGATATCCCGCGGCGTAAAGGCGAATATATACGCTCTCTTGTTCCCTTCGCGCAGAAGCTGCTTAATAAAACCGGTACGGTTTCCGAACGGATGCGTGACGGACCGGACGGCGCTGTCGGATAAAACGCCGATTAAAGGGCCGATATGGACTTCGTCGTTGTTGTTCAAGAGCATGATGCTGCCGGCTTTCGGCACTCGGATCGAATTGCGTATTCCTGCCGGCAAATAAAGATGTTTGCCCGACTTTTTGATCGGCTTGATCGTCGCCGAGACGCTAATCTTTCCCAAACGCAAATAAATCGATTTCTTCCCGGACAGTTTCAGCATTTTCAGCAAGGAATTGGATACATAGACGACCTTTTCGGGCTGCTGCGTAAAATGAACATTACAAAAAGTCAAACTCATGAATTGACCCTCCTAAGTTGTCGAAGCACTAAATAGCGGGCATATCGAATCGGATTTTCAACGGATTCGGCGGAGCTTTCCGTATCGCCTATTCGTAAAAAAACGGTACGTCCGGGTTTGGAATTCACTTCCAAAATCCATAAACGCCCTTGCCAATCGACGCCGAAATCGATGCCGAGTTCTACAAGTCTTCCGTGGCCGGATTCCAATATCTCGGGAATCCGGGCGGAAAGCTGCCGGATTTGCTCGATGATCGCTTCTCCTTTTTCTTTGCCGAATTCCTGTTCCAAAAAAGGGGATACTTTCGCCGCTTGCCCGCCGCCGTGCAAATTGGAGGTTAAGGTGCCGGTTTTTCCTTTCCTGACGGCCATGCCCGTCAATTGCCATAAGCCGTTCTCTCCTTTTTGCACTAAGGCGCGAATGTCGAACGGTTCGCCGTTGCGGTTGTTCAAGCGCAAATAAGTTTGCACGATAAACTTGCGCGATCCGATAAACCGGCGAATCCATCCGAAGCCTGCCGCCGCTTCCCGAAATGTTTTGCGGATCAAACGATTGGCCTGATCCCGTCCATGAACGTGCATTTTGCCGTTTTCCTCATCGAGACGCACGTACAACGTATTTTTCCCGTGACTGCCGCTATGCGGTTTCAGAAACGCTTCGCCATCATGATCGTCAAGCCAGCTCCGGAGTTGCTGCGAGCCTTCGTATTCCACCGTTTCCGGAACGTAGGGCAGAAGTGCGGCGTCTTTGATCAACATGCGGTATACGCTCCATTTGCCTTTCAGCCCGTTTCCCAAAAACAAAATGTTACGGCGTTTCATCATCCGTTCCAACGCCTCCTGGACTTTGGCGTACTGTTCCCAACTCGAGTAACTGCACCGGTCGTAAATGATCGAAGGGAGAGGGAACATTCTATGCGTCCAACCCTGCTTCGTGTACGTATAGCCTGATACAATGCCTTCAGCCCGCAGCCATAAAGGCGAGAAGACGTAAACGAACAAACCGTATCGGCGGCCGATCAGGCATAATTTGCGAAAAAACGATTGTTCCGGAAACGGAAGCTTTCCTCTTGTTTCACATATCATAATGCCAAGATAATGCTCAGCCTTGTTCATAGGCAACGCTCCTAAGTTGTTACGAAGTTGCACGCGCTTCGAAAGCTGCGTCCTTAGAAACCCGACAAAAAGCAGGCGTACTGGATCATCTGTTTGACCGACGGCCTGATCTTCGTGTCGCTCAGCGGCGTGTTGTCGTTTTTGGACGGTTTGGAATTGACTTCAAGCAGCCAGACGCGCCCGTTCGTGTCAAGCGCGAGGTCAATGCCAAGCTCGCCGAAATGGGCGGGGATATGCGTATCCACCCCTTTGGCGATTTCCAGAGCCGCCTTATGCAGTTTCGCCTGCGCATCCATTTTCGTTTGCGGGGAAACGACCGATTTGACGACCGCTTCCTTCACCGTGCTTAGCGAACCGCCGCGGGCAAGATTGGAGACGAAATGCTGATCGCCGGCGATTCTGGCGACGACGGAGGTGACGGTCCATTTGCCGGTATCGTTTTTTTGCACAAGCGCGCGAAAATCGACAGGCCGTTTATTGTTTTCGATCAGCGTGAGGCCTTGCTGAATTTGGTACCGGGTCGTCTTCATTTTGCCGGAAATGCTGGAGAACAGTTTGTGCAAGCTGCTGAATGTTTGCTTGCGCGTGCCGTTAATCGTCGTATAGTATACGTTGTAGTGATTGTCGGGCGATTTGGCGATTCGGATAATCCCTTTCCCGAGACTGCCGCGCACCGGCTTGAGGAAGACGACTTGATGGCGCGAGCACATCGTTTTCAGCATGGAGAAATTGCGAAGCAAGTGGGATTCGGGCAAATAACGCAACAAAGCCGCGTCGCTTTTCAAAGCGTCGAACACTTCCGTTTTATCGAGAAATTTTTCGTTAAAAATACTTGTACGATAGCGCGATTTTACTTCTTTCATGAAATGCTGTACGCTAGGTTTATTCTCCAGTTTTCTCGAAGTAAGTCGATTATTGATGACGTCGGCGATCGGCACCGTCATCCGGTGCCAGCCGTCGGAGTATACCCAGCCTTGCAATTGAGTCGTATTCGAGCCGATGAGATCCGGAGTGAAAAAATAGACGTAAGCGCCTTGCTTCTGACAAGCGTCAACCAGTTCTTTACAGAACGACGTAATGGAGCCGAACGGCTTGTCGGGCATGTTCGGATAGTCCCGGCTGATCAGAACGCTAATGAGCGGGCCCATACTTAACGTGTTAATGCCTTGCTTATAGTTCATTCGAATGTATGAGCCGGAGATCAGTCCCATTTTGCGAGCCAAAACTTGATTGATTCGCAGTCCGTCGTAACGCGGTACCGGCACCACTTTCACGTTTTGTTTGAACGAACCGAATCGAAGCGTCAAGTTTTGGTTGGTAGGAATTTTCCACAGTTTCACGTAGCTATCGCCTAACATAAGAACATGTTCTTGCATGATGCCGGAACTGATCACTTGGATTAACACTTTTGATTTAGGCATCGTGGATCTCCTTCCAACATCATCTTGTGGTTGCTGTTGCAGTTCGTTTGTCAAGAAAAACATGCTATCCGCTTTGGGATCGAATAATGTATCATATGAGGACATATATACCTTGGTGATTGACCCACATACGAAAAGTGCGCTCCGAATTCCTTGGGCGCTTGCGGCCGTATGATCCGCCTATCACTTACTGAACATCGACAAAGGAATGGTACGTATGCCAACATGGTTGTTTATCCTCGTCAGCGTTTGTGTCGCCGCATTCGTCGGCGGCCTGACGAATCATTTTGCGATTAAAATGCTGTTTCATCCGCGACAAGCGTGGCATATCGGAAGATGGCGCGTCCCCTTCACGCCCGGCCTGATTCCGAAAAGAAAAGAGGAAATCGCCCGTTCCCTGGGCGAGGTCGTAGCCGATTATTTGGTTACGACGGAAGGGCTGCAGCAGCTTGTTTCCAAACCCGAATTTCGCGGCAAAATAGAACAAAATTTGCGGGTGCGATTGGCGTTATGGGCAAGAGACGAACGAACGGTGAAAGAGATCGCTTCGGCATATTGGTCCGAAGAGGGATGGGAAAACTTCAAGTCCAAGCTGGCGCGCATATTGGCGGAAACGGCGAATGGAAGCGTCCGCCGCTTATGGGATCGGTACGGCATGCAGGACAAACCGCTGAAGGAACTTGTGCCGGGGTGGTCCGCCGACATGAAAGGCCGGTTTGCGGAGCTTGCTGTCGATACGATTGTTGCGACTGTGGCCGAAGAACTGGCTTCCGCGCAAGGGCAACGCACGCTGCGCAAGCTGGCTGCCAGCCTCATCGACAAAGCCGGCGGATTCCTTGGCGCAATGGCGGCGATTTTTGTCGACGAAGACAAGCTTGTACATAAACTGACGCCGGTTATCGTGGAGCAATTGCGATCGAATGCGCTGCGCGGCACGATTCGCGGCATGATCGAGCGCAAGCTGGACGAAATTGCCGAGCTTCCGCTCGGACAGGCCATTCAAACGGCGACCGGCGAGGAGGCATGGCCGTGGGTGTCGGATAAGCTCAGAGCCGTATTGCAATGGGAGCAATGGATGGGGCGATTCGAGTCGGCGCGGCTATGCGATTTGATCGGAAGGCATGAAACGAGGGTTGCTGAAAATTTGCCTCCGCTGATCCAGAGCGGTTTGAAGGCGATCGAGCGCGCCTTGCCCCATATCGTTCAGGCGATTCAATTGCCCCGGCTCGTTCAGGAGCAAGTGGAGCAATTTCCCGTCGAACGGTTGGAGAAAATTATTTTGAGCGTTTCGGGGCGTGAATTCCGCGCCATTACTTGGCTGGGCGCTTTGCTCGGAGGCATGATCGGGCTCGTTCAATCGGCATTGATGCTGTGGATGGGTATGTAACAATTCGAATTTGCATTTGCGGCTCTTTCGCTTCGGTTCGGACTCATATTTCCCTGTATGGCCGCATACGGATGGAATATGGACAAACTGGCGAAGGAGCTGTTTTTTTGTGAAACGGAAGTCGAAAACCAATCAAGTTGTATACTTATGTCTTGCATTCGCGATGCTGCTGATCGCTCTGCCGAAGATCGAATTTACGAACGAATGGACGCTCGCGACCTTGTTCGGCGCCGTCTGGGTCGGTTTCACGCTTGTTGTCATCGGAGCGCAGCTTCATTTTCTGCTTGGCGTAAACGAGGAGAAGCGGGAACGATTGCGGCAAATCCGGCAGCAGAAGATTGCCGGGTGGCAGCGTGCGCTTGAACGAAAAATGGGAAAATGAGAAGGGCTAAATTTTCCAAACGGAGGGACGAAACTTTTTGCTGCGGCGCGTCGTCTTTATCAATGAACGCAAGATTGGAAGGTATGATGGGAGGTAATGGAATGAAGAGATGGATTTCGCTCCTGCTCGCGTCATTTCTCGTGCTCTTGAACATATCCGCAGCAATAATCTCCGCAGAATCGCTGTCCACGGAAGAGAAGTTTCAAGTCCTGAAAGACAAAGGCATTTTCACAGGCTTTGAAGACGGCAGCGCAAGACTCGGCGAGGAAATGTCGCGCGAGCAATTTGCCGCCGTATTGGTTCGCCTGCTCGACCTGAGGGAAGACAAGCGCAATCAGAGCTATACGGATGTGCTGAAGTCGCGGTGGTCTTACGGCTATATCGAGGCGGTAACGGCAGCGGGATTGATGAACGGCATGGGCGAGGGCAAGTTCGGGCCGACCTCGAAAGTGACGATCGAGCAGCTTGCGGCGACGCTTGTGCGCGCAAGCGGCCAGGAACTTTCCTCGACGCGGCAAGTTGGAGGCAAGGTGTCGGCATGGGCCAAGCCGATCGTGCCGGTCGCGCTCGACCTCGGTTATATCGCCGAGCAGAACGATTATACGGTTCCGGCGATACGGGCGCAGCTTGTCGAAGCGGTGTACGAGATGTACTCGCGCATGAACGAACCGGAATACAAAGATTTGAAAGTGAAATCATTGAATGCCGTTTCCAATACGAAATTGGAAGTACACTTATCGGAAGCCGTGCAGGTTGTGAAAAAGGAGAACTTCGTCATTCGCAAAAACAACGGCAGCGCCCTGGATGTTCTTCAGGCGATTCTAAGCGAAGACGGCAAAAAAGTGACTCTCGTTACGGAACCGCAGGACGGAGGCTATCAATATACGTTAACGGTTGACGGAAATGTGAAGCATTTCGTCGCGCTGGCCGCCGACAATACGCAGCCGCGCGTCGTATCGGTCGAAGCGAAGGCGGGCTATATTGTGGAACTGACCTTCTCGGAGCGGGTCGATGAAAGTTCGGCGACGGAAAAAACGAATTACTCGATCAACAACGGCTTGACCGTGCACAGCGCGGATCTTTCCTCCGACGGCAAAAAAGTGACCTTGCTGACTTCGGCGCAGCGCGACGACCGGCGTTACGCCATTACGATCTATAACATAGCCGATCAAGCCGGAAATGTGATGGAACCGGTGACGCTCTATTTCGGCGAGAAAGTGGATACGACGCCGCCGACTGTTCGTCATGTCGTACCCGGCGCGAATGCGGTAACGATCTATTTCAGCGAAAGATTGAACCGGGAAACGGCGGAAGCGGTGTCGAATTATTACGTAAGCGGCAATTTGGGATATCCCGCGAATCTCGTTTATGACGATTCGCAAATGAGCGTCAAGCTGACGACATTGGATCAGACGCCCGGCAAAATTTACGAAATTACGATCAACAACGTGAAAGACCGCGCCGGAAACGAGATCAAATCGAATACGAAAGCTTCGTTTGTCGGCATCGGATCGGATCAGCACCGAATCAGGCTGCAATCGATCCGCGCGGTCGATTCCAATACGATCGAGCTTGCATTCGATAAAGATTTGACGTCGAACGACGTGTCGAATTTGAAAGTGGACATTTTACGCGACAACAACGCTTCGGTCTCGATGCGGGGATGGAGCGCGTACGTCCATCCGCAAACGGATAAAAAGAAGGTAAGAGTACAATATCGTACGAATGACGAGCCCAATCCTTCCTTGTTCCGCGGCGGACATATTTATTTCGCTTCCGCCTCCGGCATATCGGGGCTCGATACCCGGGACGACGCGAACGTAAGATTGTTTGCCGGAACGGACCGGAGCAACGCGGATCCGTATATTTCCAATGCGAAGGCGGTAAATAGCACCCAACTGCAAATTTGGTTCAGCGAGCCGGTCAAAAACGTCGCGAAATCATCCTTCACGGTCAAAACCGCCGACGGCACGCCGATTCACGTCGTCAGCGATTCGGTGGGCGACAAGCGGAAAGTAGTCACGGAAGTTACCCTGCAACTGGCGACGCCGCTCCAATCCGGGCAAACCTATTATATGACGATTGACCGTCAAATTACGGATGCGGCCGGCTGGAACGGAATGAGAGCGCCGGACGGTTCGTCGCCTTATGTCATCGCTTTTGCCGGGGTAGGCGACGCGAATGCCGCGCCGAGAATAATCGGCGCCGCGCCCATCGACCGTTACAACTTCGAGATTGCTTTCAGCGAACCGGTTGTCAATAGCGGGTCGGGGCCTTATACATTATGGAACGAGACGGACAATACTTCCATCAATTTAAAGAATGGGGATAATGCAACATTGGTCGAATCGCAGGATCGGACGAAATTAACGGTCAAACTGCATGCGGACGCGGTGCCTCCGCTTCAGGCGGGAAAAACTTACACCGTTCTATACGATGCGGATGGCGGAAGGATCGTCGATTTGCAAGGGAAACCGTTCGACGTGGCTGAAAAGGCGAATTCGGCGAGATTCAAAGGCGTAAACAAAGAGAACGAGCGCCCGTTCATTAAAAAAATAGAAGCTGAAGGGACAAAAATAAAGATAACGTTCAGCGAAAACATCTGGGGATATAAAAACGAGAACGATTATTTCGACATTGTCGTGAACGGCCAAACGGTAACGCCTGCCTGGGGTTCGATCAAAGACGGCAAGGCGATTACGCTGACGGTGCCGAAAATGCCGAAAGGCAAATTCGCAAGCTTGCGGGTTTCCGCCGCGGGAGCGGAACAATTGAAGGACGAGAACCGGCAAGCACCGTCCACGGATTGGTACAATTTCGGCACAAAATAAAAAACGAAAGCCTTGGGGCGCGGCAACGCCTTGGGGCTTTCGTTTTTTTCTCTTCCATTCATGGTATACTGGTAGTACAGTTTAATACAGTTTGGACGGAAGAGGTGGTACAGTATGGATTCCCATCATGAATCGTTGACGAAGCACGAGCAATTGCTGCAGCATATTCAAAGCTTGGAGATCGGCACGAAAATATCGGTGCGCAAATTGGCCAAGGAGATGAATGTTAGCGAAGGAACGGCATATCGGGCGGTTAAGGAAGCGGAGAGCATCGGATATGTCGTGACGAAAGAACGGATCGGAACGGTGCGCGTCGAGAAGAAGGCGCGAAGCGCGTCGGATTATTTAACGCTCGCCGAAGTGGTCGACATCGTGGAAGGCCATGTGCTCGGAGGCAACAAAGGGCTTGACAAACCGCTCCATAAATACGTGATCGGCGCGATGGAACTGGACGCGATGGTGCGGTATATTTACGAAGGCAGCCTGTTGATCGTAGGGAACCGCAACAACGCTCACCGGCTCGCATTGGAGCAAGGCGCCGGCGTACTCATTACGGGAGGCTTCGGCACGAGCAGGGAAAACATCCGGATTGCCGACGCGCTCGAGCTTCCGATCATTTCCTCGCGGCACGATACGTTTACCGTCGCTTCGCTCATCAACCGGGCGCAGTTCGATCGGCTGATCAAGAAAAAAATTATGATGATCGAGGACATCGTCACGCTGCAATCCAAGATGCATGTGTTGAAAACGAGCAGCAACATCGCGGAGTTCGAGCAGCTGCGCGAGCGGACCGGCAATTCCCGCTTTCCCGTCGTCGACGAATGGAACCGTGTGATCGGCATCATTACGTACAAGGATATTATCGGGGCGAAAGCGAAGGGCGAGCAGACGATCGAGAAATATTTGACCCGCAACCCGATTACCGTTACGCTCAACACGTCGTTGGCCTCGGCCGCGCATATTATGATGTGGGAAGGTATCGAACTGCTGCCGGTCGTCGACCGCAACCGGAAGCTGATCGCGGTCATTACGCGCAAGGAAGTGCTGAAAGCGATGCGCGATTCGCATCGGCAGCCGCAGCTTGGAGAGACGTTCGAGGATTTAATATGGAACGGGATCGAAGAGGTGAGGGACGAGCAAGGCAATTTGTTCTTCCAGGGGCATATTACGCCGCAAATGGCCAATGAATTGGGGATGGTGTCCGAAGGTATACTGACGACGATTATGACGCAGGCGGCATACCGCGCCGTGAAAGATTTGCGCAAATACGAGCATGTGCTCGAAAATATGACGACCTATTTCGTGCGTCCGATACAAATCGATCACGAAATCGTCATTCGGCCGCACATGATCGAGGTCGGGCGGAAGTTTTGCAAGCTCGATGTAGGCGTGTACCACGACAGGCAGTTAATGTGCAAAGCGATGATGACCGCGCAGGCGATCGACGAAACGTAGAGGCTGCGGCCCGGAACGTCCGGCATCCGGGACAAGCCGAGGGGGCGCGGGGCTAACGTTCTATCGTTTAGACATTCCGTCATTTTGCATTCGCTCTTTGGAAACCGTCCTTCTTGCCCCCTTGCCTTCCTGCATTCTTGCACCTAACGGTAAATGCTGGAGCTAATTCGATCATATGGAGAGAGAAAAGGCAATTAACGGTATTTTGCGGCGGTAATCTTGAGCGGATGCGACGAAAAGGTTGATCTGCAATGGATTAGCGGCAGTTTTTACCGTAATATGTCCTATAGCCGATCAAGCGGCCAATTAGCTCCGCATTTTGGAGCTATTCCGAAAGGTGGGGGGACGAACTGCTCGCCATCCCGCTTTTTCGGCTAGCCAGCGATTACAACCGCCGGAGCGATTCGCTCCGGCGGTTGTCTTAAGCTTTGATTCGTTTGTAATGGCTATGGTTGCGAATGCCTGCGAAAATATTGAACAGCCCGATCACCATAAAGACGGCGCCGATAATAACGCGCAGCGTAGAGCCGCTGAACATGAACATTTGAATGATCGCCAGGATGACGAGCAACAATCCCATAAATATATTCATCTTCGACATATTCAGGCCGCGCACCCGGGGATCGGCCGCCCGCCGGAACTTGAAGCTGTATACGACGGAACCTATCAAGGCGGCTACCGCCAAAAAGTATAGTACCGATTCAATCGTTTCAATCATGCGGGGAGCACTCCTTTTTTCTCGACAACGTTTGTATATTGTTTGCTAGTAACGATTGTATCATAAAAGTGCTAAAGGAAGTCAAACCGCTAACGGGGCATAGTTTCGCGGACTTCGACCCAGATCTGCAGCAATCCCGCGTTGGCGAGCATCGTCCTGACGCGCACCTCGTAATTTTTTTCGCGGACAGCGTACGTTTTTTTGTCCAGCAACCGCCTGACCAGCTTGCTGTCGGAACTGATTTTGAAAATATCGCGTCCGTGGAAAATGTCCAACTCATCGATCAGACGCCCTTTAATTTCGGTCTCGGTCACTTTATCGAGCTCGCCGTTATTTTCCACATATACGCGAATTTCAGAGATGACCATCTGATTGTCTTTATATTTATTCAATTCTTTAATTTCATTTTCGTAATGCTGGTTCTGCGTTTTTAGATCGATGTTGATCGCGTAGAGCTTCGTCACGGTGACATGGAAGATGGCGTTGTAAACGATCGCCCCCGCGATCATGCCTAAAGCGAATACCGCGAGCGATTGCAGCAAGCCGCTGTAACGGGAGAACTGCGGCACTCTCATCGTTTATCCCCTTTCCCGGCAAATCCAGGCTACAAGCTCCGTCCCCATATGCGCTCCGAGAAAGGCGAATAAAATATATAAAATTTGCTTGATTGCCGGCGATAAATTGCCGTCGAGGAAATTGCTTTCGATCACCCGCATCGGATCGATCGTCCCGCCGACGGCGGCTGCGAGCGCCCAAATTTTCAATTGCTTCGATACGGCTACCATGGTCAGCGCCGGGGACTGCAGCGTCAGAACGGCGGCAATGCCGCCGAGCATCGCTCCGCCGATCACGATGCCGAACGCGATAAAATAATCGAGCAAAGCCCTGGTAATAAATTGTGACATAGCGCTATTTGCACCTCACTTGACTATAAAATGGGCGGAACCGGCTTGTACGCGGGGTTCCTTACTCTAATATATGTGGGCTTTGTCCCTCCTAGTATGCTAAAATAGGAACGTAAAGAAAGTTTTGCGGGATGATTGGAAGAAAGGAAGAGCGGAGCATGGGCGGATTTGTACATTTGCATGTTCATAGCGAATACAGCTTGCTCGACGGGGCGGCGCGCATTGAAGAGTTGGTAGCCGAAGCCGCGAACTGCGGCATGAAGGCGCTCGCTTTGACCGATCACGGCGTCATGTACGGAGCGATCCCTTTCTATAAAGCTTGCAAAGCGCACGGCATCAAGCCGATTATCGGCTGTGAAGCGTATTTGACGACAGGTTCCATGAAAGATAAGGGGACGCGCAAGGAAAATCCGATATATCATCTCATTTTGCTGGCCAAGAACGAGCAAGGATACCGCAATTTAATGAAACTGTGCTCGCTCGGGCATCTGGAAGGCTTTCATTATAAACCGCGAATCGATTTGAACGCGCTCAAGCAATATGCGGAAGGCTTGGTATGCTTAAGCGCTTGCTTAGGCGGCGAAATCCCGCAGCATTTGCTTCATGGACGCGTAGACGAAGCGAGGCAAGCCGCCGTCCGCTACAAGGAAATATTCGGCGAAGACTTCTATTTGGAACTGCAGGATCACGGGTTGCCGGAGCAAAAGCGGGTCAATGAGGCGTTGATCGGGCTAAGCCGCGAGACGGGCATCCCCCTTGTAGTCACGAACGATGTGCACTATGTACGGCCTGCGGATGCCGCCGTACAGGATGTGCTGATATGCATCGGCACCGGGAAGACGATCGACAGCGACGACCGGTTGCGCATAACGACGGATCAACTGTATTTGAAACACGGGACGGAGATGTCCCGCTTATTCCCGCATGTGCCGGAAGCGATCGCCAATACGGAACGGATTGCGGAACGATGCAATCTGGAGCTGCAATTCGGGAAGGCGATATTGCCCGCATTCGAACCGATTCCGGACGGCTTGACGGCGGCGGCGTATTTAAGCCTCCTGTGCGAGGAAGGGTTGCAGCGGCGGTACGGCAATACGGAAGCATGGCTTTCCGAGACGTTCCGCGAACAGGCAAGGCAGCGGCTTCGGTACGAACTGGACACGATCGAGCGGATGGGATTTTCCGATTATTTTCTGATCGTATGGGATTTCATTCGTTTCGCACATGAACACGGAATTGTGACCGGGCCGGGAAGAGGCTCGTCGGCAGGCAGCCTGGTCGCCTACGTATTGCGGATTACCGATGTGGACCCGATTGGTTACAAGCTGCTGTTCGAGCGTTTCCTTAACCCGGAGCGGATCACGATGCCGGATATCGATATCGATTTCAGCGACGAACGGCGCGATGAAGTAATTGCTTATGTAACGGACAAATACGGAGCCGGCCATGTGGCGCAAATTATTACGTTCGGAACGATGGCGGCGCGGGCGGCGGTGCGCGATGTCGGCCGGGTGCTTAATATGCCGTTCGGCGAGGTGGACAAGACGGCGAAAATGATTCCGGGCTACCCCGGGGTAACGATCGAAGAGGCGCTTCGCACTAGTCCCGAGCTTCAAGCGCTGCGAGGGCAAAACGCCCGCGTCTCGGAATTGATCGACATGGCGGTCCGGGTCGAGGGAATGCCGCGGCACGCATCGACGCATGCCGCGGGCGTCGTCATTTCGCGCGAGCCGCTGACGCATTACGTGCCGTTGCAGGAAGGCTCGGAAGCGGCGCCGCTCACGCAATATTCGATGGAGCATTTGGAGGCGATCGGCCTGTTGAAGATGGATTTTCTCGGGCTGCGCACGCTCTCGATCATCGAACGCACTTTGAACTGGCTGGAAGAACAGGCGGGTTCGAAGATCGATTTTCATGACGTGCCGGACGACGATCCCGCTACGTACGAACTGCTCGGCCGCGGCGCGACGACCGGCGTGTTCCAGCTCGAATCGGCCGGAATGCGCAGGGTGTTGCGCGACTTGAAGCCTTCGTCGTTCGAAGACATCATCTCCGTCGTGGCGCTGTACCGGCCGGGACCGATGGAATTTATCCCGAAATTCATTCAGGCCAAGCACGGGCTGATCGAAATCGAGTATCCGCATGAGGCGTTGAAGCCGATACTGGCGGATACGTACGGAATTATCGTATATCAGGAGCAAATTATGCAGATCGCTTCGACGATGGCGGGCTTTTCGCTCGGCGAAGCCGATTTGCTGCGCCGCGCCGTATCGAAGAAAAAACGGGAAGTGCTGGACGAAGAGCGGGCGCACTTCGTGAAAGGGAGCGTCGCACAGGGATTTGCGGAGGAGGAAGCCAACCGCGTATACGATATGATCGTCCGCTTCGCGGATTACGGATTTCCGCGGGCGCATGCGGCGGCATACGCCGTGCTGGCGTTTCAAACCGCGTACCTTAAAGCGCATTATCCGGTGCAATTTATGGCGTCGATGTTGACCGCGGTCATGGGCAGCCATCGCAAAGTGGCCGAATATGTCGACGAATGCAGGCGCATGGGCATCGATGTGCTGCCGCCGGGCGTGAACGAAAGCGGCACGCTGTTTACTCCGGTCGCGGCCGGCGCAGGCGCGGCGATCCGCTTCGGGCTGGCGGCGATCAAGAACGTCGGGACGCAGGCGATCGAAACCATATTGCAAGAGCGCAAGGAACGCCCGTACGACAGTTTGCTGGACTTCTGCCGCCGCGTCGATTTGCGCGTATGCAACAAACGGGTGCTCGAATCGCTCATTCAAGCGGGAGCTTTCGATTCATTGCCGGGGCATCGCGCGCAGCTCATCGCCATGCTGGACGAGACGGTCGAAGCGGCGGTGAAATGGCGCAAAGAGCGGGAAGACTTGCAAATCCAACTGTTCGGCTTCGTCGAAACGAATAATTGGACGATCGAATATCCCGACATAAGAGTCTATTCGGCCGCGCAGCAATTGGAGTTTGAACGGGAATTGCTCGGCTTGTACATTTCGGGACATCCGCTGGACGAACATGACGAACTGCTCGACGCTTTAGGAATCGACCGTATGGTCGATCTGGCGGAAGCGCCGGATGGGAGCGAGACCGTCGTAGCGGGCATGGTCGTCTCGCTCAAGACGATTACGACGAAACAGGGCAAAGCGATGGCTTTCATCGAGCTGGAGGATCGCGTCGTCCGCACCGAAGTCGTCCTGTTCCCGGAAGTTTGGAAGCGCCGTTCGGCGCTCGTCGGGAAGGGCAGGCTGCTCGCCGTCAGGGCCAAGCTCCAGCATCAAGACGAAGAATATAAGCTGCTGGCGGACGACGTCGCTCCGCTGGAACGGGGGGCAGCGGAAGCGCTGCTGCACCCCCGGCGCCGTTCCGCCGCCGGAGGGGGAGCGGTGCGTTCGAGCGGGCAGCCTGCGCGTTCGGAAACGCCGTCCCGTCCCGCCGGTCCGGCCGAAGCGAAGGGGGCGCAGCCGCAGGCGGCCCGAACCGGCACAAGGCCGCCCAAGCCTGGCCAGCGCGTCTACATTAAGATCGGGGCGGCGCAGGAAACGGCGCATATCTTATCGCGCTTGCAGACGCTCCTGCTCGGACACCCCGGGCCGATGGATACGGTGCTGTTCTACGAGCGAAGCCAGAAAGCGCTCGGCCTAAGCGGCGCTTACCGGGTCAAGCCTTCCCCGGAATTGTTCCGGGAGATCGAGGAGATGCTCGGCAGGGGCACCGTCAAGGTGAAATGACGGGACGCGTTCGCAAGCCGTCCGCCGATTCGCTTGAGACATAGATTTCGCCTGGCAACAAAAAAAGAATGAACATTTGCCCCTTTCCCGGCATACATTTAGTTACAGTCTAATTGGACAGGGGGAAATAGCAATGTCTTACGAAACGGCGGCAAATCTGTTGAAACGGCGCGGCGTATCGGTCGAGTCGATCGCGGAAATCGTTTATAAGCTGCAAAAACCGTATAATCCTCACCTGCAGCTGTCCGAATGCGAGGAAAGCGTCATTGCGGTATTGCGCAAGCGTGAAGTGCAATATACGCTATATACGGGCATCGCCTTGGACGAATTGGCGGAACGGCGCCTATTGCCTCAGCCGCTGCAGGCGATTATGGAAGCGGACGAATCGTTGTACGGGGTCGACGAAACGTTGGCTCTCGGCATTACGAACGTATACGGCATGATCGGATTGACGAGCTTCGGATATTTGGACAAGGAGAAAGTAGGCATCATCCGGACGCTCAACAATAAAAAATCGGAAATCCACGTATTCCTCGACGATCTCGTCGCAGGGCTCGCGGCGGCGGCATCGGCCCGAATCGCCCATGCCGGCCAAAACGCGCATGAATACGCTGCGGATTCCGATCAGGGCGAGCCGGCCGGTTAGAGGCCGAAGGAATCGATTTGTTGCGGTTAAAAAGGGAGTTATGTTATCATTATTGCATTATGTGGGCTCAGTAGATGAGGTTAGGGGGTTCATATGCATGTGGACGGTAATTTATATCGCTCCTACGGCAAAGATTGCCGAGATGATAAAAACGAAATTGACCGAAGAAGGTTTTTTGGTGCAAATCCGTCCTATTAATCTATCGAAGCAGCAATTTGAAATATTGGTTCCTTCTGGCGAATTGGAGGAAGTTCAAGAAGTGCTGAACTCCATCCTGAATTCATAGAGGGGAGCAATCATCCTCGTTCGTACTTTTGTTACGCTGTCCTTGCAAGTCGTTTATTGAATAAAACTTGACGATGCGCGAATTGCGCGCATTAAGGATATAGCAATGTAAGCCAAATTTACGTTTTAAGGGGTGTAGTTGTGTTAAAGGATTTGTTTCAGAAAAAAAGGAAATACGCAACAATCCCTTCCGAACGTGCCGATCGCGCCCAACAATCCGAAGAAGGGGAACGCCCGAAGCGGGAAATTCCGGAAGGGCTGATGAGCAAATGCAGTAAATGCGGTACGATACAATTCACGAAAGAATTGGAGAAAAATTTGAAAGTTTGCACGGGTTGCGGCCATCATATGCGGTTAAACGCTTTGGAACGGATTCAAATGACATTGGACGAAGGGCGGCTATTCGAGTACGATGCCGATATGATATCGGAAGATCCGCTGCAATTTCCCGGATACGAGAGCAAACTGAAGCAGCAGCGGGAGAAGTCCGGACTTCGCGAAGCGGTCGTGACGGGAGAAGGTACCATCGGCGGATTTCCCGTCGTCGTCGCGGTAATGAGCTTCGATTTTTTCAGCGGCAGCATGGGTTCGGTTGTCGGCGAGAAAATTACGAGAGCGATCGAGACGGCGATGTTGAAGAAATATCCGTTGATCATATTTTCGACGTCGGGCGGCGCGCGCATGCAGGAAAGCATTCTCAGCCTGATGCAAATGGCCAAAACAAGCGCCGCTCTCGCCAAATTTCATGAACAGGGCGGCCTCTATATATCCGTCATCACCGATCCTACGACCGGCGGCGTGTCCGCCAGTTTTGCCATGCTTGGAGACATTATTCTGGCCGAGCCCGGAGCGTTGTTCGGATTCGCCGGCCGCATCGTCATCGAGCAGACGATCCGTCAGAAGCTGCCGGATAATTTCCAGACGGCGGAATTCAATTTGAAGCATGGACAATTGGATATGGTCGTTCATCGCAAAGATTTGCAAGCGACGCTCGCGAAACTGCTCGACCTGCATACGGTAAAGGGGGATGTCTCTAATGGCGGCTGAAATGCCTTTTGAAACGCCTCTTGTTGAAATGCGCAAAAAGATCGACGAATTGAAGCAATTCGGCGTTGAGAAACAAATCGATTTTTCCGACGAAATCGCCCGGTTGGAGGAGAGATACGCGAAGCTGGAGGAAGAAGTGTACAGCAATATTACTCCTTCCCAGAAAATGCATCTCGTCAGGTACCAGCAACGGCCGACTTCGCTCGATTTCATACAGCATATTTTTACGGATTTTATGGAGCTGCACGGGGACAGGCTGTTCGGCGACGATTTGGCGATTGTCGGCGGATTGGCTAAATTAAACGGCGTTCCGGTAACGGTTATCGGACATCAGCGCGGCAAAGACACGAAGGACAATATTTCCCGCTTTTTCGGCAGCCCGCATCCCGAAGGCTTTCGCAAGGCGCTGCGCTTCATGCATCAAGCGGACAAATTCCGCCGTCCGATCGTGACGTTTATCGATACGAAAGGCGCATATCCCGGCAATACGGCCGAAGAACGGGGCCAATCGGAAGCGATCGCCCGCAACTTGCGGGAAATGATGATGCTGCGCGTTCCGGTCCTATGCGTTGTGATCGGCGAAGGAGGAAGCGGCGGCGCATTGGCGCTCGGCGTCGGCAATCGGGTGCTCATGTTGGAGCATGCGATCTATTCCGTTATTTCTCCGAACGGCGCGGCTTCGATACTGTGGAAAGACGCTTCCAAAGCGGATCAGGCGGCGGAGGCGATGAAAATTACGGCTGCGGATTTGCTTGAAATGGGCGTCATCGAAGAGATAATTCCCGAACCGAAAGGCGGGGCCCATCATGACGTGCAGCAGCAGTCGGAATCGATCAAGCAGGCGTTATGGAAGCATTTGCGCGAATTGTCGCAAATGACGCCGGAGCAATTGCAGGAAGACCGGTACGCCAAATTCCGCAAGATCGGAACCTTCACGCACGAAGAACCGTTGTAATAGCTTACATGGAAATTGGAAACCAATAATGATATAATCATATGACAATATGACAATTTTCATATACAAATCACTGAAAATGTTGTAAATTTAATTGTTGTTATGGATGTTTTTGAAAACGGAGGAAACTAATCATGCGCAAAACAAAAATTGTATGCACCATCGGTCCTTCCAGTGAGTCGTTGGAAAATACAAAAAAATTGATCTCTGCCGGAATGAACGTGGCGCGGCTGAATTTCTCCCACGGCGATTTCGAAGAGCACGGAAACCGGATTAAGAATATTCGTCAAGCGAGTAAAGAATTAAATAAATCGGTAGCGATTTTGCTGGATACGAAAGGTCCGGAAATCCGCATCGGGAAATTGGCGGAAGAGCCGATCGAGCTTGTGCAGGACGAATATCTCGTATTGACGACGGAAGAAATTCTTGGCGATAAAAACCGGATCTCGGTCAGCTATCCAAACTTGCCGCAAGATGTTGAGGTCGGATCGACGATTTTGATCGACGACGGATTGATCGGATTAATAGTAGAGGACATTCAAGGAACGGAAATCAAATGTAAAATCGTAAACGGCGGAACGATCAAAAGCCGCAAAGGCGTCAACGTTCCCGGGGTAAAAATTTCATTGCCGGGCATTACCGAAAAAGACGCGAACGATATTATTTTTGGGATTGAACAGGGCATCGATTTCATCGCTGCTTCTTTTGTGCGTAAAGCGAGCGATGTCATGGAAATCCGCGATCTGCTCAAAAAACATAATGCCGAACATATTCAAATCATTTCTAAAATCGAAAACCAACAAGGCGTCGACAACCTGGATGAAATTTTGGAAGCGTCCGACGGTTTGATGGTTGCGCGCGGCGACCTGGGCGTAGAAATTCCGGCCGAGGAAGTTCCGCTCGTGCAAAAGCGCATGATCGAAAAATGCAATCGCGCTGGCAAACCGGTCATTACCGCTACGCAAATGCTTGATTCGATGCAGCGCAATCCAAGACCGACCCGCGCGGAAGCGAGCGACGTCGCCAACGCGATCTTCGACGGAACCGACGCGATCATGCTGTCCGGGGAAACCGCGGCAGGCAAATATCCGGAAGAGTCCGTACTGACGATGGCGCGGATTGCGGAAAAGGCGGAATCCGCATTGCCTTACCGCGAAATTTATATGAAACAAAGATTGGCGCAGCAAACGACGATTACCGAGGCAATCAGCCAAGCGGTCGCCAGCTCCGCATTGGAGTTGGACGCGAAGGCGATTATCAGCTCGACCGAATCCGGGTATACGGCCCGTATGGTTTCGAAATATCGTCCGAAAGCGCCGATTATTGCGGTGACGCCGGTGGAGCAAGTGATGAACCGGCTCGCGCTGACTTGGGGCGTTATCCCCGTCAAAGCGGAACACGCGTCCTCGACCGATGAAATGTTCGATCATGCGATCGAAGGCGGACGCCGATCCGGCATCGTCCAAGAAGGCGATTTGGTCGTTATTACGGCAGGCGTGCCGTTAGGCTGCACAGGATCGACAAACTTGGTGAAAATCGTGCATATTCCGGAAGCGTAAGCGATCAACCGCTTCAGTTATATCGACACATACAGAAGAGCAATGGGCACACCGTTGCTCTTTTTGCTTTCCCGGGATTTGTCATGGTATATTTTACGTTAGATGAAAAGGGCCGGCTTCATATATAATTTCGCCGTCCTAGTTAGCTTTGGCGACCGTAAGGAGTGAAGAAGAATGAGACTGCACAGCCGCTGGTTTTTCCATCATTTGAGGGTAAGATATCAAGAGACGGATCAGATGGGCGTCGTCTATCATGCCAATTATTTGAATTGGTTCGAGATCGGACGCACCGAATCGATTCGAACCCTCGGATACGATTATCGCGACGTGGAAGCAAGAGGGCTGCTTCTGCCTGTGACGGAATTGGCGACGCAATTCAAACAGCCGGCGAAATACGACGATTGGGTCACCGTGTTTACGCGCATTGCGGAATTGACCTCTTTGCAGCTGCATTTCGAATCGCAAGTGCGCAGATTATCGGCGGATGAACTGGCTCGTTTGCCCGAAGCCGGGCTGGAGGGCGATGAGCCGCCCGGGCAACTGCTCGTGTCGGGCATGACGAAGCATGTCTGGTTAAACCGGGCGTGGAAGCCGACCCGCATCGATAGAGAGGCGCCCGATCTGTTCGAATTGCTGCAGCATGCCATAGGGCGAAGTTAGGAAGGACCGCGGAGATAGAGGGAGGGATCCGAATTTGATACGCATTGCATTTGTATTGTTGATTGTGATTCCAGCCGTCGAAATATTCGGTATTATACAAATGGCGCAATGGGTCGGAGGATGGAACACGTTTTTGCTAATTATATTGACCGGCGTGATCGGCGCGGCGGTCGCCCGCTTCGAAGGCGGGAAAGTGATCGAGGATATGCGGGCCCAGATGCAAGCAGGCCAAGTGCCGGGCCGTTCGATGATCGACGGATTATGCGTTTTCGCCGGCGGCATCATGATGGCCGTTCCCGGCTTTGTCACGGATATCGTCGGGTTTACGCTCGTTTTTCCGCTGACCCGGCCGCTCTATCGCGCCGTCATTTTGAAATATATCGAGAAAAAGATGAAGAACGGGCATATTACTTTTTATCGCCGCCCATAATGTAATTGCGGATGTCGCGGAACACGTTCGCGCGTTTCACCGCCGACAGGACGACAAGCGCCGCCGGTCCGGCCAGCATGCCGAGCAACCCGAACAGCTTCAGTCCGACGAACATGCCGATTAGGATCGCGAGCGGATCGAGGCCGACATTCGCGGCGAGCACTTTCGGCTCTACGATTTGCCGGATGATAAGCACGAGCAAATAAATAACGGATAATCCGATGCCTAGCGATTCGTTGCCGTTCATGAACGAATACGCGATCCATGGGATCATCGCAGCGCCCAGGCCCAAATAGGGAAGCAAATCGACGAGGCCGATCAACATGCCGATCGTAATCGCATATTCTACGCGGAGGACGAGCAGCCCGATCGTTACAATGACGGCGGTCATCGAGATCAAGAGGCATTGCGTGCGCATATATCCGAACAATGCCTTGCGCAAATCGTTCCATATGAGACTCGCCGGATCGCGCACACGGTTGGGAAACCATGACAAAATAAACTGGGTGAGCCGCTTCCAGTCTTTGCTGATGAAGAAAACGGACAGCAGAATGACGATCATGATGGTGGCGATGTTCGGCAGCGAATATAAGAAATTAAGGAAGCTGTTCAGCAAAAATCGGATGAGCGAGGATAAAGCATTCGCTACCGTTTGCGCCGTATTGTTTAAATTGTTGTTGATCGTCGCCTGGTAGTTCGGGTTTTGTTCGTACAGGAACGCGATTTGCCTGACGAACCGCTGCACTTCCACGTTTTTGATAAAGTTGACGATCATATGCTTCCAATTCTCGATGCTGCCCTCCATGTTCTGCAGCAAATGCAGCACTTCGACAATAATGCGGGTAATGGCCGCCGCAATGACAGTTAACGCCGCTCCTACGAACAATATCAAGGTAGAGACGACCGCCATCCAACGGGGGAATTTCAATTTATTTTGCAAAAGATCGACAAACGGATTTAAAATGTACGCAATGAGCCATGCTATAACGAACGGATAGACGAGAGGGGCCGCTTTGTACATCAGAAATACGGCGACGCTCGCAATACATACGACCCAAAGGCCGCGAAGCACTCTTTGCAGCACAATCTTCTCCAATCGCAACGCCCCCTTCGCAAGTAGTTCGTACTTCATTCATATGCTTGTACGGGGCAAAACAAGACAGAAGCGAAAAATGATAAATTTATAAATTAAATTAATAAGCGATTTTTATCAAATATTTCGGATTTCATGTTCACATAAAGGTCAAAGTCCTATATTATTAGAAGTGAAGTATTGCATTGACAAGCAAAACATCATAATGATTTGCCTGTTATTTTTTTTTGGAAATTATTAAGGCAACCCCAGTTATTTCATCTATAAAGGAGAGAAGATGCATGACAGCTACCAAAGGATTGGAAGGAATCGTTGCAACGACGTCGTCAATCAGCTCGATTATCGACGGTGTACTTACCTACCGCGGATATAATATCGACGACCTTGCGTCGAACGCAAGTTTCGAAGAAGTCGTTTATTTGCTCTGGTACGGCAAACTTCCCACCAAATCGGAATTGGCCTCGCTCGAACAACAACTAAGCGATGCGGCCAGCATTCCGGCCCAATTGATAGAGCAAATGAAATCGTATCCAAACGACACGAATTCCATGGCGGCGCTTCGTTCCGCTGTTTCCGCTCTCGCTCTGTACGATCCTGCCGCAAACGATATGTCTCAAGAAGCCAACGTCCGTAAAGCGATCAAACTTCAGGCTCAATTGCCGACGATTGTTGCCGCATTATCGCGAATTCGATCCGGACTTGAACCGATCGCGCCGAAAGCGGGCGTTTCGATTGCTCACAACTTTCTATATATGCTGACAGGCGAAGAACCGAACGAAGTTTCGGTGAAAGCGCTCGATAAAGCGTTGGTGCTTCATGCCGACCATGAATTGAATGCGTCTACATTCGCGGCGCGCGTAACGGTTGCGACGTTGTCGGATATTTACTCCGGCGTCACATCGGCGATCGGCGCCTTGAAAGGCCCTCTGCACGGCGGCGCAAACGAAGCGGTCATGGTTATGCTGGAGGAAATCGGCTCTTACGATCGGGTTGAAGATTACATTCAAGATAAACTGAACAATAAAGAGAAAATTATGGGCTTCGGGCATCGCGTATACAAAAACGGCGATCCCCGCGCGAAGCATTTGCAGCAAATGTCCAAGGAATTGAGCCGAATGAAGGGCAATATGGAACTGTACAATATGTCGGTTCGCATCGAAGAAATGGTAACAGGCCAAAAAGGCTTAAAGCCGAACGTCGATTTCTACTCGGCTTCTGTCTATACGATTTTGGGCATTCCGCGCGAATTGTTCACGCCTGTATTCGCCATCAGCCGTACGTCCGGATGGACGGCTCATATTTTGGAGCAATACGAGAATAACCGGTTGATTCGTCCGCGCGCGGAATATACCGGACAGACCGGGCAAAAATATATTCCGATTGAAATGCGCTAACCTTCAAGTTATGTTATATTAAAAATCGATAATGGGCGAACGCTTCCGTGCGGACAAGTTGTATCGCGATTCGGCGCGGAAGTGCCGGCTCATTGAATGAAATTTTAGGAGGATGGAATCATGCTGCAATTAGAAAAATTCGCGCTTCCGACCGAAGGCGAAAAAATTACGATCGATAACGGCAAATTGCAAGTTCCGAATCGGCCGATCGTTCCGTTTATCGAAGGGGACGGCACGGGCCGCGACATTTGGAAAGCGTCCAAGCGCGTATTGGATGCCGCGGTAGAGAAGGCGTTCAACGGCGAGAAGAAGATCGCCTGGTACGAAGTGTTCGCCGGCGAGAAAGCGTTTAATCAATTCGGCGAATGGCTGCCGAACGATACGTTGACGGCGATCCGCGAATATATCGTTGCGATTAAAGGGCCGCTTACGACTCCGATCGGCGGCGGAATCCGTTCGTTGAACGTTGCGCTGCGCCAAGAATTGGATTTGTACACTTGCCTGCGTCCTGTTCGCTATTTCAGCGGCGTACCTTCCCCGGTAAAGCGTCCGGATCTCGTTGACATGGTTATTTTCCGCGAAAATACGGAAGATATCTATGCGGGGATCGAATATCAAGAAGGTTCCGCCGAAGTGAAGAAAATGATCGAATTCTTGCAAAAAGAGATGGGCGTGAAAAAAATCCGCTTCCCGGAAACGTCAGGTATCGGCGTCAAACCGGTTTCCTCCGAGGGATCGAAACGTCTCGTGCGCGCTGCGATCGAATATGCGATCAAGCATGGCCGCAAGAGCGTAACTTTGGTGCACAAAGGAAACATTATGAAATTTACCGAAGGTGCGTTCAAAAACTGGGGCTATGAAGTAGCGGAGCAAGAATTCGGCGACAAAACGTTCACTTGGGGCCAATATGACCGCATTAAAGAAGCCGAAGGCGTCGACGCTGCGAACAAAGCGCAAAAGGATGCGGAAGCTGCCGGCAAAATCATCGTCAAAGACGCGATTGCAGATATCGCTTTGCAGCAAGTATTGACTCGTCCGACCGACTTTGATGTCATCGCTACGCTCAACTTGAACGGCGATTACTTGTCCGATGCGCTTGCGGCGCAAGTCGGCGGCATCGGTATCGCTCCGGGAGCGAATATCAACTACGTTACCGGACACGCGATTTTCGAAGCGACGCACGGTACGGCTCCGAAATATGCGGATCTAGACGTTGTCAATCCGGGTTCGGTCATTTTGTCCGGCGTGATGATGCTTGAGCATTTGGGCTGGCAAGAAGCGGCGGACTTGATCTATAAAGGAATGGAGAAATCGATTAACAACAAAACGGTAACTTACGACTTTGCACGTTTGATGGAAGGCGCGACCGAAGTGAAATGCTCGGCCTTCGCGGATGAAATTATTAAAAACATGTAGTTGATTGGGAGGAAGATGCCTCATGCCGATTCAACGCAAAAAAATTACTGTAGTCGGCGCCGGTTTTACCGGCGCGACGACCGCGCTCATGCTGGCGCAAAAAGAGCTCGGCGATATCGTCTTGCTCGATATCCCGCAATTGGAGAACCCTACGAAAGGGAAGGCGCTCGATATGATGGAATCGAGCCCGGTGCAAGGGTTCGACAGCAATATCGTCGGCACTTCCAGCTATGAGGACTCCGCGGGATCCGACATCGTCATCATAACGGCCGGCATTGCCCGCAAACCGGGAATGAGCCGGGACGATCTCGTCAATACGAATGCGGGAATCGTCAAATCCGTTTGCGAAAATGTGAAAAAGACGAGCCCGGATTCAATCGTCATCATTTTGAGCAATCCGGTCGATGCGATGACTTACGTCGCATATGAAACGCTCGGATTTCCGAAAAACCGCGTCATCGGCCAATCCGGCGTGCTCGATACGGCTCGTTACTGCACGTTCATCGCGCAGGAACTTAACGTATCCGTCGAAGACGTACGCGGTTTCGTTCTCGGCGGCCATGGCGACGACATGGTTCCGTTGGTGCGCTATTCCAACGTAGGCGGCATTCCGATCGAGAAGCTCATTCCGGCGGACCGCATCGAAGCAATCGTACAACGCACGCGCGTAGGCGGCGGGGAAATCGTCAATTTGCTCGGCAACGGCAGCGCGTATTATGCGCCGGCGGCTTCGCTCGTTCAAATGACGGAAGCGATTATTAAAGACAAAAAGCGCATTATTCCGGTCATCGCTTTGCTGCAGGGCGAATACGGCTACGATAATTTGTTTATGGGCGTTCCGACGATTCTCGGCGGCAACGGTATCGAGAAAGTATTCGAACTGGATTTGACTGCCGAGGAGAAAGCGGCATTGGATCGATCCGCTCAATCCGTACGCAACGTCATCAAAGTCATTACAGGGTAATCATGTTCAAGACCAAGCCATCCGAACTTTCGATGTTCGGGTGGCTTTTTTTCACGCCGAATTAACTTCCCCGTAAGGAAGCATGCTAACTAATATTCATTATAGAAACGAGGGTGATCTAGCATGTCTTCGAATCAAACGAAAAAACAGATTTTACCGCCGCAGCATCAAAACAGGCAGCCGGGGCTGGAAGCGGAGATGGAACCGCGGCCGCTGTTTGGCGGCAGCATGTATAAACCGGCCGGCAAGCTGCAAGGGAAAAAAGCGGTCATTACAGGCGGAGACAGCGGCATAGGCAGAGCGGTCGCGATCGCTTTCGCCAAAGAAGGGGCCGATGTGGCGATCGTTTATTTGAACGAACACGAGGATGCCGAAGAGACGAAGCGCCATGTGGAAGAGGCGGGGCGCAAATGTGTGCTGCTGCCGGGCGACGCGGGAGACGAAACGTTTTGCAGGGAGGCGATCGCGCGTACCGTCAAGGAATTGGGGACGATAGACCTTGTAGTGAACAACGCGGCAGAGCAGCATCCGCAGAACAGCATTGCCGATATTACGTCGGATCAACTCCTGCGGACGTTTCAAACGAACGTGTTCGCAATGTTCTATGTGACGAAGGCGGCGCTCCCGCATTTAAAGTCGGGAAGCTGCATTATCAATACCGCATCGATTACCGCCTATTTAGGCAGTCCGCAGTTGCTTGATTATTCTGCGACGAAAGGAGCGGTCGTTTCCTTCACCCGTTCGTTATCCGGACAGCTCGTTCAGCAAGGAATACGAGTCAACGGGGTAGCGCCGGGGCCGATTTGGACCCCGCTCATACCGTCCACGTTTCAAGCCGATCAAGTGGCAACTTTCGGTTCCGATACCCCGATGCAGCGTCCGGGACAGCCGGAGGAACTGGCGGCCGCATACGTATTTTTGGCTTGCGGCGATTCTACCTATATGACGGGGCAGATGCTGCATATCAATGGGGGAGAAATCGTAAACGGATAAAATTTAATCTTGTAGAAGCGGGCGTGTAATGGTAAAATAAAAAGGATTTATAGCAAGTTTTCGCAAACTAAGCTATAAATCCTTAATTTAATTATATAACAAAGAGAGCAGTTTGTCAAATGTTTTTGGGAATTAAATTAAAGGAGCGTGCGCTAGAATGTCGAACTCAAATCACGGCTTTCAGGGGGAAGAGCGGCGTATACGGCAAGTCATTGCCAAAATTGGCGAAAAGATCGAGCAATTGCAAATTGACGTAGGCGAATTGAAATCGAAAGTAGTGGAAAATCGCAAAAACTTCTGGGACGACGTTACCGTCAATTTTGACAACCATGAGGACGCTCAAGAAACGCTGGACAGTATCCGCCAGCAATCCATGGTGCTTGCGGAAATGGAGCGTCACCATAAACATTCCAGCGAATCGCTTAACACGTTGCGGAGACTTCACGAATCCCCGTATTTCGGCAGAGTCGATTTCACGGAAACGGGATATCCGGAGACGGATCGGGTCTATATTGGAATCGCATCTTTTGTGGATAATGATACTCACGAGCACTACGTTTACGATTGGCGGGCCCCTATTTCGAGCCTCTTTTACGATTACGCGCTTGGACCCGCGGAATTTACGGCCCCGATGGGGACGGTACAAGGCACGGTCGATTTAAAACGGCAATTTGTCATCCGCCGCGGAGAACTGAAGTTTATGTTCGATACGGGCGAAACGATCGGCGACGAAGTGCTGCAGCAAGCGCTCGGACGCAGCAGCGATACGCAGATGCGGAGCATTGTCGCCACGATTCAGAAGGAGCAGAACGCCATTATCCGCCATGTGCGCGGACGTACCGTCATCGTGCAAGGAGCGGCCGGGAGCGGCAAAACATCGGTCGCTTTGCAGCGGGTCGCCTATCTTTTATATAAATATAGAGAAACGTTGAATGCCGGCAATATGGTGCTTTTTTCGCCGAACCCGATTTTCTCCAATTATGTATCCAACGTATTGCCGGAATTGGGCGAAGCGAATATTCAACAGACGACGTTTCAAGACTACTTGGATCGGAGATTGGGAGCCGGTTTTCGAGTCGAGGACGCATATAGCCAGCTTGAATATATGTTGACTGTGTCCGACGGGCCGGCATATCGCGCCAGACAGGCAGGCATTCGCTTTAAAGCGTCGGCAAATTTTTACCGTATGATTGAATCTTATGTCGAGCTTTTGAAAACGGAAGGAATGCTGTTCGAAGATTTGCACTTCCGCGGGGACACGCTAATAAAGGGCGAACAGATTGCGGAGCGTTTCTATGCGGGAGATATGTCGGGCAAGCTCAATTATCGTTTGGAGGCGCTGAGGTCGGCCATAAACAAAGAATTGATCCGCCTGGAGAAGGAAGAACGCGTGAAGGATTGGGTTCAGGATGAAGTCGAACTGCTTGACAAGGACGACTTCCAAGAAGCGTTCGAGGCGTTATACCGGACGAAAAAAATGCGCGGGGATACCTTTAACGATGCGCAGGACGAATATGAAGTGCTTAGCAAAAAGGTGGTGCACGATCATTTCGCGCCGCTTCGCAAAAAAGTCAAACGTCTGAAGTTCATCGATATCCCGGGACTGTATAAACGGCTGTTTACGGATGAACGTTTGTTATCGAAGGTTGCGGAAGGAATCGCGCTCCCGGAACATTGGCGGGAGGTTTGCTCGCAGACGGCGGAGAAGCTTGAGCGGGGCGAATTGCCTTACGAAGACGCAACGCCGCTGCTGCTGCTCAAAGAATTGATCGAAGGCTTCCGCACCGTCACGAATGTCCGTCATGTGTTGATCGACGAAGGACAAGATTATTCGCCGTTTCAATATCTGTTCATGAAACGGTTGTTTCCGCACAGCAAGTTTACGATATTGGGGGATTTCAACCAAGCGATCATAATGCAGACCGCGCAGCAGGATAGCTTTGAAACGATTGCGCGCATTTTCGGAGATGAAGAGACCGAAACATTCCAATTGACGAAGAGCTACCGGTCGACGAAGGAAATCGTCGAGTTCACCCGGGGCATGCTGCCCGGCGGGGAAGCGATACAACCGTTCAACCGTTCCGGAGAGCGTCCTGCCGTTGTGACGGCGCCTAACCGGGACGAACTTCTCGGGAAAATGGCTGAACATATCGCTCATTTCAAGGCCGAAGGCGCCGAATCGGTCGCCGTTATTTGCAAGACGTCGGCGGAAAGCGAGCAAGCGTACGAAGCGTTGAAGCCATATGGGTCCCTGCAATTGATCGGCAAAACGTCGCGTTCGATCACCGAAGGAACGATGGTCATTCCGGCCTATTTGGCGAAAGGCGTCGAGTTCGACGCTGTCCTCATTTACGACGCTTCTGCGGAACAGTATGGGCAGGAAAACGAACGCAAACTGTTCTATACGGCTTGTACGCGGGCCATGCACCATTTGCGGCTCTACACGGCTTCCGAACCGACTCCCTTCATTGCAGGACTTAATCCGGCCTTATATGCACGCCTGTAATTCCGCACGATCGTCGCAGATAGCGTTGGCGTTGGGTTGAATCAACTGGACAGTTCATCCAACGTTTTCTCGAAGCTGGGCGCTAGATAAGCGAGGAAATATTCCATTTCCGGCATGCGGAGCTGCTGCAGCTTGTCCTCCGCCTGCCGCTTCGCTTCGGCGAATTCCCGGTTTCCGGCCGCAAGCTCGGTTGCGCATTTCAAATAGGCGTCGAGCAGATCGGCGGCTTTCACATAAGCGAGCAGATCCGGCGTATTGCTTCGCTTCGGGTCGAGGAGCGGGGCATACACGTTCTGCAACGGTTCGGGCACCATGCCGATTAGCCGCTCGGCGGCGATATTTTCGATTTCGCGGAAATTTTTAAGAATTTGCGGATTGTGATGCTTGACAGGAGTCGGTATATCGCCGGTAAATACTTCTGTCGCGTCATGAAACAACGCCATCGTTACCGCCCGATTGGTATCGATGCCGCGACCGTATATTTCATTGCCGATCGTACAGAGCAGATGGGTCAGCAAGGAGACGTGAAACGAATGCTCCGCCACGTTCTCCTTGACCATATTGCGCATCAAACTCCATCTTTCAATATATCGCAGCCGGTACATATAAGCCGAAAAATGATTCTCCATTTGTGTTTCAACCCTTTCGTGGAAAGACTCTCATTTTATATTACGACTTTCTTGCGGGATCAACAATCTTTTTAGCGATATATCCCACTCGTTCAGAAGCTCTGGAAGCTGTATCGTTCGGTCGTCGGCTCTGACTTCGTTCGTATCCCTCTCTTTCCCGCCCCTTCTGTCGAAATCCCTTTCACTCAGAAAGGTTCAGAAAATTGTTTCGTTTTCTCTTGGCCCCTGACTTCATCCGTACCACCTCTTTCCGTCCCTCTTCTGTCGAAATCCCCATCGTTCAGAAAGCGTAGAACACCTGTTTCTTTCATATATTCACATTTAACAGTGAAGACTTTTAATTGGGCAAAGCCGTATTGGTTTTTCTTCCAAAAAATAAAAATGAAACTTGCAATCGGAACATACGTTTGGTATAATTAAAGGGAACATAGGTTCTAGTTGTTATGCCAGGAGGGATTGTAATGACCGATTTGTTATCCTTTGAAGCGTTCTCAGCTTATTATGAGAAGGAAGAGACATGCGCGAAAGCATGGTACGACATGAGATGGCCGGACGGGTTCCGATGCCCCCGGTGTCAGCATCATGCCGCTTACGTCATTACGACCCGCAAACTCCCTCTATATGAATGCCAATCCTGTAGGGCGCAAACTTCGCTCATTGCCGGTACGGTCATGGAAGGCAGCCGCACCTCGCTGCGCAAATGGTTTCAGGCGATCTATCTCCATGCAAGGCCGGAGGGCATCAACGCGATACAATTATCCCGAATCATCGAGGTAACTTACAAAACCGCTTGGCTCATCTGCCACAAGCTGCGGTATGCCATGTCCCAGACGGAATCGACGGAGCTGTTGTCCGGACTGGTTCGCATTTCGGAAGCGATCTATGCCTGGAGGCCCACGCCTGGCTCGAACTGGCATAAACAAGAACAACCTCTGCTCATCGGCGCTTCGGAGGACGAGAACGGGGTTATCGTGAAAATAAAAATCGAAAAACAACGGAAAGAACCGATCCAAACTAGCTTTAAGCCTTTTCCGGTCGATCATTTTATCGATCGTTACGTGGATCCGAAGGCGGCTGCCTGCGCGATTGTGACGCGCCGCATCGGACGCGACAGGAACCTAACGTTAATACGGCTTGGACGGGAAGTAGAAACGTGGCTTGCTTGCCGGTTCGGCGGCATTGGAAGCAAGCATCTGCAAGCTTATTTGAATCATTATTGTTATATGTTCAACCATAGCAATTCCTCGCTGAAATCGCTATTCAACAGTTGCGTTACTTCTCGAACGATTACGTATCCCAAACTCGTCGGCCGTGCTGTCGATACAGGTAAAGTTCCTTATAAAATCGCGTCCTGATCCATTATCCTTATTACGACTGTTTTCATGAGATGTCCCTTTTTATCACTTCCGTGGCAGAGACATAACTGAGTACCATTTTCCTGAACGAGAGGGATATCGACAAAGGGCGGAAAAAGGAGATACCGAAAAGGCAACAACCGATCCGCCCTACATTTCAAAAAAGTTACGGCATATAATTTATGTTTTAATAGAGCGTTGCAATAGGGAAACATCCGATGAAGCTCGCCTGCAAACGGGCAATTCCATTGTAAGAACGTTGTCGAAGGTGTAAGATAAAGATAAGAATAATTTTAAAGAAATAATATATAAGAAGCGCTAACAGAGAGGAGTTCCAAATCATATGCAGCATTTTGAAGAAAGCGTGTACAACTTGATCGTTGAGACATCCACCAATTTGCCCGCGGATGTGCGCAAAGCGGTGAAAGCGGCGCGGGAAGCGGAAGATCGGGCGACGCGCGCCGGGCTCTCGTTGTCCACGATCGCGCAAAATATTGAAATGGCGGAATATAATGTGTCCCCGATTTGCCAAGACACGGGGATGCCTACCTTTATCGTGCATACGCCTGTCGGCGCCAACCAGATCGTCATGAAACGGCAAATTCAAAGCGCGATCCAACGGGCGACGAAGGACGGAAAGCTGCGCCCGAATTCGGTCGATTCTTTGACCGGAGCGAATAGCGGCGATAATATAGGGCCGGGTGTGCCCGTGATCCATTTCGAACAATGGGAACGAGAAGAGATCGATATTCGTTTGATACTAAAAGGCGGCGGCTGCGAAAATAAAAACATTCAATACAGCCTTCCTGCCGAACTGGAAGGTGTGGGCAAAGCGGGCCGCGACTTGGACGGCATCCGCAAATGCATTATGCACGCGGTATACCAGGCGCAAGGCCAAGGATGCAGCGCCGGGTTTATCGGCGTAGGCGTCGGCGGCGACCGGACGACCGGCTATGAACTAGCGAAACAACAATTGTTCCGCCGCGTCGACGACACGAATCCGAATCCCGATTTGCGGAAGTTGGAGGAGTATGTCATGGAAAACGCCAACAAGCTGGGCATCGGCACGATGGGATTTGGCGGGCAAGTGACGCTTCTCGGCTGCAAAATCGGCGCGATGGACCGGCTGCCGGCCAGCTTCTTCGTGTCGGTCGCGTATAACTGCTGGGCGTTCCGCCGCCAAGGCGTTCTGCTTAACGCCGAAACGGGCGAAATCAAGGAATGGATCTACGAACGCGGCAGTGAAACGGCGATGAGGGACGAAGCCGCGGCCGCACCTGCAACGGAACAGCAAAACGAAGAACAGCGCCGCGAGGTCGTACTGACGACGCCGATTACGGAAGAACAAATCCGCAGCTTGCGCGTAGGGGATGTTGTCGTTATCTCCGGCGAAATGCATACAGGCCGCGACGCGCTGCATAAATATTTGATGGACCACGACGCTCCGGTCGATTTGAACGGTGCGGTTATCTATCATTGCGGACCGGTCATGCTGAAAGACGAGCAAGGCTGGCATGTTAAAGCGGCAGGACCGACGACGAGCATTCGCGAGGAACCGTATCAAGGCGATATTATTAAAAAATTCGGCATACGAGCGGTCATCGGCAAAGGCGGAATGGGACCGAAGACGCTCCAAGCGCTGCAGGAGCACGGAGGGGTCTATTTGAACGCCATCGGCGGCGCGGCGCAATATTATGCCGAATGCATTAAGCAAGTGAACGGCGTAGACTTTATGGAGTTCGGCATTCCCGAGGCGATGTGGCATTTGCAAGTAGAAGGATTTGCCGCTATCGTTACGATGGATTCGCATGGCAACAGCCTGCATGCCGACGTGGAGAAGGACTCTCTTGCCAAATTGGCGCAATTTCAAGAACGCGTATTTTAAAATGTGCGGAAACCCGGTATCCTGTTGATACCTGGGTTTCTTTTTGTTACCCTTGTTTCGTACGTCATAATGGATTTCATGAAAAGGAATGAAAATTCGATGCGGAAATTTCGCGTACGCTTAACGGTGATTTTGATCGCGATCGTCGGTTTGTCCGTGCTTGCGGCCGGCATGCTCTCCGTTCGCATGTTCCAACAATCGCATTTGTCGGCATTAGAGGAAAATATGGACCGTGAAATTAAAATGATACTTGAGATGTTTCCTTGGCTGCCGGCTTCGGAAGACGAAGCGGAACAGTTCGCTTATTATACCGATGCCGCCAAACAATTGAGCGAAAGCACGGAAGCGCGGGTTACGTTTATTCGCAGCGACGGGCAGGTGATCGGCGACTCCGAGCACGATCCGCGTACGATGGAAAACCACGCCGGACGCGAGGAAATTATAGCGGCGGATCGGACGGGCCGCGGCAGCCAGATTCGTTTCAGCGAAACATTGGGACATAATATGCTGTATGTGGCAATCCCTGCGAAGAATCCTTCTTTTCAAGGATACGTCAGGCTTGCGATGAGCATCAACGATGTTGAAGCGGACATCCGCCAGCTTTGGATCTATTTGTTCGGCGGTTTGCTCGTTCTGTTCGCGCTGGCGGCGCTCGTCAGTTTTCGCATCGCATTCGGCCTGACGCGGCCGCTCGAGCATATTACGAAAGTGGCGTACATGATCTCGCGCAAAAATTATAAAGCGCGGGTCGACGTCCGTAAAATCGACGAAATCGGCCAGCTCGGCGCGGCGATCAATACGATGGCGGACAGCCTGCAGGAACAGATGAATCATATCCGCGAAAATGAGCACCGATTGCAAAACGTACTGGAAAATATGATCAACGGCGTCATGATGGCGGATCAGCACGGCACGATCGTGCTTGCCAACCAGTCTGCCGAAACGATACTCGGGCTGGAAGCGAAACAGTTGGCCGGGAAAAATTACAAGGACATTAAGCAGCATCATGCTTTGGTTCAGTTTATTGCGGAAGGCTTGGAACGAAAAGAAATGATGCGCGACGAGGTAACCGTATATTTGCCCGAAGAAAAACTGCTCGACGTCAACCTGGTGCCTATGTATTTCGACGATCGGAAATGGGTCGGCATGCTCGTTCTGCTGCAAGATATGACGGCGATTCGCCGCCTCGAGCGGATGCGCAGCGAATTTGTCGCCAACGTGTCGCATGAATTGAAAACGCCGGTTGCCGCGGTCAAAGGGTTTGCGGAAACTTTGCTCAGCGGAGCCGTTAACGACGCGGAAACGACAAGAGCGTTTTTGCAAATTATATACGACGAGAGCGATCGGCTTAACCGGTTGATCGGCGACATTCTCGAACTGTCCAAGATCGAGTCGAAACGATCGCCGCTGCAATTTTCTCCGGTACATTTGCAAAGCTTTATCGATAAGACGGTTGAAATGTTGCGCACGGAAGCGGCGAAAAAAAATATCGCCCTCGAATCGCAGGTGCCCGAATATTTATTTGCGGAAGCGGACGAGGATCGGCTGCGCCAAATTCTCATTAACGTGCTGTCCAACGGCATCAGCTATACGCCGCAAGGCGGCAAAGTGAAAGTTACCGCAGAGCCGATCGCGCAAGCCGCGGGCGAACGGAATGACGAGGCAAGCGATGCGGATCCCGAAGAGTATGAAACGATACGCATTACGATTTCGGATACCGGCATCGGGATACCGAAGCCGGATTTGCCGCGTATCTTCGAACGGTTCTACCGCGTCGACAAGGCGCGTTCCCGCAGCTCGGGCGGCACCGGATTGGGCTTATCGATCGTGAAGCACTTGGTTGAACTGCATAAAGGGACGATTCAAGTGGAAAGCGAGCTAGGAATAGGTACCAGCTTCATCATCGATATACCGGTCATCCAACAGCAAATCGAGTAAATTAACGATCCGTTTACACGAAATTTACACTCCGTTTACAAATGTATGATAAGATAAAAATGTTAACTCGGCTCAGTTCTTTGGTAAACGAAGGAGGTTGTCATGTCGCATAAGGTGCTGATAATAGAAGACGAACCGACGCTCGCCAGATTGCTATCGTACAATTTAGCGCAGGAAGGTTACGACATCAAGGTGGTCGACCATGGGACGGAAGGGCTGCAGGCGGGGCTGAGCGAGCATTTCGATTTGATCATACTGGATATTATGCTTCCCGGCATGAACGGATTTGAAATATTGGCGAAGATGAGACAAGCCGGCAAACGGACGCCGGTCATTATATTAACCGCTCGCAACGCGGAGGAAGAAGTGGTGCAAGGTTTGAAAAGCGGCGCCGACGATTATATTACGAAACCGTTCGGCGTTGCGGAGCTGCTGGCGCGCGTATCGGCGGTGCTGCGGCGCTTCTCCGGGGAGGAGGTTCCGCTCCAAGCGGCCGCCGACCATGAGAAAACGATCGAAATCGGCGAACTGAAAATTTACCCGGAACGTTACGAAGTGCTTCTTCACGGGGGCTCGATCCCGCTGCGGCCCAAAGAGTTCGAAGTGCTGCTCTATCTGGTGCAGCGGCCGGGGATGGTCATTTCGCGGGACGATTTGATGAATGTCGTGTGGGGATTCGACTATATCGGGGGTCAGCGAACGGTAGACGTTCACGTCAGTTCCTTGCGCAAAAAACTGGAGATGAATCAACAAACGGTGCAAATCGACTCGATTCGCGGCGTCGGATACAAACTGGTCGTAAAAAAGTCTTCTCATTCCGTTTAAGGAATACGGAGACTTTTTTTCGTTGCATTACGAAGGATCCTCGCTGCGTCCCGCCCACCAAAACACAATAACGACCGACACGATAAGAAGTAGGATCGGCGCGTAAAAAAGAAAAAACGCGTGCATGGAAACGTCATTCCTTTCTATTTTCTTCCCAGCTTGCCTTGGACGTAAGTGGAATCGAACAAAAAGAGGCGGAGCAACAAATATAAGGACGGAATGAGCACAAGCAATCCGAGAAGAAACGCGGCGATTAATGCGACGGCCATCTCCGGATTCGTAAAGTGCTCGTAAATCGTCAAGTAAGGGTATAGCAAATAAGGCAAGTGCGATTTTCCGTATCCGAAAAAGGCGAATCCAAACTGCAAAATAACGAGTGCGAACGCGTAATTGTAGAAACGGCCCTTCCATACGAAATAAACCGCGACGGCAAAACAGACGAACGAAGCGGCGAACATCCAGGCATTGGCGACCATATTGTCAAAATGCAGCGGATTATGAGCGCGAATGGCGAAAAAAACGAGCAGACTGCTTGCGATCGTCGGCGCGGACCAACTGAGCGCATAGCGGCGCAGCACTTTCAAAGCTTCGGCATCCTTCGCTTTGTCGGCATAATAGGTCAGGAACATGGCGGAAATATAGAGTACGCTAACCAAAGCGAGCAGGACGACCGACCAGGCGTAGCCGCTCGTAAACAATTTGCCGTACGAAATGGACACGCCGCCGCCTCTCTCTTCGATAAATCCTCCTTCGGATATGGACAACACCGTCGACAACGCGGCCGGAATGAGCAGGCCGCTTGCGCCGTACAAGAACATATAGAACGTATTTTCCCGGTTCCCATACGTGCTGAATACATAATAGGAGCCGCGAATCGCGAGCAGAACGATGGCGACGCTGCCGGGAACCAGCAAGGCGGTTCCGTAGTAGTAAGCCGTATCCGGAAAGAAACCGACGATGCCGACGAAGAAAAATACGAGAAATACGTTCGTCACTTCCCATACCGGCGTCAAGTAGCGTTCGATGACAGGGTTGATTTGATGTCTTTTTCCCGTAATTAGACTGTAATAACTGAAAAAGCCCGCCCCGAAATCGATCGAGGCGACGATAAGATAGCCGAACAAGAACACCCATAGCACCGTGATCCCCAACAATTCATAGCCCATTCAAACATGGCCCCCTCAATGCGCACAAATGTTAATCATCCATATTCCGCGCGCGAATTTCCGCTTCCGCCGGGTTGTTTCGGAACATTCTCAGCAAGATGGCCGAGCTGCTGACGCCTAGTATTGCGTACAGGAGCGCGAACAGCCATAGCATCGTATCGACATGCCCCGATGTCGTGGCGCCTTGCGCCGTTCTCATGATGCCAACCAGAATCCACGGTTGTCTGCCGACTTCCGTATACATCCAACCGAATTCGATCGCCAGGAAAGCAAGCGGAGCGCCGAGGACGATAAAATAGTGAAGCAGGCGCGCCGTCCGCGGAACGGCATGCTTGCGCCGTTTGCGATAGGCGATGACGTACCAGACGCCGACGGCGATAAGATACATGCCGATCGCCACCATCGAGTCGAATAAATAATGCGTCACGAGCGGCGGCCAAAGCTCCTTGGGCGTCTCGCTCAACCCGCGAACTTCGGCGCCAGGGTCGCCATGCGCCAAAATGCTGAGCGCGTACGGAATTTTGAGGCCAAGCCTCACTTCGTTATTCCGGTCAAGATATCCGCCGAGAATGAGCGGCGCATGCGTGCCTGTTTCAAAATGCCACTCGGCCGCCGCCAGTTTCTCCGGTTGGTACGAAGCGAGAAATTTGCCCGACAGGTCGCCGAGGACAAAAGTCGTCAACGCAAACACCAATCCGGAAGTCATCGTTAGTTTCAAAGCCTTGCGATAATATATATGGCTTCGGCCTTTCAACAGCGAAACGGCGGCAATCGCCGCCAGAAGAAACGCGCATGCGACATAGGCGGTGGCGAGCACATGCGCCACTTTGGTCGGCATCGCCGGATTCAGCATCGCCGCGATCGGCCGAATGTCCGTCGGGCTTCCGTCTTCGAGCCTGAATCCCTGCGGCGTATTCATAAACGCATTGACGCATGTAATGAAAAAGGCGGAAGCCGAGGAACCGATCGCCACGGGTATGAGCAAATACAGGTGAAGCAGCGGTTGTTTGAACCGATCCCATGTGTATAAATAGATCCCGAGAAAGATCGCTTCCACGAAAAAGGCGAACGTCTCCATGAACAAGGGCAATGCGATCAATTGGCCCGCGACGCGCATAAAACTCGGCCACAGCAAACTAAGCTGCAGCCCGATCGCGGTACCCGTCACGACGCCGACGGCCGCCGTAATCGTATAGCCGCGAGCCCAGCGGCGCGCCATCAAAGAGTAGTGCGGATCGCGGCGTCTTACGCCCATCCATTCCGCGAGCGCGATGAAGATCGGCACCCCGACGCCGATTGTGGCGAACACGATGTGAAAGGCCAGCGTCAAACCGGTTAATATCCGGCTGTAAACGACCGGATCGTAAGGGAACATCCCGCGTCACTCCTTCTCATAAGTGCCGGATAATAGAAAAAAGCATAATCAGCGCGATAATGAAACAGAGCGCGATTAATCTGCTCTCCTGTTTGCGAATGGGATCGGAACGATAGCGTTTCGTCATACTTCCTCCGTCTCTTGCCGCGAGTTTGTGCGTTGCAATATTGATTAATTTTCCCTCTTTTTCCGTTATTACACCAACCTTGTATTTGCCACAATTTACATGAAATTAATATGCCGCAAACATTCCGTTAACCGTTCGCTGCTACACTGGTGCCGTAGGGATAGGAAGAAAGAACTACGATGCTCGCCGCATCGTCTATCGAGGAGGGAACCGATATGTCCGCGCAGGCGCTCCAAAAAATAATTGATTTTCCGCAAAAAGCGGAAGAAAGCGGGAGTGTGGATATTCGCCGCTACATACAAGCGCCGACGGTTCTGGGACCGTTTCATACGTGCCGGGAAGCGATCGCCTTGCTAGGAAAAAGGCCCGAAGAGGAGTGCATGGTCGTTGTGGACGAACAAGATGCGCCGCTCGGCTTGTTGATGAAAACCCGCTTTTTCCGCATCATCGGGCAAACGTACGGAATCGACTTGTATGATTCGAAATCGGTCGCTAAACTGATGGACGCGAATGCGCTGCAGGTGGACATCTCCCTGCCGGTGCAGGAAATGATCGATTTGGCGCTGAACCGTCCGAACGAACAATGCTACGATTGCGTCATCGTAACGGAGCAAGGGCGGCTTCTTGGCATTGTAACGGTGGGGTCGCTGCTGCAATTGTCGTTAACGCTGCAGCAAGCGGCCGTTCAATCGCAGCATCGCATTGCCCGGGGTACGGACGCCATGATCGCGCAAATTCACGAAGCGGCCGCGAACGTGACGCTTTCGGCGCGAAACGGAATTCTAGATTCGGAAGCGATGGTCGAATTGACGCTGCAAGGGAAGAAGGAACTAAGCAAAGTATCGGACGCGTTCGCCGGCATCATGCATAATACGGCACAGCAGGAACGGCATATTCGACATTTGCAGCAGCGAACGGCGGGCATCTCCGCGATCACGCAATTGATTCGCGACTTGGCCGAACAGAGCAATCTACTGGCGCTCAACGCGAGCATCGAAGCGGCCAGAGCCGGCGCGTACGGCAAAGGATTTGCCGTCGTCGCTTCCGAGATGCGCAAGCTTGCGGACCGCACGAAAGCGTCGGCCGACGCTATCGCCGGCATGCTCGGCGAAGTCGGGGAATCCGTTGCGGAAACGGCGCAATGGGTGCAGGCGGGACGCGCGGAGACGGAGAACAGCGCGGCGTATGTTCGCGAAGCGGCGGAAGCATTCGAGAAGCTGCTGCACGCTGCGGAAGACCACCGGAAACAAGTGCAGGAAATGTTCGCAAACGCCGCCGTCGTCGATCGAAAAACGGATGAAGTCAAACAGGCGATTCGGAGCATCTTGAAATTTTTACACTGAGTTAACAAAACTTTCGAACAGGCTTAACAATCTTTCGCTACCATTGGAAACGTAGCGAAGAAAAAGGATAAAAGTACGATGAATCAGGGGAGTGGTTGTAGATGTTGAAACCGGGGAAAAAGAGTTTGCTAACGCTGCTAATTATTATTGTCGCGCTTACGCTTGCGGCTTGCGGCGGTACGAAAGCGGCAGAGACGCCTGCTGCGGAAACGCCGGCGGCAGGCAACGAATCGAATGCGGAAGAAACGGCGGCGCTGTCGGGTACGATAGAAATTGACGGTTCCAGCACGGTATTCCCGATGGCAGAAGCGATTGCGGAAGAGTTCAGCAAAGAGTATAAAGACGTTCGCGTAACGGTCGGCACGTCCGGCACCGGCGGCGGATTCAAACGTTTCACGAAAGGCGAGACGGCGATCAGCAACGCTTCCCGCGCCATTAAAGACAGCGAAGCGGAAGAAGCGAAGGCGAACGGCGTCGATTATATCGAATTAAAAGTAGCGTATGACGGGTTGTCCGTTGTCGTTAACAAAGATAATGACTGGGTAGATAAATTGTCGGTTGACGAACTGAAAAAAATATACGAGCCGAACAGCACGGTGAAAACATGGGCTGACGTTCGCGCCGGATGGCCGCAAGAGCCGATCAAAATTTATTCGCCGGGCGCGGATCACGGAACGTTCGATTATTTCACGGAAGAAATTATCGGCACGGCGAAAGAAAGCCGCAATGACAACCAAATTACGTTCAGCGCAGACACGAATGCGGTCGTGCAGGGCGTCATGGGCGACAAATATTCGATCGGGTATTTCGGCTACGCCTTCTATGAAGAGAACGCGGATCAATTGAAGCTCGTTCCGGTCGACAACGGTACGGCGACGGTAACGCCTTCGATGGAAACGATCAAAGACGGCAGCTATTCTCCGCTTGCCCGCCCATTGTTGATCTATGTAAGCAAACAAGCGATGGAAAAACCGGAAGTGAAAACTTTCGTCGAATATTTCATGCAGCATGCCGGAAGCGTGGCGGGTGAAGTCGGATACGTTCCGCTCCCGGATGAGCAATACGACGCTGAAAAAGCGAAGCTGAGTCAATAATCCTTAACGCAACACGAATCCATAAAAAAGTGATGTCTCAACCTTTGAAAGCGAGGCATCACCTTTTTGTGGATACGCACACGAAACGATAACAAAGCGAGGTTAAGGAAAAATGAGCGATTTGGAATTGCAAACGAAGCGGCCCAAACTGCAGTTGAAAAATAAAAATATATATATGTTGGATAAATTGATGCCGGTCGTTTTATTTCTTTGTGCGGCGGTTTCGATCGTGACGACGATCGGGATCGTTTATACGTTGTTTTCGGAGACGTTTCAATTTTTCAAGCAAGTGCCGCTGTTCGATTTTCTGTTCGGCATGAAGTGGAGTCCGCTCATCGAACCGAAAAGCTTCGGCATTTGGCCGCTCTTGAGCGGCACGCTGCTCGTTACCGTCATCGCTTGCGTATTCGCGTTTCCCGTCGGCATCGCCAGCGCCATCTATTTAAGCGAATATGCGCCGAACCGCGTTCGCAAAATCGTCAAGCCGATTTTGGAAGTGCTCGCGGGCGTGCCTACGATCGTTTACGGTTATTTTGCGTTAACGTTCGTCACGCCGATCATTCGCGCCGTCTTCCCGTCGACAGGCGTATTTAACGCGCTCAGCGCCGGCATCGTCGTCGGCATTATGATTATTCCGATGATTACCTCGCTCAGCGAAGATGCGATGGCGGCGGTGCCGCGCAGCTTGCGCCACGGCGCCTACGCGCTGGGTGCCACCCGTTTCGAGGTGGCGCTCAAAATCGTCGTGCCCGCGGCGTTCTCCGGCATCGTGTCCTCGGGCGTGCTGGCATTCTCCCGCGCGATCGGCGAGACGATGATCGTAACCGTCGCCGCCGGATCGACGCCGCAGCTCACGATGAATCCGCTCGAAAGCATCCAGACGATGACGGCGTATATCGTTCAAGTAAGTTTGGGCGATACCCCGCACGGTTCGATCGAATACGGCACCATATTCGCCGTCGGGCTCACGTTGTTCTTGTTCACTTTCCTATTAAATATATTAGCCTCTTACGTTGCCAAACGATTTAGGGAGGAGTATTGATTATGAGCATTTTACAGGATGCGAACCGGGGCCAGATCCGCAAGCGGCGCAATACGGATTTCGCGCTGCACCTGCTGTTTGTCGCAGCCACCTCGATCGGTATTTTGGCGTTGATGGCTTTGTTGATCAATATTATGATGGACGGACTGACGCGTCTGTCTCCGGAATTATTTACGAATTACCCTTCGCGGTTCGCTGCCAAAGCCGGAATGAAATCCGCCATCGTCGGCACGATTTATATGATCTTGATTATGGCTCCGTTGTCGTTCGTCCTTGGCGTCGGGGCGGCGATTTATTTGGAGGAATATTCGAAGAAAAACCGGTTAACGCGATTGCTGCAGTTGAATATCAGCACGTTGGCCGGCGTACCCTCCATCGTATACGGCATCCTCGGATTGACGCTGTTCGTGCGCGGCCTTCATCTGGAGCGGAGCTTGCTGTCCGGCGCGCTTACGATGACGCTGCTCGTATTGCCGATTATCATCGTATCTTCCCAAGAAGCGCTGCGTGCGGTGCCCAAATCGCGGCGGGAAGCTTCCTATGCGCTTGGGGCGTCCAAATGGCAGACGGTGTCGCGCTCGGTGCTGCCTTCGGCGATTCCCGGCATTTTGACGGGCGTCATTCTCGCGCTTTCCAGAGCGATCGGCGAAACGGCACCGCTTATTATGATCGGCGCGCTGACGTTTGTCGCCTTCTTGCCTAGCGGCATTATGGACTCGTTTACGGTTATGCCGATTCAAATCTTCAACTGGGTCTCGAGACCGCAGGTCGCGTTCCATGAATTGGCGGCGGCAGGCATTATCGTCCTGCTCGTACTGTTGATCTTGATGAATTTTTCCGCCATTGTGCTGCGCAACAAGTATCAGAAAAATATATGAGAACATCGGGAAAAGGGGGGCATCGAGGATGCAAACGTTAATCGATATCAAAGATTTGAACTTATATTACGGTACGTATCATGCGCTTAAAAACGTAAACCTGGAAATACCCGAAAAAGCGATTACCGCGTTTATCGGCCCTTCCGGCTGCGGGAAATCGACGCTGCTGCGCACGCTCAACCGGATGAACGACATGATTGCCGGTTCGAAAATCGAAGGAAAAGTCGAAATTGCAGGCACCGACATTTACGGCAAAGAAGTGGACGTGGAAACGTTGCGCAAAAAAGTCGGCATGGTGTTTCAACAACCGAATCCTTTTCCGAAATCGATATACGATAATATCGCATACGGTCCAAGATTGCACGGCGTCCGCAGCAAGAAGCGGCTCGACGAGATCGTCGAGCATAGCTTGCGGAAGGCGGTGCTATGGGACGAAGTGAAAGATTATTTGAAACGGTCCGCCTTCAGCTTGTCGGGAGGACAGCAGCAGCGGCTATGTATTGCTCGGGCGCTCGCCGTCAACCCGGATATTTTGCTGATGGACGAATCGACTTCGGCGCTCGATCCGATCTCGACGCTTAAAATCGAGGAATTGGCGCAGGAGTTGAAGGCTCAGTACACGATCGTCATGGTAACCCACAATATGCATCAGGCCGCGCGCGTCTCCGACCGGACCGTATTTTTCTTGAACGGCGAAGTCGTCGAAGCGACGGAAACGGAAAAATTGTTCTCGAATCCGAGCGATCAACGTACGGAAGATTATATTACGGGCCGATTCGGATAATCCAACGGACAGGAGGAAAGAATCATGGTTCAAAGGAAAGAATTCGATCAACAGTTGAATGAATTAACGGCCCTGCTCGAGGAGATGGGCAAGCGCGTCGAGACGATGCTCAGCGAAGCGGTGGACGCGTTGCAGCGGGTGGATGCGGAGCAGGCGCGGAAAATTATATCGATCGATCCCGAATTGAATCAAATGGAAGATAGAGTGGTAGAGAAAGGTTCCATGCTCATTGCGACGCAGCAGCCTGTAGCCAAAGATTTAAGGCGCATTCTGGCGGCGTTCAAAATTGCCAGCGATTTGGAGCGGATGGGAGACTTATCGGTCGACATTGCCAAAGTCGTACTCAGAATCGAAGGCCAGCAGTTGATGAAGCCGTTGATCGATATTCCGCAAATGGCCGACATCGTCACGCAGATGACCTATGAATCGATTCAAGCGTATTCGGAAGAGAACGTCGATCTGGCCTACAAAATGTCCAAGGACGACGATCAGGTCGATCAATTGTACAGCCAAATCGTACGCGAACTGTTTACGCTGATGGCGCAAAATCCGGCTACCATATCCCAGGCGATGCTGCTTACTTTTGTCGGACGTTATATCGAACGAATCGCCGATCATGCGACGAATATCGGAGAGAGTGTCATTTATTTGGTCACCGGCAAACGAGCCGATCTGAACTAATAGAGGTGCTGAAAAGTTGACTTTTTGAACACGCATTAATATGGACAGGATCCGTTTCTTATGAAACCGATTCTGTTTTTTGTTTTCCATGCGCCTTCGGCAAAAGCTTTTTTATCTTTCTAGCGCACTATGCTATCATAGAATATAGGAATCGGTGTCTGTCCGCAGGACGGAACCGCCATGTTGAGAAATCGAGGTGTTGTATGGATAAAATCATTCTGATCGATGGGAACAGCATTGCCAACCGGGCGTTTTACGCGATGCCCCCTTTGACGAATTCCAGCGGACTGCACACAAATGCCGTATACGGCTTTACTACGATGTTACTGAAATTAATTGAAGAGGAAAAACCTACGCATATGCTCGTCGCGTTCGACGCAGGCAAAATTACGTTCCGGCATGCGGAATACAAAGAATATAAGGGCGGGCGCGCCAAGACGCCGCCGGAGTTGTCCGAGCAATTCCCGCTCATGAAACAGCTGCTCGAAGGCTGCGGAATCGCCCAGTTTGAAATGTCGGGCTACGAAGCGGACGATATTATCGGGACGTTAACCCGTCTTGCGGATGAAGCGGGTAAGCAAACGCTCGTCGTGACGGGCGACAAAGACATGCTGCAGCTCGCCTCCGACCATGTGACGATTGCGCTAACGCGCAAAGGCGTAACGGAGATCGAAGCTTATAATCCGGCGCAAATCAAGGAGAAGTACGGTTTAACGCCTGGGCAGATCGTCGATTTAAAAGGGCTGATGGGCGATGCGTCCGACAACATTCCGGGCGTGCCGGGAGTCGGCGAGAAAACGGCGCTTAAGCTGCTGCATCAATATCAGACGGTGGAAGAAGTCATTGCGCATGTTCATGAATTAAAAGGAAAGCTGAAAGAAAATATAGAAAGCCATGTGCAAGACGCGAAAATGAGCAAAGAGCTCGCGACAATATTCCGCGACATGCCGCTTGAGAAAGAATGGGACGACATGAAATTTAACGGCCTGCAAACCGAAACGGCCGTGCCCGTTTTTCGCAAGCTAGAATTCAAGTCGCTTCTGGAGCGTCTCGACTTAACGGCGGCGCAAACGGATGAAAGCCGGGAGCCGGAGTCGCCGCTGCAATTGGTCGTGCTTGACGAAACGAATGTCGGTTCGCTGATCGAACGGCTTGCCGAAGTAGATGTCGTCCATGTGGAATCGGCCGGCGAGAATCCGCATCATGCGGTATTGATCGGCATCGCGCTGCGGACGTCGGATACGAGCTATTACGTGCCGTTCGAGCTGCTCGCTTCCGAGGCGGGGGCGCCGCTAAGGGAGTGGTTTGCGGACGAGAACATTCCGAAGCGGGGGTACGATCTGCACAAGGCGGACATCGTGCTCCATTGGCACGGCATATTGCTGCAGGGAGCCGCATTCGACGTTCACCTCGCGGCGTATTTGCTCGATCCGACGGAATCCGACCAGTCGCTTAGCGCGTTAACCTCGAAATACGGCTTGCCTTCGTTGCAGTCGGATGAGGCCGTGTTCGGCAAAGGAGCCAAATTCAAAGTGCCGGATCTCGAAATCGTAAGCGAGCATTTGGGCCGGAAAGCTGCGGCGATTCAACAAGTTATCGCCAAACAGCAGGAGGACTTGGAAAAATACGAAATGCATCGCCTGTATTACGAGTTGGAGCTGCCGTTGTCGAAAGTGCTGGCCGATATGGAAAAGCAAGGCATCTCGGTGAACGCGGAAGGTTTGCAGCGGCTCGGCCAAGAATTCGAGGCGCAAATCGCTACGCTGGTTCAAGACATTTACGAACTGGCCGGTACGGAATTTAACATCAATTCGCCGAAGCAGCTTGGCGAAATTTTGTTCGATAAATTGGGCTTGCCTGTCGTGAAGAAGACGAAGACAGGCTATTCGACCGACGCGGAAGTATTGGAGAAGTTGGAACCGTACCATGAAATCGTGCGAAAAATTTTGCATTACCGCCAAATCGCCAAGCTTCAATCGACCTATGTGGAAGGCTTGTTGAAAGAGGTTCGTCCGGAAACGGGGAAAGTGCATACGTACTACCGTCAAACCATTGCGGCGACAGGGCGTCTCAGCAGCCAGTTTCCGAATTTGCAGAACATTCCGATCCGGCTGGAGGAAGGGCGCAAAATTAGACAAGTGTTCGTTCCGTCCGAACCGGGCTGGCATATTCTGGCGGCAGATTATTCGCAAATCGAATTGCGCGTGCTTGCCCATATATCGCAGGACGAGAAATTGAAAGAAGCGTTCGTGCATAATATGGACATTCATACGAAAACGGCCATGGATGTCTTCGGGGTATCCGAATCCGATGTGGACTCGAATATGCGCCGGCAGGCGAAAGCCGTCAACTTCGGCATCGTGTACGGCATTAGCGATTACGGATTGTCGCAAAACTTGAACATTACGCGCAAAGAAGCGGCTAAATTTATCGAGCAGTATTTTGCCGTCTTCCAAGGGGTTCGCCGGTTTATGGACGACATCGTGAAGCAAGCGCGGACCGACGGTTTCGTACGCACATTGCTCGAGCGGCGCCGTTATTTGCCGGAAATTAACGCATCCAATTACAATTTGCGGTCGTTTGCCGAACGGACGGCGATGAATACGCCGATCCAGGGAACGGCGGCGGATATTATCAAGCTCGCCATGGTTCAGATGGATGAACGGTTGCGGGCGGAGAAGCTGCGCAGCCGCATGCTGCTGCAAGTGCATGACGAATTGGTATTTGAAGTGCCGGAAGAAGAATTGGAGACGATGAGCCGGATCGTGCCGGAAGTCATGGCCGGAGCGCTGCAGCTTGACGTTCCGCTGCAAGCGGATGTCAGCTATGGTTCGAATTGGTATGAAGCCAAGTAATGCCGTCATGCGCTCCCGTTGTCCGGCAAGCTTCGATGGATTGGCCGGGAAGGTTCCGGTATAATATGGACTGAGGTGAAATTTCATGCCGGAATTGCCTGAAGTGGAAACGGTAAAACGAACGTTAAACCAGTTAATTATCGGAAAACAAATCGAACGCGTCACCGTCTCGTTGCCGCGTATTATACAACGCCCGCAAGATACGCTTATGTTCGCGGCTCTGCTTGCCGGGCATACGTTTCAACGAGTGGAGCGCCGCGGGAAATTTCTAAGGATGACGCTGGACGGGCTCGTGCTCGTATCCCATTTGCGTATGGAAGGCCGTTACGGCCTTTATAAGCGGGACGAGCCGCTCGAGAAGCATACCCATGTCATCTTTCATTTTACCGACGGCACGGAATTGCGTTACAAAGACGTGCGGCAGTTCGGCACGATGCATCTATTCGAACCGGGCGAAGAACTGAAAGAGCCTCCGCTCAGCAAGCTCGGGCTCGAACCGCTCGATGCGGATTTTACGCTGGAGAAGTTCAAGCAAGCGATCGCCCGGCGTACGACGAAAATTAAAACCGTGTTGTTAAACCAGGCATATATTGTCGGGATCGGCAATATTTATGTCGATGAAGCTTTGTTCCGCTCCGGCATCCATCCGGAGAGATCGCCGCAATCATTAACGTCGGAAGAGTTCGAACGTTTGTTCCGGGCTATTATTGAAACGTTGAATGAAGCGGTCGATGCCGGCGGTTCGTCTATCAAGTCATACGTGAACGGTCAAGGCGAGATGGGAATGTTCCAACATCAGCTTCTTATTTACGGAAGGAAAGACGAGCCATGCGTCAGGTGCGGCGCAATCGTGGAAAAAACGGTCGTCGGCGGCAGGGGAACGCATATATGCCCGCAATGCCAGCCTCGGCCCGATTCATTCGTTTCGTAATCGCCGGTTGAAACGATTCGTATCGCTAGGCACCTTACCGCCCAATCTCCCATATGATGTGTAAGACATTAACCGCAGGCTTTACGGAAGTGGCAATGATGCGGTTTATACGGGAGGGGAATTCGGGTGCTAGCTCACATCGTATCGGTTATCTTTCTGGCATTCGCGTTAAGCTTGGACGGATTTGGCGTAGGGGTGACGTACGGCTTGCGTAAAATACGGATACCGATCGTCTCTATTGCCATCATTTCTTTCTGTTCCGGCGTCGTTATTTTTATTTCCATGCAAATCGGCGTGTTGATTTCCCGGTACGTATCCAGCGATTATACGAATTGGATCGGAGCTGTCATCTTAATCGGCATCGGCTGTTGGGCGCTTATCCAATTGTACTTGTCCCAGAACAAAAGCTGCGCCGAAGATGCAGGGCCGGATGCGGGAAGCGGGAATGCGGGTCACGGCAAACCCTTGCTGCCGTCCGGCAAAAGCACGTTATGGTCGCTCGAGTTGAAACGCTTCGGCTTGGTCGTCCAAATTTTACGGACACCGTCGGCGGCCGACGTGGACAGATCGGGGAGCATTTCGGCTTCGGAAGCCGCTTTGCTCGGGATCGCGCTGTCGCTGGACGCGTTCGGCGCCGGGCTCGGCGCGGCGATGCTCGGCTTTTCGCCGCTCGCTACGTCGCTCGTTATTGCGGTTGCAAGCGGAAGTTTTATCGTCATCGGGATGCATATAGGCTTTACATTTGCAGGAGTGAAGTGGATGAGAAGATTGTCCGCGCTGCCGGGGTGCATGTTAATATTGATCGGCATTCTACGACTTTTTTAATACGATTTGACGAGGTGAAATGATGAATCTCGGATTGACCGGCGGAATTGCAACGGGGAAAAGCACAGTTTCGTCTTTGCTCGAAGAGCGGGGCGCTTTGATCATAGATGCGGATCGGGTTGCCAGGGAAGTCGTCCTTCCCGGCAGTCCCGCTTTGCAACAGGTTGCCGAACGGTTCGGACAAGCTGTTCTGTTAGAGGACGGTTCGTTGAACCGCAAAAAATTGGGCGAAATCGTGTTTGCCGACGAGGCGGAGCGCAAAGCGCTCGAATCGATTTTGCATCCGGCCATACGGTCGGTCATGCGGGAGCGGATGGAAGCGTTTGAGCGCGATTATCCGGACAAGCTTGTCGTTGCGGACATTCCTCTGTTGTATGAATCGGGTTTGGAATCGATGTATGAGGAAATTATGGTGGTATATGTACCGCGAGAGGTTCAACTGCAGAGGTTGATGAAGCGGGACGGGATGTCGGCGGAGGAAGCCGGCAAACGTCTCAATGCGCAGTTCGATATCGAATGGAAAAAACGACAAGCGGATTACGTTATCGATAACCGCGCTTCCCTTGACGAAACGAAGAAACAAATTGACCGGTTTTGGCACGGAAAGGGACTTGCATGAGTTGGCTGCGTAAAAAAAGGGTGCTGCTGTTGCTGTTTGTCGGATTTGTCATCGTACTGTTTTTCAACTCAAGTTGGATGGGGAAATGGCTTTATCCGATTCATTATCAGGAACCGATTCGCAATTTTGCCATCATGTACGAGGTCGATCCGTTGCTTGTCGCCGCGATCATTCGCGTGGAATCGAATTATAAACCTAGCAGAGAGTCTAAGAAAGGCGCGCTCGGGATGATGCAGGTTATGCCCGATACGGCCGACTGGGTGATGGAGAAGGCGAAATTGCCCCGCATTTCAATGGAACGGGTGAACCATGAGCCCGAACCGAACATTCAGATCGGCACTTGGTATTTAAAGACGCTGCTTGATCGTTTCGATGGAAACATCTTCGCGGCCGTCGCGGCATATAACGCCGGACCGACTGTCGTTGCGAGATGGATCGATAACGACGTATGGGACGGGCGAATCGAGACCGCCAAAAAAATCCCTTACGGCGAAACGAAACACTATGTACAGCGCGTTGTTTATTATTATAATAAATATAAGGAACATTATTCTGATTTTTGAGCAAAAGCGCAAAGAAGCATTGAACAAGCTGTTTTGTCAGCTTTGTCCAACACTTCCTTGCTTTTCAATCATTATTTGAATTGACCTGCCAATTGTTGCTCGGCGATAGTCACCAGGCGTTTAGTGATGTTACCACCAAGAGCACCAGTGTCACGAGTAGCCATGTTACCGTAGTAACCGTCTTGAGGAATTGCGATCCCCAATTCTTGAGCAACCTCGTATTTCAACTGTTCAAGAGCTGCTGTAGCTTGAGGAACGACTAGTACATTAGAACGTTGTCCTTGACCCATTGCATATCACCTCCTTGCGGTTGGTATTTGTATTATGCTCGTTAATTCAAAGTTCATTACAGATAACGATTGGGAAATAGTTCTAATTGGGTAAAGAAGTAAATTTGGAGGTAACGGTGTATGAAATGTCCGCATTGCGACTATTCGGGAACGAAAGTATTAGATTCGCGACCTGCCAACGAAAACAAATCGATTCGCCGCCGTCGCGAATGCGAAAGATGCAATCGGCGGTTCACCACATTCGAGACGATTGAGGAAACACCGTTAATCGTCATCAAAAAGGGAGGCAATCGCGAAGAGTTTAATCGCGACAAAGTGCTGCGCGGGTTGATTCGCGCTTGCGAGAAACGGCCGGTATCGGCGGAGCGGCTCGAATCGATCGTCTCCGAAGTGGAAAAATCGCTCCGCAATACGGCCAATACCGAAGTCGAAAGCCGCGCGATCGGCGAACTTGTCATGGAGCAGCTGTACCCCGTCGATGAAGTCGCCTATGTCCGTTTTGCCTCCGTCTATCGGCAGTTCAAAGACATTAACATGTTCATGAAAGAGTTGACGAATTTATTGTCCAAGCATACGTTGGAAGACAAATAATTTTCGTTGACAGCCCCGGTCGCTATGTGTTAAGATATTCCTTGTGCCGGGGCCTCAGCTCAGCTGGGAGTATGGCATGGTCAGTTACGCTTCCCCAAAATTGAATACCAGCAGTAAGTTTGTACGGGGCCTTAGCTCAGCTGGGAGAGCGCATCGCTGGCAGCGATGAGGTCAGGGGTTCGATCCCCCTAGGCTCCACCATATACAAGAATTAAACACGCTAAAGAAGCGTGTTTTTTTGTATATGGTGGATTGCTATGGGGGCGAACCCCGGGGTTCAGTCCGCGCGGACGGAGCGAAGCGGAGGAGCACGGCGTCTGAATCTACCGCTAAAAGTCCTCGTCGAGTGAGCTTCGACAGCCATTCAATCAAAGATTCGGACATCCCCCTAGGCTCCACCAACACAGAACTCAAACGGCAGAGATGCCGTTTTTTTGTATTTTCTACAGTTTAAAAACGCTACAAGCTTCCCAATATTGATTGGTAATTGTACTGGAGACGAACATTTTTCTTGTTTAAAAATTGAATTTAGCTAATTGATTCAACAAGACGGGAAATTAGTATGATAGAACCAGTAAGAAAACAGTAATGCCAAAAGGGTTGTAGATGAAAATGGAACGATCGCGATTCAGGCAAGTGTAGATGGCGATATCTGTTAGTCTCCGGGCCTATTGGGCTGGATCTTCATTTGATACGTTGTGATTCGGTTTATCAGGTATTCCCCACCTTACCCCCCATTTTCTCATCTCTTGGAGTACGCATTGAAAGTCCCTGCCTTTATCCGTTAAGGAATATTCTACTGTTACAGGTACTGTTGGAAACACTCGACGTTTAACGACCCCATGTTGTTCCAAATGCCTTAGAATATCCGTTAAAGATTTGGTACTAACATGATCCAAAGCTCTTCGTAATTGATTGAAACGTTTGGATTCTTTGTACAGTTCTGCAATGACTAAAAACGCCCATTTTCCTGTCATAATTTGTAGAACTTCACCAACGACGAACCAGCATTGTTCCTCTTCTGTATTTAAATGCAATTTATTTCCCCCTCGTATATCCGCGTATTTTTTACAAAAAAATTTCCACAGAAGCTTCATCTTCTGTTGGACGATAAGCATATTCAGGCTGCGCGGCAAAGAATGCTTCCTATCCCGAACCATTTTGTGCAATTGAAATGGTTTTGTTCGAAATATCGTATAAACAACGGATCATGCAAGCGGAGGATTCGAGTTTGTACGAAATATCGTATTAAAAATGCTGCGTAGAAGATTGAATTGGAGATTTAGTACGAAAAATCGAATAAACAACCGTAATTTCGTCGCTTGGAGTCCATTGTTATACGAAAAATCGTACAAAATGCTCCCTACATTTTTCTTGAAAAATGACCTAGTTATGGCATACTATAATCATTGTTGCGATTTGATGAGTGGCGAAGCACGTCCGGAATATTCCTTTTATCATGAAGGGAAATATTTCGGGCGTTTTTATTAAAAAGCATGCCTGAAGTATGCGGGAGGAAAAACCCGTTTTTTACTTTACAACTATGTCACATTTCAGCTGGCTGCATCGTCTTCCAAGTAGAGAGGAAGAAAGGAGAAATGACGATGAAGATCGCGATCGTTGGCGGAACAGGCAAGTTGGGGATGCGAGTAACTGAAGAGCTGGTAAGAAGAGGGCATGATGTACGCGTGCTTAGTCGTAAATCGCATACGTACCCAGTGGACTTAGTCACAGGCGAGGGATTGGAGACAGCATTAGAGGGTTGTGACACGGTCGTGGATGCCAGCAATTCCTCCTGGAAAGCAGAGGATGTCCTTATACATGGCACAAGCAGGCTGCTCATGGCTGAAAAAGCTGCGGGTATAGGCCACCACGTATGCGTGTCTGTTGTTGGCTGTGATCGAATTCCAATCGGTTATTTCCGTATGAAAGCAAATCAAGAAGCATTGGTAATGGAGGGAATCGTACCTTGGACGATTGTTCGCTCTACCCAGTTTCATGAGTATATTGCAGAAATGTTCCAACAGGCCAATCGTTGGAAGGTGCTTCCCTTGATAAGGATGAAGACTCAAACCGTTTCTGTGGATGAAGTTGCAAAAGCTGTAGCGGATACTGTAGAATCTCGTCCGTTTCAGAAAACGATTGAGGTGGCAGGCCCTGAAATTATAGATGCTCGTGACCTTGCAAAGACGTGGAAATCGATTACTGGCATTCACGGAATTCATTTACCCATCCCTTTACCGGGAATGGTTGGAAAAGCTTTACGTGCTGGAGCTGCTACGACGGAAAAGCCAGCGGTATCTGGAACAATCAGTTTTGCTACATGGCTGAAGAAGGAGGTGACCAAGGGTTGACGCGTAAACCTTATAATGAAGCTTCACGAACTTTTGATACAGACTTAATTTATACTAAAGCGTTCGAAGCTGAACGCCCTCGTCTAGTTCGGGTGGCTTACGCCATGCTAGGGTCATTAGCTGATGCAGAAGATTGTGTGCAAGAGGCATGGCTTCGTTTGCAACGAATGAATGATCCTTCAGAGATTCGTGATTTATCTGCCTGGCTTACTACGATTGTCGCTCGACTGGCACTGGATGCACTGGGAAGCGCTCGTATTCGCCGAGAACAATATGTAGGGACATGGTTGCCCGAACCAATGGTTGAGGACATTGATTCAATGGATCCCGCTGAAAAAGTTGCCTTGGATGAATCCGTAAGCATGGCTTTGATGGTCGTGCTTGAACGATTGACTTCAGCAGAACGAACCGCCTTTCTTTTGCATGATGTTTTTGCACTATCTTATGATGAAATCGCCAAAGTACTGGGACGATCGACAGTTGCCGTCAGGCAGCTTGCTTCTCGTGCTCGGCAACATGTTGAGCGTGGACGGCCTAGGTTCACACCAACATACGAAGAGCAATATCAATTAGTGAACGCTTTTGCTGTGGCTTGCCTAGAAGGTGATTTGGAACGGCTTATTGCCTTGCTTGATCCTGAAGTAGTATGGCGAGGTGATGGGGGCGGTAAGGTTAGCACTCTACAACAAGCTGAGTATGGGGCCTCGAGCGTAGCATTCGGAATTCTCCAGTTTACTCAACGAGCCCCGCATTATGTACGAATTGCCTTAGTTAATGGTGTGCCGGGCATCGTGTTAAAGGATGCTGATGGGCTACTAACCGTTGTATCCCTTACAGTAAGCAAAGGCAGAATTATCGCAATCGATGCAATTCGCAATCCTGATAAATTGTCAAACATTGAACCGTAAGCAAATCGCAAGCGGGTTGTCATTTATAGTCTGTTGCAATGTAGAAGCGGGTCTGTTAAAATTAAACTGACAATTAACGATGGGAGTTGAAGAGGATAATGTAATATTTCTTGCCGCTTTTTTTAAGAATAAAACAGGGTTTGTTTTATTCTTTATTGGCAAGAGAGTTACCTTATTCTTTTCACTCAGAAAATAAATCCTTGTCATGCCCTGTACTGGGTTGGATGCGGGTATCTTTTGAGCTACAAGAAAGGTAACTTTCTTGTAGCTCTTTTTATTTTAACAAAAGGAGGTTGCCGACACATGTCATTGATCAAGGTAACGAACCTGACGTTTGCTTATGACGGCAGTTACGACAACATCTTTGAGAATGTAAGCTTTCAAATTGATACCAACTGGAAATTGGGCTTTACGGGGAGAAACGGCCGGGGTAAGACTACGTTTCTCAATCTGCTGCTGGGTAAGTACGAATACAGCGGAACGATTTCGGCTAACGTTAGCTTCGAATATTTCCCATTCCACGTTGAACGCAAACAAAACAATACCGTCGACGTCGTCGCCGACATCTATCCCGACTTTGAACACTGGCAGCTTCTTCGCGAGCTTTCACTGCTAAAGGTGTCAGAGGACGTGTTATACCGACCGTTCGAATCGTTGTCCAACGGAGAACAAACGAAGGTGCAGCTTGCGGCGCTGTTTTTGAAGGAAAACCGTTTTTTGCTTATTGACGAGCCGACCAATCATCTAGACCTGCATGCTCGGAAGCTGGTCAGCGATTATTTGAACGGCAAGAGCGGGTTTATTTTGGTGTCGCACGATCGGGCGTTTCTCGATAACTGCGTGGATCACGTTCTTTCGATCAACAAGACGAATATCGAAATCCAGAAAGGAAATTTTTCCGACTGGTGGGAAAACAAACAACGACAGGACAACTTTGAGATGGCCGAGAACGAAAAGCTGAGGAAGGACATCAAGCGGCTGTCCGAAGCCGCCAAGCGGACCAGCAACTGGTCGCACGAAGTGGAAAAAACAAAAAACGGCACCCGCAACTCCGGCTCCAAGGTCGATAAAGGGTACATCGGTCACAAGGCTGCCAAAATGATGAAGAGGTCCAAATCGATCGAGAAAAGACAACAATCCGCGATCGAGGAAAGATTCCAACTGCTTAATAACGTTGAAAGCTCGGAAAGCCTGAAAATATCTCAGTTGTCGTATCACAAACAGCAATTAGTCGAGTTGGACCGCGTTTCGATTCGTTACGGCGAGAAGAAGGTTTGCCGCGACGTCAGCTTTACTGTGGAGCAAGGGGACCGCATTGCGCTCTCCGGTCCGAACGGCTCAGGCAAATCCAGTCTGCTCAAACTGATTTGCGGCGATGAAATTCCTTTTTCCGGCACGTTTCGAAGAGGGAGCCAGTTGAAAGTATCCTACGTTTCGCAGGACACCTCACATTTGCAGGGCAATTTGTCGGAATTCGCCAGAAACAGCGGAATTGACGAAAGCTTGATCAAATCGATATTGAGGAAATTCGATTTTTCGCGTTTGCAATTTGAAAAAGACATCGCTTCTTTTAGCGGCGGTCAGAAGAAGAAGGTGCTGATCGCAAAAAGCCTCTGCGAGCGGGTTCATTTGCATGTTTGGGACGAACCGCTCAATTTTGTGGACGTCATTTCCCGGATGCAAATCGAAGAGTTGCTGCTGGAGCATTCTCCGACCATCCTTTTTGTGGAGCATGACAGCGAGTTTTGCAAGCATATTGCGACAAAGATTGTGGAACTGGAAGAGATAAACTAAAATTTATTGCGCCGGACGCAGCGGGTCTGCAACCGGAGATCAAAACGGCTGCCATGAAGATGGCAGCTGTTTTGTTTGCGGCGCAGGCTTACAAGTAAATCAAATACGGTCCTGCCTGAAAGTGGGGGGTTAGGGCCATGAATCTCACCACAACGGGGGAGCGCTGCATTGGCAGTGTAGATCTTTTCCCCAAATTTCCTGTTTGGTTGGTGTCTGACCGACATCGTCTCTTCTTTGGGAGGATGTGCTTACGCCCGTCGTTTCCTGTGTGATTTCCTTAACGGTAATCGTGTTGATCGTTCCGCTCATGGACCCGTTTCATCGATTGTTGAGATGTCTAAACGCAAAATGAAGCAACCGATCCGGCCTTGAATTCGTTCATCGTATACGGTTATTGCATAGGTTGATATTATTACCGCCGTACATGTTAGAATGTAGGTATCTATTAATCTTGGGTGGTGGGACAATGAAAGATAATGAGAAACACTTCGTGATCAGTTTGGAACGATTCAAGCCCCATACTTTTCAGGCGGAGAAAGGCGAAGGCCTCTTTATGTCGCATGCTCATGAATATGATGAGCTGACATTAATATTGGATGGAGAGGGTTACTACAGCACACAGCAGCAAAATATGAAAGTGGCTGCGGGGGACCTCATTATGATTCCCTCCCGCCTTCATCACGGCTTTGTATGTACGGAACCTTGGCAAGGCGTCTCCGTTCATTTTTACCACGAACGGCTCCCGGCTTATTGCCAGCACATCTTTCATAGTCTCGAGCAGAACCCTCAGCGTATTCGCAGAGCTCATCTTGAAGAAGAAGATTTGCGATGGGCCGAGATCAGCTTCTACCAGTTGGAGAAAGAATGGAAGTCGGCCCAAAACAATATAGACGCTATGAACTTAATGCGAATTGCTCTGGAAACGACTCTGCTATTGTTTCAGCGGAATCGAATCATGCAGCCTGCTGCTCGGAATGTGTCAGACCAAGCGATTGTCGAAGAAGTGTTGAAGGAAATTCATGCAGGTTACTACACGCAGATGACGGTTAGCGAACTTGCAGCAAAACATTTTATTTCCGAGAGTAATTTGCGCAAAAAGTTTTCGGATTTGACCGGCGTTTCCCCCAAGCAGTACATCATCAATCTTCGTCTGCAAGAAGCGCAACGGCTGCTGCAGCAAACGAACAAACCTGTCGATTCGATCTCGACCGAGGTGGGGTTTACTTCTTCCAGCCGCTTTTACGATTTTTTCCTCAAATCTTTCGGTATGACGCCGCTCGAGTGGCGCAAGCAAAATCAATAAACAAAAACGCAAGCGAATTTTCCTCCCTGGGGATTTTTTTCGTCCGTCGAAAACGATTCAGAATCGTTTTTTTTTTGTGGTTTAAATGAAGCGTTTTCACAATTGTTCGCGCAGCAGGACTCCATGATAATAAAACTAAGCAAGGCAGAATATAACAAAGGGGCTAATAAAGATGAATCTACGAAAAAGCAAATTATTCAGCGGTTTGTTAGTGACTGTTAGCTTGGTGCTGCTAATGGGGCTTTTGGCAGCGTGCGGCGGCAATAACAACAAGAACGAACAAGAGCCGGCTGCGGCCGGATCCGGGAACAACGAACAGTCGAATGAACGCGTCACAATTCAATTTGCGGGATGGGGAGATCCATCCGAAAAAGAAGTTTTCACGAAGTTGATAGAAGCGTTTCAAAGCAAGAACCCTCACATTAAAGTAGATTATTTGCATATTCCGTCAGGAGATTACGTGGGCAAAATGAACACGATTCTTGCCGGGGGCAACGCTCCCGATGTGTTCTATGTCCCGGACGGCGACTTCGGCAGATGGGTCAGCCAGGGTCTGCTGCTTCCTATTGACGAATACGTGAAGAACAGCAACATCGATCTCGACGATATGTGGGAATCGGGCCTGGCCCGCTACCGCTACGACGGAGCATCCAACGGCCAAGGGAATCTGTACGGGCTTCCGAAGGACATCGGACCTACTGTACTTTACTATAACAAGGATCTGTTCGCCAAAATGAGCGTTCCTTTCCCGGATGCGGACTCGCCGATGGGGATGGAAAAGTTGCTCGAAACAGCCAAAAAGCTGACGGTCGTAGAGAACGGCAAAACCGTCCAATACGGCATGGGTCCAATCTGGTGGGAGGGCTTTGCGTACGGGAACGGAGGCAAGTTCCTGAGTGACGATAAGCGCGAGTTTATCGGCAACAGCCGGGAAACGATCGACGCTCTGCAATTCGCGGCGGATCTCACGAACGTACACGGCGTCGTTCCAAGCTCGGCTGCTCTGAAGGACTTGAATGACGGTGAAATGTTCAAGACGGGCAAGCTGGCCATGATGATCACCGGCCGCTGGATGGTACCGGAATTCCGCAAGCTCAGCTTTGATTGGGATGTGGCTCCGTTGCCGACCAAGGAATGGGGCGGAACCAGCGGATCCGTGGGACTGTCCATATATAGCAAGTCCAAAAATGTGGAAGCGGCATACAAGCTGGTCGAATATTTGGGAGGACCGGAAGGCCAGAAGGAACAATCGCTCATGGGCTTCTCGATCCCAAGCTTCATGTCGATGGCGAATACGGACGTATTCCTGCAGCCTGGCCAGAAGCCGGAGCATGCGGAAGTATTCATCAAGGCGGCCGAAGTCCAGGTTGCGGGTCCATGGACGAATCTGCCTAACGCCAAATGGTACGACATGCTTGCACAAGGGCTTGCTCCAATGTGGGAAGGCAAAAAAACGGCAGATCAGCTGTTGAACGACTTGAAGCCGAAAATCGATGCGGCAATTAAGGAAGGTAATCCCGCTTTGTTTAAATAAGCCGCAAGGAGAGCTGCAAAGAGACGAACTTTGAACGAAGGATAACGCCAATGTGCGTTTTCCTTCGCCGTATGCATTGGAGGATGAACATGAAACGCAGGGAATCCCTTTGGGCTTATCTGTTTATCTCCGCTCCGATCCTGGGATTTATGCTGTTTGCCTTTATCCCGCTCAGTTTTTCCGTTTATGTTAGCTTCACCGATTATAGCGGCTACCAGGATCCCGTTTTTAGCGGAGCAGACAACTATGTCAATTTGGTGAATGACGATCTTTTTTGGAAAACGTTGTTTAATACGTTCTATTCCGCGCTGAGCATTCCGATTGGGATGGCGATCGCCTTGGGAACAGCGATCGCGCTGAATCAGAAGATTGGCGGGATCAACTTTTTCCGGGCTGTATTCTTTCTCCCGACGATTAGCTCGGTTATCGCGCTCACATTGCTGTGGAAATGGATATTTAATGATACTTACGGTCTGCTCAACAACTTGCTCGAGCGGATCGGTATCGATGGCCCCGCTTGGCTGAGCAGCGAAACATGGGCCATGCCGGCCATGATTATTCAAGGGGCATGGGCAGGACTCGGCCTCAATATCGTACTGTATCTGGCGGCGCTTCAAGGCGTGCCTAAGAGCTTCTATGAGGCGTCGGAGATCGACGGCGCGAGCCGTTGGCAGCAGTTCCGGCACATCACCGTACCGTGTATTTCACCGACTACGCTTTATATTCTCATCACCGCCATCATCGCCGCGCTGCAAGATTATCCGAGATTCCAGATTATGACAGAGGGCGGTCCGAACTATTCTACGACAACGATTGTTTATTATCTATTCCAGAATGCCTTCCGTTACATGAACATGGGATATGCGTCGTCGATGGCCTGGATTGTCGGCTTAATCATTCTGGTCATAACGCTGCTGAATTTCTATTTGTCCCGGCGATGGGTGCACTACGATTAAGGGAGGGAAAACGCATGGCGAATAACTTGAATTCCGGCGGCACATGGCAACGGAAGAGGATGGGCGAACAATTCCGCAAAACGTTTGCGTATTTATTCCTCTCTGCCGGTGCGCTGGTAATGGCTGTACCCTTCCTGTGGATGCTGTCCACTTCGCTGAAGCAGCAAGGATTGGAATTTGAAATGCCCCCCAAATGGATACCGGAGAACTTCGTTTGGGAGAACTATCGATTTGTTCTGTTTGAATCCGATATTTTGCAAGGCTTTATGAATACGATACTGATTATTTCGCTGCCGTGCTTGGTCGGCCTGTTCACAAGCGCGCTGGCGGCGAGCGCTTTTGCGCGGCTGCAATTCCCCGGCAGGAACGTTCTGTTCATCATGCTGCTGGCGACGATGATGATTCCGGGCGTGGTCACGATGATTCCATCGTTCATCTTGTTCAAGAGCATCGGATGGGTGGACAGCTGGCTCCCGTTAATCGTTCCGGGCATGTTCGGCGCAGCCGCCGCGGTATTTCTGCTGAGGCAGTTTTTTATGACCATCCCCAAGGAACTGGAGGATGCCGCCAAGATCGATGGATTAGGCCCGTTTTTGATCTTTGTCCGGATTCTATTGCCGTTATCCAAGCCGGTTCTGATCACACAAGGACTTCTGAACTTCCTGGCGGGTTATAACGATTACCTCGGGCCGCTTATTTATATTAACTCTCCCGAGAAGTACACGCTGCAGCTCGTTCTCGCATCTTTTCAAGGATTTTATAGCTCGCAATGGACCTATATTATGGCTGGATCCACGCTTGCATTGATTCCGAGTTTATTGTTGTTTATCTTTGCGCAGAAATATTTTGTCGAAGGCATTGCCTTGACTGGAATGAAGGGATAGGGGAGAAAAAATGACACAATACGCAACGTTTCGCAATCCGATCGTGGAGAAAGCGGCCGATCCATGGGTCATGAGGCATTCCGACGGCTATTATTACTTTATGTCCACGCAGTCCGGAACTTTGGAATTGACGCAATCCTCGAGTTTAACGGGGCTTGCCGGGGGCCGTACGAAAACGGTCTGGACGCCGCCGCCGGGCGGCAGATACAGCCATAATCTGTGGGCCCCGGAAATACATCGGCTGGGCGGCAAATGGTATATCTACTATACGGCCAACGACGGCGGCGGCGACGAGTCCCGGCGCATCTGCGTGCTGGAGAACGGAGCGGCTAACCCGCTCGAAGGCGTATGGGAGTGGAAGGGGGCGCTTTCGACGCCCGTTCCCGGGCTGGACGGCACTGTGCTGGAATGGGGAGGCCGGCTGTATTTTCTATACGCGGGATATGGACATTTCCCGGATTACGGCTCGGCGATCTACATCATGCGCATGGCGAATCCGTGGACGCTGGAGGGGGATCATGTCCTGCTGACGGCTCCGACGCTGGCATGGGAGAAGCAAGGCGGCATGGCGATTAACGAGGGGCCGGTCATACTGCACCGCAACGGTTTCATCTTCCTTGTCTATTCGGCAAGCACGACGTGGTCAGAGGACTATGCTCTCGGTATGTTGACTATGAAGGAGACGGACGATCCAATGAATCCGTCCTCCTGGACGAAATCGCCGAATCCCGTATTCCGCAAAAGCGTAGAGAACGGCGTATACGCGACGGGACATAACAGCTTCACGCAGTCTCCGGACGGAAGCGAGGATTGGATTGTCTTTCACGCGCTGCCCGCGCCGGGAGCGGAGACGAGTTTAAGATCCACGCGTATTCAGAAATTCACTTGGAAACCTGACGGAACGCCGGATTTCGGCATCCCTCTGGGCGATTCGCAGGACATACCGGTACCCTCGGGGGAATTCTAGGCGGCAAATCGATCGAATCCTCCGCCATGCCGGGTTATTTTCTCCGTCACCGGAACGGAGAAGTTTGGCTGGACGCAAATGACAATTCAACGCTTTTCAAGAACGATGCGACTTGGCGCATCCGTAGCGGGTTTGCCAGCCCGTGGGCGGCATCTTTCGAATCCTACAATATCGCCGGCGCTTATTTGAGGCATCGGAGCGGCCTGCTGGAAATCTCTCCGGTGTCCTCATCTCTGGATCAGCAGGATGCTACATTCTACGTGAAATAAAAAACGCGGTAGAAACGGGCCCCGACATTTCTTTACTGTTCTAAAGTAACGCTTAAATCAACAGAAACCCTGCGGCCTTAAAAAAAAAGGGACAGGGTTTCTTGATCGTTATCTGGAAGACAACCTTGTATCTCTTTGGAATCCTGGCTGGATCAGAGCGAGTAAAAGCAATATATTAATGCCGATTTCACCGATCGTTCTTAACCAACTAAGCATAGTCCATAATTCGGCCCTGGCTGCAAGTTCGGGAGAAAACGGCCCCTCGGCGGGCGTATTCTGGAAAAACGTAATCTCGGGGGCAAAATACGCAAACGTAACGATCCGTATAATCGCATACAACCCCAATACAACCAATAGATAGGTTCTACGCTTTTTCGCTTTCCAATTCATGATCAATGCAATGATAACGAATATGTTTGCAGCGATGTGAAAAGGAATCCAAAAGTTTATCAGCGCGAGGCCATCCGGCGGTTGGATCAATGCAAAGGATTCGGGCGGCGATGCGCTCCATACGGGAGCAACGATCATTTCCTCGTATAAGCCTCCCCCGTTCACTACCCCAAACAACAAGACCGTAATAAACAACGTTAAAAAAGCAAACTTCTCTCTCATACCGTAATCTTATCCTCCCAGTTCGTTTTATAATCGTACATCCATCCGAGCGAGTCCTTGTTGGCCTGTTTCAGAAACATCGGCAGCATCAAATCGCGGAAAAATACCTGCACCGGATTGGTCGCATGCTTGCGTTGGCCGATGGACCGCGAATACTGCACAATCCGTTCTACCCTGTCGCGGCGCAATTGTTGGAACATGGAAAATGCCTGTTCCAGGTTCGGCAGGTCCCGTATGCACTTCACCAGCACCATGGCATCCTCAAGCGCTAAGGAAGCGCCTTGACCGGCGTTGGGCGATGTCGCATGTACGGCGTCTCCGACCAAAACAACCGATTTGCGATACCATTCGGCTACCGGCGGCATATCGTAGATCGGGAACACGCCGATCTCCCCTTGCGTCGATCGCACGATTTGCGGAATCGGATCGAGATCGTTCGCATACAAACCGTTTATCGTTTTTCGCCATTCTTCTTGCGGAATGCTTTGTAATTCCCGGCGGGTCGGCTGCCCGTTATAATCCATGTTGCCGTACCAGTATACTTCGCCCGACGGTTTGACCATGTACCCGAAGAAGGCGCGTTTGCCGAATACCAGCTTTTGAATTCCTCGTTCATAAGGCACCTTGCTGCGATTCACAAAACCGCCGAAACTGATTAATCCCGTGTAGGATGGGACAGGCGAATTCGGCAGGGCAATTTTCCGTGTACGGGAATGAATGCCGTCGCAGCCGATGAGTATGTTCCCGGATGCATAGGACCCGTCTTCGAAGGAAACCTCTACACGATTGGGCTCGTTTGTCTCGATGCTTCTTAGTTTCTTGCCGAACTCGATCGGTATCCCTTGACGCAGCGCTTCTTCGCGCAACACTTTGTGGATAAACCCCCTTTTAATCGTGTAACCTTGCGGTTCTCCCGTCGATTGGCCAACCGTGCCGAGCATCTTGCCTTTCCCGCTGACCATCTTCATCGTTTGCATCACAATGCCTTCCTGGCGAATCGGTTCGTCAATGCCCAACTCGTCCATAACACGCAACCCGTTGCGTGCCAGGTTGAGAAACAATCCGGCATAATCGTCGTTTGTTTTCTCCGCTTCGTAAATGACGGAATCGATTCCTATTCTTTTCAGAAACAGGGCCGTAGCCGGACCGGCGATGCCGCAACCGATAATTAATGCTTTATGCTGTTGATTGGAGTTTTCCATTTTCCCTCATCCTCATTTCAATTTGTTTTATTAGTTTAAATAAACTATAACATTTAGACTACAATAAGTAAACTAATTATTTTCAAAATATTTAAAATGGTCTATAATAATAATGAATCGAATCAGAAAGGGGGCGAAGTGGCTTGCCTAAACCGAAACGAAGCAATCTGCTGGCACTGGCTATCTTGTCTCTGCTGCACGAACGACCCATGCATCCTTATGAAATTGGGGTTACGATGCGGCAACGCGGGCTTTCCGACAGCATCAAATTGAACACGGGCTCGCTTTACGCAGTCATTGAGGGTTTATTGAAAAACAACCTGATTAAATCGGTTGGAACGGAAAAGGAGGGAAGGCATCCCGAACGGACGATTTATGGACCTACGGAGGAAGGAAGAGCCGAGTTTTTCGATTGGCTTCGATCATTGTTGCGTTTGCCTGCGAAAGAATATCCGCAATTTGCGGCAGGACTTTCTTTTTTGGCTCATTTGACGCCAGGGGAAGTATTGGACCTTTTGGCGGAAAGAGCCGAAGCGCTCGTCAAACAAATAGAGGAAACCCGTTCTTCGATGGAGGCGACTCGATCCATGGGAATCGATCGGCTGTTCGTCATCGAACAGGAATACTCGCTCGCTTTGCTTGAAGCCGAACGAAACTGGATTCATAAATTGATCAAAGATATTGAAAATGGGTCCATAACCGAGAAAAAAGATGGGAAATTGAACTGGGCGCTCTCTTTTGACTTTCAAGGTTAACTCCGGTTTTTTTGCGACATAAGTTATGGAGCGGTCATTTGGACAAGGGTAGGGGAGCGCATCGGTGGCAGTGTAAAGGTTAGGGGTTCGACCCCTTGTTTCTTGTATGAAAAATCGAACAATAGGTTCATACAAACGGTTGAAATAGAGCGATTGTACGAAAAATCGTACACAATCCCGTATATGCGATCATGTGGCTTCAATTTTATATGAAAAATCGCACAATCATCGGATTCGATGATGCAAAAGAGCTCAGTTAATATGAAAAATCATACAAGTCTATGCTTCACCCAAGGGTTCATTAATTTTAAGCTTGAAAATATTGGGGATTCATGATATAAACTTGACATAATGCAAGTGGCGAAGCACGCCCCGGTATTCCTTCCCGTATGGAGAGGAGTCCGGGGTTTTTATTTTGGGAAAGGAGTGGCTTGTTATGAGTTTTGATGTTGAGCATGAAAAGTGGATCCGGACACATTTGGCTAAACGGCAAGGGGAACGCAAGGATGCGCTGCGAAGGGGACATGGATATGGAAATCGCCTGTTTGCAGAGAAGATATGGTGGCCCCTCATAGGACACTTTATTGGGCTGCATCCGGAGTATGAAGTGAGGGAGTCGCGAGGACGGTCTTACTTTGTAGATTTTATGTGGATTTTGGGTGGACATTTTTTTGCATTCGAGATTATGGATTATGGTTCGCACGCTATGGATCGAACGAAATACCGCATGGATCTGAATCGGGGACTCTTCCTGCAATCGCAAGGATATTGCTTTATCGCGATTTCATTGGACGAACTGAAGGAAAATCCTTCGTTATCGTGGCTATGCTGCGCAGTATTTTGGCCCCTTATTTAGCTGTAACCATAGAGCAGAATGGAAATATCCCGCACAAATTTGCAAAAATTGAACGTGAATTGATGCGCTTGGCTATTCGGCGTCATCGTGTTATTCGCCCTTCGCAAGCTGCAAGAGAACTTGAGCTGCATAAGCAAACTGTCATCAAATATTGCCGCCTACTTGTAGAGAAAGGGAAATTTCGGGCAGTGCCATCAGGAGGCTCAGGCAGAATCCGCCAATATGAGTATCTGGGTTCAACATTGAGTTCAGATTTGATTTGATTCAGCTTCGCCGGGCGGTGGAGGAATATGGAGAAAGTTGTCGAATCTTTACAAGGTTATGAAAAAATATCGCGTTATTCTAACCATTTTATTATTTATTGCGGTGATGAACGGCGGCCGCCTCTTATGGCTGGAGTTATTCAAGCCGTCCGGGCAACCTTTCGCTGCGGGCGGGCTGCTGGATTTGCGGAACTGGGATTCGGGATCCGGCCAAACGATTACGCTTGATGGAGAGTGGGAATTCTACCCGGGTATTTTGCCGATGTCCGAAGGACATGACCAAGATTTTGCAAAATACCGCGCGCAGCGACTCGACGTCCCCTCGAAATGGAATGCGCACTTGCGGACGGATACACCGACCCCTTACGGATTCGGTACATACAGGCTGAGAATTGCGGTCGATTCCGCGGATGAAGTGTACAGCATCTATGTTCCCAGTATCCGCAGTTCGTCGCAATTGTACGTCAACGGCAAATTGATCGCTTCTTCCGGCCATCCCGCGTCGAGTGCCGAGGAGTATGAAGCGAGAAATGTTCCTTACATAGCGACATTCATGGCGGATAAGGAACGGACGATCGAGCTGGTGATTCAGGCAGCCAACTTTGCCGATCCTCGAAGCGGGGGACTGGTCCGTTCGCTCAAGTTCGGAACGGATGAGGCTATTTTCCGCGAAAAGCAGCTTTCCATGGCAACGCAGCAGCTTATCGCAGCCGCATTGATGATGCAGGCGGTCTACTTGCTGCTCTTCTTTGCCATTGAGCGAAACAAGCATTGGTTTTACTTTGCCGTGTCCATCATGAGCTTCACGCTCATCACCTTGAATAGCAGCGAAGACAAATTGTTGCTGCATTGGTTTCCAATTTCGTATGCATGGAGCTACAAGCTTTTGTGTCTATCGCTTACGGTTCTTGCCTATGCCATTTTGCAAATGGTGAGCGTACAGCTTCCCGAAGCATGGCGGGCGAAATGGCTGCGGGTATACGGCGTTGCGGCAATCGTCGGGGTTGTGATGAGCATATGGCTTCCGCCTCAAGGCAGTGAAATGATGCAATATGCGATCTTCCTGACCGCTTCACCCATTTTCGTATTGCTCATCGTTTCCGTGCTTCGTATGGCGGTGAAGGGGATTCGAAGCAGTCTGATGCAGTTTTTGGCATTTCTGGCGTTTTCGAATCACATGATTTGGTGGATGATTTATATGTTCATGGGAATCAAGGTCATCTTTTATCCGTTTGACCTTATTCTGGGCATGATTTTGTTTTCTTCCATCTGGATCAAGCGCTATTTCGAGTTGTACACCGAGCAGAAACTGCTAACCGAGAAGCTGGAAGAAGTCGACAGGAAAAAAGATATGTTCCTGGCAAACACGTCTCATGAGTTGCGCAATCCGTTGCACGGTATGATTAATATTTCCCAGTCGGTGCTTGAGCGGGAAAGAGATGCCATAAGCGGAACGAGCATTCGCGAATTGGAGACGGTGCTGAAAGTAGGCAGGAGAATGTCGCTTATGCTCGATGACCTGCTTGACGTCGCGCGACTGAAGGATAGCAGCCTGAGGCTGAATATCCAAAGCGTCTCCGTACAGCCGATCGTAAGCGGAGTCATGGACATGATCCGGTTTATGGCCGTCGGAAAGCCAATTGAGCTGACAAATCGGGTTTCGGAACATTTCCCCAAAGTGTTCGCCGACGAGAATCGTTTGATTCAGATTTTGTTCAATCTGTTGCACAATGCAGTGAAGTATACGCATGAAGGCGAGGTGTGCGTAGAGGCGTACACCGAGAAGGGCCGGGCGTTCATCGTCGTTTCGGATACCGGGGTCGGCATGGATGAATCGACCGTGCGCCGGGTGTTCGAACCGTATGAACAAGCACATCCGATGAACGGTTACGAAGGCGGTTTTGGCCTGGGACTTAGCATAAGCAAGCAATTGGTGGAATTGCATGGAGGAACCATCTCGGTCCGGTCTGTTCCCGCCAAAGGTTCGCGGTTTGTCTTTACATTGATACCGGATGACTCCTCTGGGGCGAAGGTTGCGCATGAGAAGGGGACCGACGGTTCCCTCGGTTTCTTCCAATCTTTGGAGGTTGCCGCGGCACAGCCCGTGCCGGATGATCGGAAAGAGGAGAAGCAGGATCCGCTGCAACGGTACGTAGGGGATAAGCCGCGTATACTGGTTGTCGACGATGATGCGCTGAACTTAAGCATTATGGTGTCCATTCTTTCCCGCGATGACTATAAGGCGGAAACGGTGATGAACGGTGCCGAAGCTTTGGCATTGCTTGACGGCCAAGAGTGGGATCTGGTCATAACCGACATCATGATGCCGGGTATGTCGGGTTACGAACTTACGCAAAAAATACGGGAGCGATACGCGGTGTCCGAGTTGCCCGTCTTGCTGCTCACCGCCCGCAATCGCGCGCAAGATATTGAGAATGGTTTTTTGGCCGGCGCGAACGATTACGTGACAAAGCCAGTGGAAGCCAGGGAGCTTCGGGCCCGGGTTCAGGCGTTGACTCATCTGAGAAGATCGGCCCGCCAACGCATACGAATGGAAGCGGCTTGGCTGCAAGCGCAGATCGAACCGCATTTCTTCTTGAACACGCTCAATTCGATTGTCGCATTGCATGCTGACAATCCGGAACAGATGATCGAACTGATTGATCATTTTGGGGATTTTTTGCGCGAAAAGTTTAAGTTCCAAAATATCGGCGAACGGGTTCCTCTGAACGACGAACTGAAACTTGTGCGGTCCTACTTGTTTATCGAGCAGGCGAGATATGAGGACAGGCTGCAAGTGGAGTGGGAGGTAGACGGAAACACGGAGTATTGGCACATACCGCCGTATTCGATACAGCCTCTTGTGGAGAACGCAATCAGACATGGCCTGATGAAGCGGGCGGAAGGCGGCATCGTGCGGATCCGGGTGAGAACACTTGACGGCGGCGCGGAAATTTCCGTCATCGATAACGGCGTAGGGATGAGCGAAGAGGTTGCGTCCGGGCTTCTGGAGCCGGATGCGGATCGTAAAGGGATCGCGCTGCGCAATGTCGATTTTCGCTTGAAACGGTTGTATGGCCGCGGCCTGAACATTGCAAGCACTCCGGGAGCGGGTACGTCGGTTTCATTTGTGATAAGTTAGATTGCAAGCGACCGGGCGGAAGTACAATGTTGTACTTGACCCACCAAAACGAAAATCAAAACCACTTCGACAAGAAGTGGTTTTTGTTGACTGCTGAGGGGGCGAAACCGGGTTCAGTCCGCGCGCAGGGAGCGTTGGGAAAGCTTCTTGATTCGGCTTCAGCGTAACGGGCCGGGCACGGTGTCTGAAGCGCTAGCGAACCTGAGGAACGCTAAAGCCGTAATAACGAGGCGATTTCAAATTTAACGAAACTCCAAGCCGTTATTAGGGCGAAAAACCGCTGCATGACCTTCTATTATGAGGAATAGCGATTCCCAGTTTCGTTAGCAAATGGAGAAGCGCCATTTTACCCGAATAACGATGCTAGGTTTCGTAAGCAATATTTGCGGCATCGCTTGTTCCCGCTCGCCACCTCTAAATGCTCCAGTTCCACCAACTTATGCAGAACTCGACGGGCATATTGATCCGATATTCGCAGGTGAGCTGCCAATTCCATAGGGGTAAACGGTCGTAGCTCCCGCCGGGCAAAGCGAACGGCTTCCGCCTCAAGACAAGTCAACTCGGTCGGCACATCCGTTGCCATGAATCTGCCAATGAAGGAAAGAACAAGCTGTTGGCAGCGGCGAGGCTCGTCCTTAATAGAAAGATAAGCGATCGGCAAAAAGATCCAATTGTCGAGCGCCAACAAGCAATGCCGCCAGCAAAGGTCCTTAAACCGCTTGACATCAATATCCCTGGCGTGAGGACCGTACCCTTGAATTTCAATCCCGCCTTTCATACCTCCGGGCATATAAGCAAGATCCACGTAGCGGTATCCGTTATGAAAATCAAGCACCTCCCATTCAGGATGCAAATGATCGAAATGTTGAACTGCCGGAAACCAAACGGTGCGTAGAAACTCCGTAGTTCCGTGCCCTAGCCCCTTCTCAAGCAATTCACGCCTTCTGTGATTTTTCTCTTGCATAATGTTCGATTCCAGCCACTCCCCATACTTTTGCTCGAATGTCGACAACACGTCCACCACCTTTATTTCGATTGTAACAACAAAAAAACGCTCCGATACAAAAGTATCGAAGCGGCGTGTGCTTCACGTCCGAGTTAATCCAATTGTAACTCGCGAGCAAAATTTTGGCAACCCGTACACACAAGTCGTTCACTTCGATCGATAGCGAGTTGGAAACAAAAGTATGCCGAATTTCGGGGAATGGAGCGTTCCATTTGGGATAAACTCATGCCCCGCAGGGGTTAGCCGATCCTGCCTCTTGTTGCGTTCTAACAGCTTGACTCCAAGTTGAGGAGAATGAGGTAATGGCAGGTTTACGAGGCAAATCGCATATGGCGCATGGATATATCGAAACTTTAAGGAAAAGTTGTGTTGAGTAACTGCTCCGGAGTTATCGGCTGTGAAAACAGCTTCTTCGATCCGGCTTAGCGCGAGCATGGCGTCGGATTGGGGCTAGCGAACCTGAGGAACGTTATGGCCGTAATAACGAGGCGATTACAAATTTTAGCGAAACTCCAAGTCGTTATTTGGGTGAAAAACCGCTGTATGACCTTCTATTATGATGTATAGCGATTCCCAGTTTCGTTAGCAAATGGAGAAGCTCCATTTTGCCCAAATAACGATGCTCGGTTTCGTAAGAAATAGTTGCGGTATCGCTTGCTCCCCGCTCGCCACTTTCAAGAAGTGGCTTCTTATGAACAGTTGTCGCGCTTGACTGGAATACGGCCATATGTTAGTTTTGTTAATGATAATGATTATCAATATCAACTTCAAAGCCAACACCAACCGCAACACCAATATGTTCATTTACATCCAAAATAAACTTCTTATCGCTCGAGAATCGAAAGGAGGTTTCCCGTGTTCACGGAAGAAGAGACGCTGACGGACAATAACTTATATGCGCCGGACCGGAATAGAAAGACGAACCTGAATGACGTCAAGGAATTTATGGACAAACATTATAACGAACCGCTTTCCATCGGATCACTGGCGCAGATGGCGAATATCAGCCCCAAATATTTTGTCGACCTTTTTAAGGAAACATATGGACAAAGCGCCATGGAGTACCTGACGGATCTACGGATGAATCGCGCCAAGCGTTATTTGGCGGAAACCGACGAGCGATTGCGGGAGATCGCTATAAAGGTGGGGTACCGGGACGAATTTTATTTCAGCCGCAAATTCAAGAAGGAAGTCGGCCTGGCTCCGTCCGATTATGCAAAAAATTTCAGACGGCGCATCGCGGCCAACTCCCCTTCAATGATAGGACATTTGCTTGCGCTTCATGTGATTCCGGCGGCCGCGCCGCTTCATCCGAAGTGGACGCCTTATTACTATCATGTTTATCATACCAAAATTAAATCCCATCTGAAGCTTACATTCCCCTATACCGATCGGACATTTGAAGCGAATCTGGATCAACTGTCTCAGGATCGTCCTGACGCCATTATCGGAACCGACGGATTAAGCCCTATGGAGAGGGCCAAATTGGAGGATATTGCCTCTTGCCTCCTTGTACCGACAGATGTCGATTGGCGAGAGCAATTGCGGATGACGGCTCGTTTTTTACATAAAGAAGATCGGGCCGAACAGTGGATTGGGCAATACGACCGGAAGGTTCTTGCGGCGAGAACGCAAATCGGCGAGGCGATGGGCTACGATAACATCCTGCTCTTACGCATCTATCGACAAGACATTCATCTCTATGAGAACCGCGGGTTAGAGGAAGTATTGTATCGAGACTTGAAGCTTAAGCCGGCATGCCGTACGGATGGCGGGCCTTGCAACGCGCCGCTCGCGCCGGAGCGATTGGCGGAGCTTAATCCGGATAGAATCTTGGTCGTCGTGTGTCCCGAGGCATCGTCCCGCAGATTCTGGCTGGCGCTGCAGCATTCCCCCGAATGGCGGCAACTCCAAGCGGTGAATAACGGACATGTCTATCCGATCTCCGCCGATCCGTGGTTCGAGTATTCGGCGACGGCGATTGCGCGAATGTTGGATGAAGCGCTGCTTCTGTTTACCGGAAAATGTCCAAATGCTTTCCCGGAAAATGTCCATGGCAAATCCTGCGACGCATAATTTATACTCAATGCAATTGAGAATTATGATCACAGGAGGAAAGTCGCTATGCTGCAAATGATTCATCCTAAGAAAACATTCCTTAAAATCCGGGTTTCGGCATGGTTATGCTGCTTCATGGCCGGAAGCCTGTTGACGGCCTGCGGTTCGAATGCGCAGAATCACACCGTTTCGCCCGAGCAACCGGTTTCGGTTGCGGCCGTGTCCGATTCTTCGGCAAACACGAAATCCAAGGAGAGCGGCGCGGTACCGTCCGGCGAACGAACGGTGATTGACGAGCTCGGCCATGAAGTGATCGTTCCTGCGGCGCCCAAGAACATTTTCGCCCCCAATATGGAGGATTCTTTGCTCAAGCTGGGCGTCAAACCGGTAGCGCAATGGTCCAACGGCAATCGAGGTCATGAGTATTTGCAAGAGGAATTGAAAGATGTTCCGAAGCTTGACCTCTCGGCCGGACTGCCGTCGCCGGAAGTGTTGATGTCTTACAATCCCGACCTGATCATTCTGCATACGGCGACTTATGATAAAGACGGCGCTTACGAAAACTATTCCAAAATCGCCCCGACTTATGTGTTTAAGAATGCTTCCGGGGATATTGAAAAATCGCTCGTTACCTTGGGGGAACTGCTCGGCAAATCGGCCGAAGCCGAACAAGCGTTGCAAGCCTATCGAGAGAAGGTGAAAGAAGCCAAGGAGAAGCTGGAGCAAGCGGCAGGAGACAAGAAGGTGGCGATTTTTCGCTTTGCCCCGAGAGGCGTAAGCCTGATGGGCGGCAATTATTTATGCGGATATGTTGTTCATAAGGATCTGGGGCTCGGAATTTCAAAATTAGTAGAAAACGAGAACAGTGCCAATGTTTCGCTGGAGATTTTGCCCGAATTGGACGCGGATTATATTTTCATGCTGAATGCTTACGACATGGGGAACGAACGGATGAAAGAGATGACGGAAAGTCCGATCTGGAAGAGCATTCCGGCGGTTAAAAAAGGGCGCGTAGTTGAGGTTGATAATACGTATTGGCTTGGCAGCGGTTTGATTGCGTACGAGAAAATTATCGACGACACAGTCCGTTTTCTGACCCGGTAAGGGTGACTAGCCGGAAGAGGAGTGGGTGAAATGGTTTTTCATAACGACAGGCAGGACGGAACCGCTGCTAATGTGGCAGCGACGGCAAGCGCGGTCAAGGAAACGCAGCGTCTCAAAGTCGAGATGCCGCGGGCGGAACAATGGGTAATGCGTTCGAACGCGGAAAACCGCGCGTACCAAATTAAGGTGGCCCAGCCACCGGGCGATCCTCCGCCCGGAGGTTACCCGGTCGTTTATTTGCTGGATGCGAATTCCGTGTTCGGAACGATGGTGGAGGCGCTCCGCTTGCAAAGCCGTCGGCCGGATAAGACCGGGGTCGTTCCGGCCATTGTTGTCGGAATCGGATATGAGACCGAAGAGCCGTTTGCTCCGGAACGATTCTACGATTTGACGCCGAAGCCGACGACCGAATATCTCCGCAGACCCGACGGAACGGCCTTGCCCGAACAAGGGGGAGCGGGGCATTTCCTGCAATTTATCGAGGAGGAATTGAAACCGCATCTCGAGCGCGAATTCAAGATCGATCGCAAACGGCAAGCGATTTTCGGCCATTCGCTCGGCGGCCTGTTCGTATTGTATGCGTTCTTGACGAAACCGGGCGCGTTTCAATATTACATAGCGGGCAGTCCCTCTATCCATTGGAACAAACAATATCTGTTCGCGGAGGAGCGGGAATTTGCTGCCCGCTTGGCCGAGGATCCGGTCGGCGTTCGTCTGCTGCTCGCATTCGGCGAACTGGAAAAGAGCCATATATCCCGCAATTGCGACAGCGCACAGGAACTGGCGGAACGCTTGTCCGGCCTCTCCGGTCATGGCGTGAAAGCCGAGTTTAAAGTGTTTGAAGACGAGAACCATGTATCGGTCCTGCCCGTCTTGATTAGCCGCGCGTTGCGTTTTGCCCTGAGTCCGTAGCGTGGAGTTTCGGGAAATAGGGAGACGAAAGCAGCGAGGTTCTGAATAAAACGAGAGCATTTTGCAAAACCTTTGTTCGATAACGTAAGACGGATCGAGGAGGTTTTGTTATAAAACACATTATCGTAACAGCTATGCTTCTTGTTGCCGTTACAGGTTGTTCGAGCAATCGGGTTGAAACTCATTCCGGCCATGCCGCACCAACGTCAACCTTAACGCAAACGTCGTCCATCTCCACAGTGGATGCAGGGAAAACGCCGATGACCGCGAAACAAATACCCAACGTCCCTTCGCAACCGGCCGCGAATCCAACCGGATTTGCGCAGCAAGTGTTGGACCTGGTGAATCGGGAAAGAACGAACGCCGGGTTGAAGTCCCTGAGTATGAACGCGAGTCTCTCGGGGGTGGCCATGGCAAAAGCGCAGGATATGTACAACAACAATTATTTCGATCATCAGTCGCCGACTTACGGATCCCCGTTTGATATGATGAAGAAATTCGGGATCTCCTATAACTCCGCAGGAGAAAATATCGCCAAAGGACAGACGAGTCCGACGGAAGTGATGAATCAATGGATGAGCAGCCCCGATCATCGAGCCAACATTTTGAACGGTAATTACACCCAAATTGGAATCGCATACTACAATGGCCAGTGGGTTCAGGAATTTACCGGTTAAAGTCAGAGCAAAAGCCTGCGTCGATACAGCAATTTCCGTTCCCAACCCATCTTTCGCCGGAACGGAAAAAGCCGCATCCTCGCAGGCTTGCAATCAACCGCCGCTCAACATGTCCTGAAGGGTGAAGGCTTCTTTATCCCAACTTGTTCAACATAGTTGCAACAGAGAAGAGATCCTGTTTCAGGAGCTCTCTTTTATTTTCGTCGCGAAATACGGCGGACGGATGATAGGTCGGCATGATACGGATTCCGTCCTTCTCCAGCCACGTTCCGCGAATTTCCGTAATTTTGGATTTCGGATCGACAATCGCATGTACGGCTATACTCCCCAGACAAACGATAATCGCCGGATGAATCAGCTCGATTTGCCGGAGCAGAATCGGCGCCGCTTCTTTCACCTCCGCCATTTTCGGTTTCCGATTGCCGGGCGGCCTTACTTTGATGACGTTCGTCAGATACGCTTCCTCCCTTGCGATATCCGCATTCTCCAAATATTTGTTCAGCAGTCTTCCTGAATTGCCGACAAAAGGCCTTCCCGTTTCGGCTTCTTTTTCCCCTGGGGCCTCGCCGAGCAGGAGCAGACGGGCGTGCTCGGGCCCTTCGCCGAATACAAGCCGCTCTCCCGGTTCCGGCTGAAAGACGCGTTGACTAAAGGCATGCAGGCTTTGCAGATTGCCGATAGACTGCAATTCTTGCGGAGAGATCGTTTCGGCAATCATGTTCCGGCGACCTCCAATTGCAGCATCTCTTTCAGCATCCGTCCGTTGATCACGGCCTGCGCCCGATAATGGTTGTTCATGCTGACGAACGTTTTCTCCGTTTTCTCGGCTAGTTTGCGAATATTCGGGACCCAATCCGTCAGTTCCTTTTCCGTATACAAGTAGTCGTAACGTTCGTGCGTTTCTTTATGATGCCACCATTTCTTGTAATTCCGGCCGTGAAACCGGATATAACCAATCGGGCCGGTCGCTCTGACGATCGGGGGAACAAGCGTTTTAAACTGCGGCTCGTCCACGCAGACATAGCCCAATTGTTCTTCTTCCAGCAGGTCGAAGATACGATCGTCAATCCATTCTTCGTGGCGAAATTCGATAACGACAGGAATGTCGCCCATGAACTCTTTGAATTCCTTCAAATAATCCCGGTTTTCATCCCGATTCCGGAAGCTGGTTGGAAATTGGGCCAGCACGCATCCCAGTTTGTCCGCCTCTATTAACGGTTTCAGCGCTTCTTTAAAATCTTGGAAATGTTGTTCGTTATCTTCCCGTTTATGCGTCATCCCCCGATATGCTTTGATGACGAATTGGAAGTGAGCGGGCGTTTTTTCCCGCATATGGTAAAGCATAAATCGGTTAGGCATCGCGTAAAAAGACGAGTTGACCTCTGTAAACGCGAATTCCTTGGCGTAAAAAGAGAGCATTTCTTTTTTGTCCAGATCTTCCGGGTAATACACCCCGCGCCAATCCTCATAACTGTAACCGGCCGTTCCGATCAGTAGCATATTCATCCTCCAAGCGCTTTGATTTTGTCCGCTATGACGTGCACCTGCCCGTTCCGCATGCGGACGTCGCCTTCAAGTAATATGCCCTGTGGATTCAATTCGTATAAAAATGACTTGTATGTCTTGGGATAGAGCATAACTTCAATCATATCCGTATGATCCTGTAAGATAAGCATTAGCACGTATTCTCCGCTGTTTGTCGGGTAACGCCTGCTGTGGATAACTGTTCCGCATATGCGGACACGCGTATCATCGCTGAAATCCGATAACGCTTGGATAGGAACGATATTGAAGCGCTCCGCGAAATCTTTCCATTTCCCGGGTACGGATTGTTGCAGCGAGAAGCCAAGCAGCGCCTTTTCCATTTTTCTTTTTTCCGGTTCGGTAAAATCGGGAACCGTTACGTTCGCCGAATGCATGCCTGTTGCCATGGGAAAATCGTTCAAGTACGCGATCATCTCCTTCCGATGAAGGCCGAATCGATCGCAGGCGCCCGCGGCGATCCAGGCTTCGAGCACCGTTTTTTTGATCCCGCTCGCTTTCATCCGGCGAACCCATTCGGGAAACGTCTGAAATACGCCGTCACGTTGGCGGGAACGCATCATAGCGATCACCGATTCCGGCCCCGAGCCTCGGATGGCATCGAGCCCCACGCGGATGCCTTCCTCTTCGGCACGAAACCCGAACCCGCTTCGGTTCATATCGGGACCAAGCAAAGAAAGGCCCATTTTGACGCTCTCCCTAATGTATACTTTTTTGTCGTAATAACCTCCCTCCAAGCTTAATAAAGAGGCCATGTAGTCTTTCGGGCAATGCGTTTTTAAATAAGCCGTCCAGTAGGCCAGATAGGCATAGGACACGCTATGGGCTTTATTGAAGCTATAACCGGCAAAACGGGCCAAAAAATCGAATACGGCCAGCGCTTTCCCGTTCGCCACGCCTCGTTCCGCCGCTCCACGAACAAAACGCAACCGGTGCTTGGCCAGCGCTTCGACTGATTTGGCGGAAAGCGCCCGCCGGAGAGAATCGGCTTCTCCCACGGAACATCCCGCAACCGCTTGAGCAATGGCCATCACTTGTTCCTGATACAGGATCAAGCCGTACGTCGGCAATAGAATCGGCTCCATTTCAGGCAGTATTACCTTGAATGTTTCTTCGCCTCGCCGCCGATTCCCTCATTCCATGCTCCGGGCCGGTATAGAGCGAGCAGATCGGCTAAATGGCAAATATTGCGCGGCTCCATTCTGCGCATTAACCGGCGGATCCCCATGCTTTCCAATTGGAAACATCCGAGCGTATTTCCGCTGCGGATCGTGCGGAACGAATCGGGATCGTTTAGAGGAATATCGCCGCAATCGAGTTGTTTGCCTGTTCGTTCGCGAAGCGATGCGAGAGTATCGTGAATGATCGTCAGGTTGCGCAAACCGAGGAGATCGATCTTCAATAAGCCCATCGTTTTAATATCCTCCTTATTAAAAGGAGTCATCGGTTCCCCGTTCGGCCGCCGCAGCAGGGGGACAATACGGGTCAAATGTTCGTCTCCGAGAATAATGCCCGATGGGTGGGCGGAATGCTGGCGAGGCAGCCCTTCAAGCCGTTCGGCAAGGCGAAAGAGCGATTTGAACGGTTCTCGGTCGACCGGCAGCTTGCGCAGTTCCGGCAACGTCTCGAGACTGTGGCGGATACCGCCTTTCCCGGAAAAAGAGGGGAGCAGTTTGGCCAGCGTGTCGACTTGTTTTTTCGGCAAACGCATATAAGCACCGGCTTCCCGGACCGCCCCCCGCGTTCCAAACGTGTTCAATACGCCGACATGAGCGATCCGGTCCGCTCCGTATTTGTCTTTGACGTATTGCAGCAATTCGTGTCGCCTTCTTTGGCAGACGTCCACATCGATATCCGGCAAATCGGCGCGATCCGGACTGAGAAAACGTTCAAACGAAAGGCCGTGCAGAAGCGGATTCACCTCCGTGATGCCAAGCAAATATGCCACCAGGCTCCCGGCGGCCGAACCTCTTCCGGGTCCTACGGGAATGTTCCTGTTCCGCGCAAACCGTATCATATCCCATACAATCAGGAAATAGTCGGAGAGCCCTCTTTGCCTAATGATCTCAAGCTCCCGGTTCATTCGCTCTTTCCATGTGGGCCACTCCGAACCGTCGGGAGCCGGAACGGCCGAAGCGAATCGGCGCCGCATTCCTTCCCGGCATAACCGGGACAATGTTTCATCCGCGCTTTGCGGCGCACTCGCATAGCTCGTTTCTTCCGAATCTCTCCCGGTATCTGCGTTCCAAATTGCCGGAACGGAGAAGCTTGGAAGCCTATGCTCGCTTCGTTCCGGTTGGAATCGGCATCGCTGCGCGATCCGCACCGTATTAGCCAAAGCGTCCGGCAGATGGCCGAATTTCTCCGTCATTTCAAAGGGCGAAGGAAGATAGAACGGCCCGGTCGCGGAAGGGGCAGCCGCACCGGATTGTTTCTCGTGCCGGATCATATGAAGCAAGGGAGCGTCCTCCGGAGCGAGGTAATGCACGTCGTGAGTAGCCGCGAGCGGAATTTTCATTTCCCGGGAAAGGCGAACGGTCCGCTCCAACAATGCATCGTCGTCTTCCAATCCGTGATGCTGAACCTCCAGAAAGAAATTTTCCTCCCCGAACCATTTTATATATTGGAGCGCTTGTTTCTCTGCCAGATCCATCCGCCCGCTCTTAATCAGACGATGAATGCTGCCGGTTCTGCCCCCGCTTAGCGCAATAATATCCCCATGACAGGCCGGGGGATAGAAACGATCGCTGTTCAACCGCTCGACGATCTGCTCGTAGCCCCGATGGGCAACCGCCAATAAAATGAGCGTTTCTCCCGCGTCCCCGACCGGCATTTCGCATCCGACAATCGGATGAATGCCGAATTTCTCCGCAAGTTTGCAAAACGGAATCATCCCGTTGATTGCACCTTTATCCGTTATTGCCAGCGCATCCATGTTCCATGATGCGGCAGTTTGCAAGAGATCTTCCAGGCTGCACGTCGCTTCCGTCAAACTGTATTCCGTATGAACATGAAGATGTACGAAGCTTGTCCCGGGTTTTTCCATGACGGCACTCCTTTGAATAAGAACATTTGTTTCTATCATACCGGCAGGTTTGATCGTTGTCCATTGGAGGTTGTTTCCGGTTTATCCGTTATGAACCAGCCGCATTCGGAAAAACTTGCACTAATCAGTTAGTTGAAGTATGATTAGTGTAACGAGTGGGAAAAGTTATACAAATTACACAAATGGTAAGGAGAAGAATCGTATGGTAAACGAAAAGAAACAATCGCCCGAAGGCAAATTTATGAGTACGGTAAAGGTCGGTGAAAAGGGGCAAATCGTGATCCCCAAAGGAGCGCGGGATTTGTTCGATATTAAACCGGGCGATACCCTGTTGTTGCTCGCCGATAAAGAACAAGGAATCGCCATCGTGAGAAACGATTTATTCAAAAATTTTGCGAACGAAATTTTGCGCGTACAGGATAAACCGGAGGAGGCAGGCGAATGACGGCAATTCAAACGATCGATCTAACCAAAGAGTTTCGTCACCGAACGGCTGTAAACTCTCTCAACCTCTCGATCGAAAAGGGAGAATTTTTCGCATTGCTCGGACAAAACGGCGCCGGAAAAACAACGACAATTAAAATGCTTACATGTCTGCTGCCGCCTACAAGCGGCGACGCTCTCTTACTGGGCGACAGCATCAATAAACATCCGGAAGCCGTAAAACGAAAAATCAACGTGTCACCGCAGGAAACGGCGGTAGCCCCAAACTTGACGGTTAAAGAAAACCTTGAACTGATGGCGCGAATATACGGAAAAACGAAGCGGGAAGCGAAGGCGACGGCGATTGACATGATGAGCGCATTCGGTCTTTCCGAACGGGCCGTCGACAAAGCCAAAACGTTGTCCGGAGGCATGCAGCGACGATTAAGCATAGCCATGGCGCTGATTTCCGATCCGGATATCGTCTTTTTGGACGAACCTACGCTGGGGCTTGACGTCCGTGCAAGACGGGAGCTTTGGAAACACATATTCGAATTGAAAGGGAAGGTTACGATCATTCTTACCACTCACTACCTCGAAGAGGCCGAAGCCCTGTCGGACAAAATCGGGATTATGCACGAAGGGAAGCTGCAAGCTCTGGGAACGGCGGAAGAGTTGCAAAGGGCTACCGGCCAGGCAACGCTTGAGGATTCCTTTCTTGCGCTGACGGAAGAGGAGGTAATGTCATGAGTTTTCTCCCTTTTGCTTCGCGTAATCGAAAGGAATTGATGCGCGATCCGCTCAGCATCATATTCGGAATCGGACTGCCTGTATTGCTGCTTTTGTTAATTGCAACCATTCAAAAAAACATGGCCGGTATGCCGGTTGAAATATTCAAAATCGAAAATTTCACACCGGGAATCGCAATGTTCAGCCTGTCCTTTATCTCTATATTTATAGGAACGCTGCTTGCCAACGACCGCAGCAGTTCGTTTTTGGCTCGGCTGTTTGCTTCGCCCTTATCCGCAAGCGATTATATTGTCGGATATTCGCTTCCGGTCATCCCTATCGCTTTATTGCAAAGTGCAATCTGCTTTGTAACTGCCATTTTTCTGGGATTGCCTATTCATGCCAATGTGCTGATCGCAATTCTTTCCCTCATCCCTGTCGCCGTATTGTTTATCGGTTTCGGGCTATTGCTTGGCAGCATCCTCTCCCATAAACAGGTCGGGCCCATTGCGTCCATCGTGGTTCAGGTGGCGGCCCTTTCGAGCGGCATGTGGTTTGATTTGGACATGATGGGCGGCGCGTTGAAAACGGTATGCTATGCTCTTCCCTTTGCCCATGCCGTGGAGTTGGCGAAGGCTGGTCTCGCCGGAGAATATGCGGCAATGCTGCCGCATCTCTGCTGGGTACTGGGGTATGCCGCGGTCATATTTTTGTTTGCCGTCATGCTGTTCAGACGAAAAATGAGAAGCTAATTTTCTCTTCTCGAAAAGTTGACATTGATATATTATTTCTCTATACTATCTTTAATCTTATATGCGATATACGTTGAAAGAGCCTAGTAGCAGCTTATTCCCTGTTCTAGAAAGTCGGAGGCGATGGAACCCGATACATAGTAAGCTGGCGAATTACACTCTGGAGTATCCCGGGTAATGCCGGGCGGCAGCGGCGAACGATAACTCGCCGAGAGCGGCACGAATGGCGCGCGTTACGTCGCGATGCTTCGTTGGTGCAAACTGGGTGGTAACGCGGTTAACAATCGTCCCTATGTCTACAATAGACTAGGGGCGTTTTTTTATTTTTCAACGGCGCAATGATGTATTGAATCGAAGGAGTGTATGGCAATGAATATTATCGACGAACTCGAATGGCGCGACGCCATCAATCAACAGACGGATGCGGAAGGTCTCCGCGAATTAACCGGTCAGAAATCGATCTCGCTCTATTGCGGCGTGGATCCGACCGGCGACAGCATGCATATCGGTCACTTGATTCCGTTTATCATGTTGAAACGTTTCCAGCTTGCAGGCCACCGGCCGGTCATTCTGATCGGCGGCGCAACCGGTACGATCGGCGATCCGAGCGGACGCCAAACCGAGCGCTCGCTGCAAACGATGGAACAAGTCCAAGCAAACGTAGAGGCGCTGACTGCGCAGATGAAAAAGCTGTTCGTGACGGAAGGCGACAATCAGATTCGCCTGGTCAACAACTACGATTGGACGCATAATATGAATATTATCGAATTTTTGCGCGATTACGGCAAAAACTTCAGCATCAATTCGATGCTTGCCAAGGACGTTGTAGCCAGCAGGCTGGACAGCGGGATTTCGTTCACGGAATTCTCCTATCAAATTTTGCAATCGATCGACTACCTGCATCTGTACAAGAATGAAGACGTGCAACTGCAAATCGGCGGGTCCGACCAATGGGGCAACATTACGAGCGGCCTCGATCTGATTCGCAAAAAAGAAGGCCCCGAGGCGAAAGCGTTCGGACTTACCATCCCGCTTATGCTGAAAGCCGACGGCACGAAATTCGGCAAAACGGCGGGAGGAGCGATCTGGCTCGATCCGAACAAAACGACGCCGTTCGAATTCTACCAATTCTGGGCGAACACCGATGACCGCGATGTCGTGAAATACTTGAAGTACTTCACGTTCCTGACCAAAGAAGAGATCGAAGATTTGGAGGAGAAGGTACGGACCGAGCCGCATAAACGCGAAGCGCAAAAAGCGCTGGCCGAGGAAATGACGAGATTCGTGCACGGCGAGGAATTGCTGGAGCAGGCGAAACGCATTACCGCTGCGTTGTTTAGCGGCGATATCAAATCGCTCACCGCCGACGAGATCGAGCAAGGCTTCAAGGAAATGCCGACATACGAAGCGGCGCGGGAATCGAAAAATATCGTCGAGTGGCTGGTCGAGCTTGGCATTGAGCCGTCCAAGCGGCAAGCGCGCGAGGATATTGCGAAAGGCGCGATCTCGATCAACGGCGAGCGCATCGGCGATTTGGAGCTTGAGATTACGCCGGATCAAGCGATCGGCGGCCGCTTCATCATCGTCCGCAAAGGCAAGAAAAACTACAGCCTGGTGCGGTTGTCATAACAGAAATAAGAAGCTTCCCTTGGATCGAAGGGGAGCTTTTTCTTGTTTCCCGAATGGCGGTTGACAGGATCGGTTTACTAATGTAGACTGATCGTATGTTACATTTGTAGACCGTTGGAGGGATGAACGATGCACCTGGCCGATAAAATATCCAATTCGGAGCTTGAGGTCATGAAACTACTATGGCAGGCGGATTCGCCCGTATCGTCCACGGAGATCCGGAGCATGCTGCAAGACGAAAAAGGATGGGAAAAATCGACGATCCTGACGTTAATCCGCAGATTGCACGATAAGGGAGTTATAAACGCGGAGAAGCGGGACGTTTTTTACTACTCTCCCAATATTTCCGAAGCGGAATTTGCGGAATTTCAAATGCAGGAGATGGCGAACAAGCTGTACAAGGGCAATGTTAAAAGTTTGGTGGCGGCGCTCTGTCACGGAGGCAAGCTAAGCGAGGCGGACATTGACGATTTGAAGGCGTACTTTAAGGTGGAGGGGCAAGATGAGTGAATTTTTGCTAACCTTATTGTCGCTCTCCGTTTCAGGCGCGTTGATCGCTCTGTTGTTATTGGCGATCAAACCGATCGTCCGTTACCGGCTGTCGCAATCGTGGCAATATTATATATACCTGATCGTCATTCTGCGGCTGCTTGTTCCGATTTCTCCCGGGCCCAATTTCATCGGCGGTTGGTTCGAACGCGTCGTGCCTCCCGCGGAGCGCGTCATCAACCGCGGCGCCGATATCATCGTCTCCGGGATTGCCGGTACGCATGCTCCGACGGCTTTGCCGATGCTTGCAAAGCAAATGCAAGCGCAGACGTCCGTATGGGAGATGCTGTGGATCGTTTGGTTTATTGGGGCGGCCGCCATGTTCATTTGGAAAGGGTACGGCTACATGAGGTTCCGCGGGCAATTCAGCGCGGGGCATCGTACGGTTACCCAACCGAACGTACTGGCTATGCTGGACGATTGCCGGCGCGAATTGCAAATCGGGGCACGGGTGCCGCTATACCGCAATGCGCTGGCGCCTACGCCGATGTTGTTCGGGCTGCTGCGGCCCGCGATCGTGCTGCCGGATAACCGCAATTACGACGAGAACGAATTGCGTTATATTTTCCTGCACGAGCTTACCCATTTCAAGCGCCGCGATTTATGGTATAAATGGCTTGCGCAGCTCACGCAATGTCTGCATTGGTTCAATCCCGTCGTCTATTTGGCCGTAAGGGAAATCGACCGGGCCTGCGAACTTTCTTGCGACGAGGCGGTAATCAAGAGATTGAGCCCGAAAGAGAAGCAAGGTTACGGCAACACTTTAATCGCGATGGCGGCGTCCGGCTCTTACCGCCCTGCGGCCGGCGCGAGAGCGATGAGCGAGGAGAAGCGGCATTTAAAGGAGAGATTGACGGCGATCATGAAATCGGGAAAAAGAAGCGCGGCGATTGCGATCGTTTCGTTTGCATTGGCCACCTTGATCGGCTGCGGAGCGTTGTTTACCGGATCGTTCGTCCAAGATCGCGCCCGGCCAAGCGGCGAACCCGAATCGGGAAAAATGTACGCCGGTTACAATCTTGAGGAAATTGCGAAGGACCGAACCAAGTATGTCGGCGACAATTCCAAAGTATTGCATCTTGTAGAACAACTGCCGGCGCCGGATCCATATTACGTGCAACGCTATATCGCCCTGCAAACGAGTCAACAGCCCTACGGCCTAACAGCCTTCTATGAGCCGGACTCCGGAGCGAATGATGTTCCGCCCCGGCCCGATCACGGGCCGAATTCCAAGTTAGCGGATATTTGCCGGCAAAATGCGCTTGTCTTGTTCGCGATGATCGATAATGTGGACGAGATTACATTCGCTTTCCGAAGCGGTCCTTCAACGGGACAGTTGGATCAGTCGGCATACGACGCTCATCTAACGTTTCTACGGTCCGATTTCGCACGGCATGTCGATTTTAACGAAATCGCCGTTAATATTGAAAAGCTTGGCCAGCTGTTGGAGAATTGGGATTCGTCCTTTCCTGATTGAGGGTACATCATTTAAGTTCATGCGGATGCAAGGCGCGGCCGAGAATGGCTGCACCGTCTTTTATCTGTTGATTCGCGCGCGTTACGGTTCGCAAAACTTGTAGGAGGGTGACTATGAATATTACAAAGGTGGAAGCAGGCGGGAAACATATTGCCGTCGCGAGCGGCAGCGAAATCGCAATCGAGGATGTTCAATCGGCAATGGATCTTATGGCAAGCGTACAATATGAAACAGGGTGCGATCGTATCGTTATCAACAAATCCTTGTTTAGCGAGAGCTTTTTCGATTTGAAAACGCGGCTTGCGGGCGAGATTCTTCAGAAGTTCGTCACTTATCGCGTGAAGGTTGCTATTGTTGGAGATTTTTCCGTGTATTCAAGCCAAAGCTTGAGAGACTTCATCTATGAATGCAACAAAGGAAGCCATATCTTTTTCTTGCCGACCGAACAACAAGCGATTGAAAAATTAAGCACGCTGCAATAGAAAAAACGGAACGTCTGCGTCGGTTCTCCATGCGGCATAGAGGGGGACCGACGGCTTCGTTTACATCACAATTTCTTTTTCCATGACATGATCGTCCATCACAAAACCGTTGCCTATATCCGCTACTTGAGTTCGTACCGTCCGAAATCCTTTTTTCTCATAAACAGCAATCGTTTTCATAACGGCCTGAACGGATTGAAATTTGCCGAGCATATAGTCGATCTGTTCTTTTGATATAATGCTAATAAAATATTCATTCCAAATTTCCGATGCCAACCGGGCTAAAAGCTCGACGTCTTCCTCTGTCGCCACTCTTGTAAAGGCAAGTTCCATTCGTGCAACTCTCCCTTCTCCATGGATTTAATTATAACTTAATGTAGGAAATGGTTTCAAAAAAACCGCCTTAATACAACGACCAATCTAAAAAAGATGTGTGTATCAAGGCGGATTTTTTTAATGCCCGGATCCTGCTCGGTCGACATGCTTCACGTGCTTCCGATTGAGGAAGATGAACAACACCGATACCATGACAAACCCTGCGCCGACGATGAACGGAACATGCGGATTGAACCATTCCGCCAATTTTCCCGCAAAAAACGGAGCGACAGCGCCGCCGAGAAAACGCAGGAAGCTGTACGCCGCAGAGGCTGTCGAGCGCTCTACAGGAGCGGCGTTCATAACGGCTGTCGTGATGAGCGTATTGTTATTCCCCAGCAAAGCTCCGGCAACAATGACTGCGGCGATGACGACCCACTGCGTCGAAGTCCAGATTCCCATCGCCAGCAGAACGAGAGCGAACAAGAACAGCATGGCGCACATGGATGCGACCGTCCCGAATCTTTGCTGCAGTTTCGGCGCCATAAACACGGACGTGAGAGCCAGCAATATGCCCCATCCCAAAAAGACATAGCCCAGCCCATGTTCATCCAGGTTCATGACGAAAGGGGCGTAAGCGAGCAAGGTGAAGAAGCCAAAATTGTACAAACAAGCGGTTATTCCGAAAACAACCAAGGAACGATGCCGCATGGCCCGGAAAGGGTCGAGCAAGGAGGTTTTTGCTTTGGCAACTTGCGGGGTCTTGGATGTCGGCATCATCAAAACCAGACCGGCAAAGGCAATCACCATCAACGTCGCGACACCCAGGAACGGACCTCGCCATGAAATAGCCCCCAGTTCGCCTCCGAGCAGCGGCCCGATGGAGATGCCAAGACCGATCGCAGCTTCGTACAGAATAATCGCTTTCGCCGTACCGGAATTGGACAGGGTTACGATTGCGGTTAAAGCCGTGGCGACAAACAGCGCGTTTCCCAACCCCCAGCCGCCTCTTAGTCCGACCAGTTCCCAAATGCCGTTGGAAAACCCTCCGAGCGCCGAAAAGACCGCAATAATGACAATGCCGGCAAGCAGAGTCCGCTTGATCCCGAGTCTCGACGAGATGGCGCCGGTGATCAGCATCGCTGCCGCCATCACGGCATTGTAGCTGGTGAACAGCAAGGTGACTTGACTTTGGGAAGCATTCAACTGTTGAGCGATCGCAGGCAATATCGGGTCGACGAGCCCAAGCCCCATAAAAGCGATAATACAGGCAAAGAAGACAGCCCACACGCTTCGCGGCTGCTTGGCCAAGCCTTCTTTTTCCCGTGCGGATGAATTTGTTTTTAATGCGGGCGATGCATGGTTTGGCGTTATTGAAGACATATTTATTAACTCCTCTTCTTATTGCTGATTTTCAAAATACTTGTATGATGAAACTACATGAATGTATTATACAACTATATCGGATGTTGTCAATTTGAATTGCCGATGGAGGGCGTGATTTGAAAAGCGCCGGCGATGTGTTACGATGATTCCATAGCAAATAAAAGATTGTAGTGTGGTGGTAAAATAATGGATGAACAGTCACTGAAAGATATCGAGCTTGAGTTGGCGATTTTGATTCGTCGGATCACGTCGATCTCATCCGAGAAAAGAGTGGGAACTCTCGATCGATCCGCATATTTGTTGTTGCAGCAATTATCTGTCCATGGTTCTGCCGGAGTTAAGGCATTGGCGGATGAATTCCGCCTGGATATATCCACGGTCAGCAGACAAGCCGCAGCTTTGGAGCAAAAAGGATATGTGTACAAAATTCCCGATCCGGTGGACGGCAGGGCTTTCTCCTTTCAAATCACCGATCTGGGCGCTAAGGAATTAGCGGAGCACAGGAAGGCGAGGTTGGCCCGAATGAAGCATTTATTAAAAGACTGGACTGATGAAGAATGCCAAAGATTCGGACAACTCTTAAGCAAGTTTAATCAATCGTACAATTGAAATATATCAGCGATGGAGGGGACAATGTTGAGTATAGATAATCGGTCTCATATCAAATTGGGTATTCTTGACCAGGTATACGTCAGCGAAGGCCGCAGCGCGGCAGAAGCGCTGCAGGAAGCGACGCGTCTCGCGCAAGAGACGGAGAAGCTCGGTTACTCCCGTTACTGGGTGTCCGAGCACCATTCCATGCCGGCCCTCGCTTTCTCAAGCCCGGAGGTGCTGGTCGCCCACTTGGCGGCTGCAACTTCCCGCATTCGCGTCGGTTCGGGCGGCATTATGCTCCCGCATTACAGCGCGTATAAGGTTGCCGAGAATTTTCGCCTGCTTGAAGCGCTCCATCCCGGCCGCATCGATCTTGGCCTCGGGCGCGCGCCCGGCGGCATGCCGCTTGCGACAAGAGCGCTGCAGCAGGACAAATACGTGGACGTCAACAAATACCCCAATCAGGTGCTTGATCTAATCGGATACCTGCATGAAGCGATGCCCGCAGGTCACCGGTTTGAGAAGCTGTTGGCTGTTCCGTCCATTCCGACCGCGCCTGAGATTTGGCTGCTGGGCTCGAGCGGCGAGAGCGCAAGAATCGCGGCGCAGCTTGGCACCTCGTACGCATTCGCAGAGTTCTTCGGCACGCCGGGAGGACAGGAGGCGACGAAGTACTATAACGAGCATTTTGAGCGAAACGGCCTTTTGGAAGAACGGCCGCGTTCGATGATTGCCGTACTCGCCATCTGTGCGGAGACGGAAGAAGAGGCGAATCGCTTGTCCAAGAGCAGCGATTTGTTGTTTCTCGGCATCCGGACCGGCATGGAAATGCCTTACCTGCCTTCCGTCCAGACGGCAATCGAGTATCCGTACACGGAGATAGACTTGCTGGCGATTGAACAAATTCGCCAACGGCGCTTAATCGGCACGCCGGCTCAGGTGAAGGAGCAGCTGCTTCAAATGGGGCAAGACTACAACGTCGGCGAGATATTGATCAACAGTCCGATTCACGACCCGCAAGCGCGCATTCGCTCGTATGAGCTGATTGCGGATGCGTTCGGGATGCATACGACAATCTAGGAGCTTGCGGATACCACGCCGGTCCACTTGCTACGACATGAAACGCAATCTTGAATGGTTGCGTTTTTTCGCGAATAAGGCGAGGCAAATGCCCGCCGCCGGACAACGTTGAAGAATGAGCGCTGCGAAAACACTGGCGATGCATCGAAAAAGGCTGCGGATTCGATTTCATGGAAGTTGTCATACGTGATTGGCTGGGCCGGCAACTCACCGCGGCCAATACCAATTCCTGCGAAAAGAGTCAATTGCATAATAGCTGCGCGGCTGACGGTCCGTCGAGCGAGCTAACGAAACTTCCAAACGCTAATGCCTGCTAAATCATCTGATTGCTGGCGCAACGAAACGGAAACACGCTAATGAAGGGAAAAAGGCGTTAAGACAGCCGATTTCCGAGGAATAACGATACCTGCTTTCGTTAGGATTGGAACGTCGTCATTTTGAGCCCAATAAGGATTGTTAGTTTCGTTAGCGCCGAACAAGAAGCGTAGGGCCGCGCGGATCTCCTTCGAAATAGGGAGCTCCCCCTCCGATACGCGTAATAAAGCCAGTTGCATCAACGGTGGCGAATGATGAAATGGACTCAAAGAAAATTAGCAATATAAAAGAATTTCATTGCATTGTTCTATGATAAAGTTATGAAAATAAGGATAAGGGGGATTTTGTATGGCAAAAGCGGCGAAACGGTCCGATTCAGAGCTGGTAGCGGAGTTTATGAAGCATCTCGAACACCCGCTTAAACGGGAAATCGAGGAAGTCCGGCAAATCATTGCGAACGCCCACCCGGAGCTGAAGGAGCATATAAAATGGAATGCGCCGAGCTTCCATTATCAAGGGGAGGACCGGGTGACGTTCAATTTGCGAAGCAAAGACTACCTTCTCCTTGTCTTTCATTGCGGAGCAAAAGTGAAGAAACGGGCGGGCAAGGAACCGCTGTTCGAAGATACGACAGGGTTGCTGGAATGGGCCGCCGCCGATCGGGCGACGGCGAAGCTGTACGATATGAATGATGTGATTGCCAAAAGAGACAAACTCGTACAGGTCATCGGCAAGTGGCTGGAAGTAAACTGACCCATGCGAACTGCCCATCTACCAATGATTGACTGCATGCTCGGCGAAGGCGAATAGCCTTTCTGCGCGAGGGAACCGTCGTCGTTGAGCAAGTTGCCCGGCGTAACGATATGATTTTGCATACGTCTACCCCTCCATCTAATGAGTTGTTGGGTCAGTTACCCCAATTTCCCTCTTTTCCCCGCAATAGTAGAGAGCATCCCTCTTGGATCGGGATGCTCTTCATTCATATAGACTTCGTCGTTACAGATCGCCAATGTAGTATTGGAACTCGGATCGAACCTCAAACCCGACGTTGCGGTATAGATGCAAAGCACGGTCATTAACGGTAACGACGCTTAAACGGATCTGCGCGAACCCTTCTTCCAACAGAAGACTCACCGTCTGTGCCAGAACGTCACGTCCAAGCCCTTTCCCTTGGCGGGACGGCAGGATGCAAAAGTCATGTATGATCGCGGCAGTCGGCTGCAAGGCATTAACGCGAATCAGGCCGACCCGCGTATGGTTCGCCAAAGCGATATAGTTCATACGGCCGGGCTTATTCGTGCGGGCCCAATATTCGCGCGTCCATGACTCCGAATCGCCGAAAGCTTGGGATAAGCATGATACGATAAACTCCAAGTCTGCAGGTTGCGCGGGGTGCAAGCCTATATCCGAATGATGGGGTTGCGCGGTTCGCAAATGGGCAAGCGTCATCGAGTATTCCGATCTGTTGAAGCCTGCTCCCAGAGACTGTACGCAGCCGAAACCAGAGTCGGAACCGGAAGGGATCCGATAGCAGATCGTTTGCAGCCTTTGCAGCTTCATATCTTCCCGGGCGCGCTGCAGCATGCTGCGAAACACGCCTTGACGGCGGTAGTCTGGATGAACCGCCGCATTGACATTTGCGATGATGCCGTCGGAAGTGTACCAAGCGAGAACACCGATGACCTCATCCTGACGGTAACATAGAATTGCGCGGTCTCCGCCTTCTTTTCCGAGATGTTCGATGCCGACGCTAACGTTTATTTGTTCAAATTGTTTACATCGTTGCTCGAGCCGAGCGATAGCGTCGATTTGTTCGTTTGAATGATCTGTCAGTTCAGTTATAGTATAATGTAACATGGATGCTTGCTCCTTCTTTGGCGAAGGAAAATACGCGGTTTATGGACCAGCAGGCGCTATCCTTCGAGAATAGGTCCGGCTATATTCGTTATCATATTATCCCCTCCAATAACTTAGCCCGATCATATCATATTTTCAATAGGAAGTGGTACAAATGTCCAAAATGACAGACAGCGCGAAGCTCGTGAGCAGATTTGAATCGGCATTGAGATGCCCGCATTGCGAAAATCCAATGAAGGTCGCCGGGCTGAAGAGTCTCGTATGTCCTAACAACCATACGTTCGATTTTACAAAACAGGGATATGTCAATTTGTTGCCCCGTCCTTCTGCCGGCAATTATAAGAAGGAACTGTTCGAAGCAAGGCATAAAATTGTTGTGGAAACTGGGTTATACGCTTCGATGCATAAGACGGTCGGGAAAGCGATCAAGGAATATGCGGATGCCGGGAATCCTTGCCTGGTTGCGGATTTGGGCTGCGGGGAAGGTTCTCATTTATACAAAATATTGGACGAATGCGACAATCCGGAAGTAACAGGCGTCGGTCTCGACATTTCAAAGGAAGGCATCATAATGGCTTCCAAAAGATACGATCGTTCAATTTGGTTTGTCGGCGATTTGGCGAAATCGCCGTTCGCGGACCAATCGTTTCCCATCGTTCTTAATATTTTTGCTCCGTCCAATTATAAGGAATTCAAGCGGATGTTGGTTCGGGACGGACTCGCCATCAAGGTTGTGCCCGGCCCCGATTATTTAAGGGAACTTCGCGAAGCGCTTTACGATGACGATGAGAAAAGGGCGTACACGAATGAAGATACGGTGTCGCTTTTTAAAACGCATTTTCATATGCAGCATCTTTTCCATCTCAACGATACGAAAAAATTGAATCAAGCCGAACGCCAACAGTTAGTTCAAATGACCCCTCTTGCCTGGTCGAGGGATCAAGCGCGCATTGATGCGTATTTAGACCGGGATGTAAGCGAGATTACGATCGACCTGCATATATTGGTTGGAAAATACACTGAATGAGCCCGGAACTCGAAACTGCAAGCTGCGAATCGCGGCTGTAGGTCCGATTTCCGCGAACAGGCGCCAAAAGCGGATAAGGTACGGCATTAAAGGCATCGCTCATTGTAAAATATACAACATTTCTCCCCTTCAATCTTGGGTTTCGGTGCTGCTGTTGTACAATATACAACATTTTTGGGTCAAAACCGGTCATTTTGCCATGGAATTGACGATTATGTTGTACATTGTACAACATGGATCACCAATTGTGGCCTTTGCCCCTCACCATGTTGTATTCCATACAACTTGTGTTACGAAAACAGATGGAGAAGGGCGCATCCGACTTGCCGGGCCGAGTCGTCTTTACTCGGAATCATGACCACCCGCCCAACGGGTGGTCATGATTTTACTGTGATCGGGGGAAGGGGCGTCGCAATCCGACCGGTAGCGTCTTTCGATTAACGGTAAATTGTGGAGTATTTTTGTCGATATCCCCCTCGTTCAGTAGCAATTTCGTTCAGGGACCGATCTTGTTCCGGATCCTGCTTGCTTCTTTCCGCAGTTGTTGTCCTCAGTAATTGCATCCGCTGCAAAAAGCAATTTTCAAACGGTAGACGAATATATCGCCACCTTCCCGGACGAGGTGCAAGACACTTTGGAACAAATGAGGAAACAATCAAAGAAGCGGTTCCCGAAGCGGAGGAGGTCATCAGCTATCAGCTTCCGGCGTTCAGGTACTTATGGCTTTTCGGCGAGAACGACGTTCATCACGGAGCAAGGAGGAGATCCGCAATTTGCTCCGGGCCGTACGTATATTTTTTCCGCACATATGGCATACGATCTCGATCGAACCGTCGTTTTCATGAGCGTTCGCCAGTTCTTCCTTACCCAACGAGTACAGCATACGGAACAAAATCCCTTTGGTGTGCATCCGCAGAAGAGCCGCAGAGGCTCTACTCCTTTCACCGAAATCGCGGGGAACTCCGCGGCTTCGCGGACCGTCGTTCCGCTGTTTGTGACAAAAAGGGGGGATTTGGGAATTTCGCGGACACAGGATACGTTATTTGACCCAAAAGAGTGCAATTTCCTACCTAAAACCTCAATTAGAGGATCCTGTGTCCGGATAGATGCCGAGAATGGAGGAATGTTCACAATTAACGTACCCAGTGTCCGGATTGCTAAAGTCCGGCCGTTACGGCAAGCTCATTTCAAACCTTCAACTTATAGGTACGAATTCTCTCTCGCCCGCTTGCGACGTACAGCAATTGCATATCAACCAAGGCATGCAGGATGCGCCGGGCGTGCCGGTCGCTTATTCTTAGATGACGCGCAAGTTCCAGCGGCGCGAACGGACGCAGCAACCGACGCGCCAGGCGCATCGTCTCCGCCTCCAACCAAGTTAGCTGCGAAGGCACGTCTGTGGATACGAATTTGCCGATAAAAGTGAGAATAAGCTGCTGACAAAGCTTGGGTTCATCTTGAATTGAAGGAAACGCCAACGGCAAGAAAACCCATCCGTCGAGCGCCAACAGGCAATGTCTGTTGCATAAATCTTTAAACCGTCTTACGTCAAGATCTCTCGCATGCGGTCCGTAGCCTTGAATTTCGATTCCGCCTTTCGCTCCTCCGGGCATATAAGCAAAATCGAGGTAGCGGTATCCGTTATTAAAGTCACGCACCTCCCACTCGGGATACAGGTGATTGAAGTTGCCTACAGCCGGGTACCAGACGGAACGGAGAAACTCAACCGACCCGTGTCCCAGTCCTTTCTCAAGCCGTTCGCGCCTTCTGGATTTTTCTTCCTTCGAAATATTTGCCTGTATCCAGTCCTCATATGTTTGTTCAAAACGCCGCATGATCGACACCACATCGCTCCTTCCTTTCTTCAACGCTCGGAAACACAAAAAAGCCGCCTTGATACGAACGACCCTAGATTCATTAAGGTCGCCAGTATTCATGCGGCATGTGCTTCATGACCGTTTATTTGAATTCAGTATATCGCGAAACCGGACCTCCGGCAATCTTTATTTCATAAGAAGTCGGGCCAGACCGCGAGTTGCGCGGTCACCCTCCGTTGCCGACGGCGGGCTGCCGCGAGGAGCCTGTCGGCTGCCGGTAGCGGTATCCCTGCGGTTGATTGCAGTAAGCCTGTTGCGGGTAAGCCTGCTGTGAGTAAGCTTGCTGCATATATGACTGTTGCGAATAAGCCTGCTGCGGGTACGCCTGCTGCACAGGAACTCCTTGGGCTTGTTGAACGCTGCACTCGCTCGGCGGGCCGATGAACACCGTCTTCGTAATGGGTGCCAACGTATCCCTTACTTTTCGCTCGTCGAGGCAATACGTATGGGCAAGCACGTTTGCCGGAGTTAAGCGCAGCAAGTCGGAACCGCCGATAAATTCCGGAATCGGCGCATCGAAGATGGCCAATAAGTGGGTATTGTCGGCGGTAGCCACTTCGTAATGCCACCAGCCTTGGGGTACATTCGCCACCTGGCTAGGCCCGATCGGATAATTGCGCAACTCTTTCGTGAACGGATTGAGTATGGAGACGACGGCCGCGCCGGAAATACAGTATACCAGTTCCGACGCGTTCTGGTGGTAATGAGGTTCGATCACGTTCCCGGCGCTCAAATAAATGTCCAACAGGGATGTATTTCCAAGCGTGTTAAGCTGCCTGATCGAAAGAGCGTTGATATAATTCCGGTCATCCTTGCGGAAAAAAGGGTTATTGCGTAAATCATACGTAAACTGCGCGTTCGGCGAAGCATAGTCCATGTAAGAAATCGCCACGGTATTCCCTGCCTTTCCAATTCGATATGGGCTTTCGTCTATGGGATACCATATGCTTTCTTTCAAATGCGTGTGCGCCCAAGTTGCGTCGGTCCTTCGCCCTTTGGCTTTGCTTCGGCACCTCAGCGCAGAGACGAAGTAGTAGCTTGTAATCGCTTGTTTCCGACCGCAAAACCGATCAAGCCCGCCCCTAATCCAAGCGCTACGATGAAGCCTGCCGCCAACGGATGATACAGGAGCGTAGATGCGGTGTCGGCCATCAAACCGCCCGTGCCGGCTCCGATGGCCAATCCTAAATGGGTTGTCGATGTGTTTAAACTTAGAACCAAATCGGATGAGCGGAGGGCTTGTTGAATGAAATAGCTTTGAATAGCCGGACCGACCGTAAACATGGAAAGCATGACGAAGCCGACCAACATCAGACCGATAAGAGGGACTTCGGTTAGCAGCGGCAGAAGCGCCAAAGCGGCAATTTGCACGATCATTCCCAGAACGATGACTTTTGCCGCTCCCCATCGATCGATGCCGTACCCCCCCGCGCGCGAGCCGATTGCGCCGACAATGCCCAACACAAGCATAACGATACTTACGTTGGCGGCATGGATGCGAAGATGGTCTTGAAGAAACGGTGTCAAATAGGTGACGAAGACGGAGCCGCCCGATTCTCTGAATAAAGTGAGCAATAAGCCGAATACGATCACGGAACTGCCCAGCACCTGGAATTGCTGCCGGAACGAAACCGGAACGCTTCCTTCGATCGTGGGGAGGAGCCGGAAAATGATCAGCGCAATGATCAAACTTAGCAAGCATAATATGATGAATATGGCTTGCCAACTCAACCAATTGGTGATCGCGATCCCCATCGGCACGCCCAAGATGAGCGCGCTGCTGAACCCGAATACGATCGTACCGATTGCGCTTCCCAATTTGTGAGGCGGCACGATTTTGGCGGCTATGCCGAACGTGACGACAAGATAAACGCCCGAAGCGATTCCCGTGATGACACGGGAAACCATAAAGAGCGCAATATTCGAACTTAGGGAAGAAATGACGCAGCCTATCATGAATAAGAGAAGTGAGGCGACGAGCACTTTTTTGCGTTCCAAACGGGAAGTGAGCGCTACCAGTATCGGCGTACCGATCGCAAACGCAAGCGAATAAGCCGTAATCAGTTGGCCGGCAAGGGCGAGAGAAATATGCAGGTCTTCGGCGATGACGTATAAGATGCCGGAGACGACCAACTCGGAAGTTGCGGTTAGAAACGCTCCAAGCGCAAGTATATAAATTGACAGTCGATTCATTGGACAAATTCCTTTCTGCTCTATGTTGCCGCGGCCAGCACATGGCTGTTTTTCGGAAAATGGATATTGCGAGATCTCTTTGTTGTATTATAATTAGGTCACGATAATTATGTAAGAAGGCAAAGGATTTGTTCATTGTCCAAATGAATTGACTAACTAACTATTAGTAAGTGAGTGGTGTATACAATGGAATTAAGGAAGGAAGAAGAACATAAACAAGGGTATTCCAACATCTGTTCCGTGCTGCAAATACTTGGCGCGAAATGGGCCTTTCTAGTGATTGCCGAGCTTTCGAAAGGGAAAAGGCGGTTCAAACAGCTTCATCGGGATTTGGCGATCGTCAGAACGCAATCTTTAACGGATGTGTTGAGGCAATTGGAACAGAACGGGGTCGTTCGCCGCGAAGTGTTTCCCGCGGTGCCGGTAACGGTGGAATATTCCTTGACCGAGAAAGGAATGGATTTCAAGGCGGCTTTGAAAGAACTGGACAATTGGGCGTTGAAGTGGAGGATAAGAGAGGGTGAGGGGGAAGAACATTCATAATGCAAGAGTCAGCCGCAACTGGGGTTGCGGCCTATTCGCGCTTATCCTTGCGTTCCGTTTCGCCTGTCGTCCCGTTAGCTAAGCTTCGATTTCTTGGGCCATATAAAATTGGAGACCGCGATAATGAAATCGATGCCCAGCGCAAGCGTCCATATTCTTAACACGCCGGACAGCGCTTCGGTACGGGAAGGATCGTTAATAAAATAGATGAGACCGGCCAACAGTCCCGCACCGATGAGATAGGAGATCACATGCCTGCCCCAACTCTTCAAATAATGTTTGGCATAGTCCATGCCGAATCGTTTCGTCGGCGGGGGTCCTTGTTTTACGATATAATATCGAAAACGTTCGTCCGCCCATGCGATCATGCTCTTGCCGAATCCGATCGATACGCCGATATAAACGGCGGCAATCGCATGAGGCGTAGTCGCAACGGCCCCGCGGTATAAATCGACGCTTGTCGCAACCAACAAGATCAAATCGATAACGGGAGTCAAGGCTAACAGGAAAAGTCCCAGTTTAGGCTTCTTGAACAAGTACCGTACCATCAAGCCTAATAAAATAACGACCCAAAACCCGATTTCACTGGCAATGATCGCCCACGCGACAAAATTCATATCATCACTTCCCTTTTTCGCACATGTGTATTATATAAAATAAAAATTATTATAACATCCGATTTTAAATAGCACAACTGTATTATTTCATTCGTTTTTGTTAAAATAGGACTATGCCAAAAATAGTCGATCATGAAGAAAGAAGAAATGAAATTGCCGAAGCTACGTGGCGGGTCATCGTCAATCTGGGCATGAAAGGGGCGACAGTTCGGAATATCGCGAAGGAAGCGGGATTGTCTTTAGGCGCTTTGCGCCACTATTTTGCTACACAGGACGAACTGCTTACTTTCGCGATGAAGCTCGTAAAAGAAAAGGCGACGGCTCGAATTAACGAGATCGCCTTAGGAGACCTGCCTCCGAAGGACAAAATATTGCGGATCCTGCTCGAACTTGTGCCGACGGACGAACAGAAGACGGCTGAAATGGAAGTTTGGTTCGCTTTCACCTTTCATAAAAGATACGAGGGAGAACTTTTCGACGCGAATCATGACGAGATATACAACGGTATGCGCAAGCTAATCGAAGGGTTGGATTATTACGGCTTGCTGCGCAAAGAGTTGGATAAGGCGGTGGAGACCGAAAGATTGTACGCCTTAATCGACGGAATAGCGCTGCACGCGCTATTGGAGCCGCATCGTTTGGATCGCGAGCGGATCGTCGAAGTGCTTACTTATCATCTGAATTCGATATGCGCAGATGCAATTTCCGAATAATTTTTATGTTCATTTAATATTGAAATAAGTTGTCTTTAAGGTTTCGCTACTATACTGACATTACTCACCCTTTTATATAGATTGCTTGACGGTTGGCCGGGACCGCAACGCCGGCGACAGCCTCGGGAAGACGAACCCGGGGCTTTTTTTACCGGATCTATTTCGGCAACTAGCTTTCCATGAGCTTATTTTTAATGTAAACACTTTCAACTATATGGTATAATAAGAGTAATTTTGCGCGGATACAGTTAGGGGTGAAGGTGTTGCGGCAGCATCCAACGATAGCCAAAGATCATATTATGCTCCCTTCTTACTTGCCGATCCAGATTTCGCAGAATCACGGCGTATCTCCGCTCTTTCAACGATTGCACCGGCATCACGAACTGGAAATCAATTATATTGTCGAAGGGACGGGATACTATCTTATCAACGGGATCAAGTATTCGTTCCGCAAAGGCGATATATTGCTGATTAACTCGAACGATCTTCATCGCGCGTTTGAAACGGAAAATTTGGAGATCGAGGTGATTATGTTCGATCCGTCGTGGCTTGCAACGGAACAGCGGTACGATCCGGAATTGCTGCTGCCGTTTCATGAGATGGGCATCAGATTTACCCATTTATTGGATCGGACTCATCCGAAGCAGATCGAACTTGCCGAAATTTTGCAAGATATGCGCACTGAATTTCTCAACCAGGCTCCCTCCTTCGTCTCCGTTATTCGCTCGCATCTCATTCGGTTTTTAGCGTTAGTCAACCGGTATTTCGCTTTGAAAGAAGCGAACAAAACGCGTTTTAAACTGCAAGGATCGGATTTAATTCAAGATGTCGTTCAAATTATGGAACAGCAAATCGCGATACCATGGACGGTTCGGAGACTCGCCAATCTGGTGCATCTAAGCCCGTCGCGCTTCTGTGCGTTGTTCAGCCAGATCGTAGGCACCTCGCCGATCGACTATTTGATTCAATTGCGGCTTGCGCATGCCGTTCACTTGCTGAAAACGACGGATCGTAAAATAATCGAAATATCGATGCTTTGCGGTTTTCGCAATTTGTCCAATTTTAACCGGCTGTTTCGGCTGCATATCGGCCAATCGCCGACCGATATTCGCCAGGCGGTCCAGCACCATGAATGAAGATTACAGTAAGATTGTATCAGTTTGTAATACATTTGTAGTAGCTTAATCCGATAGGTTCTTGGTAATTTAATTATAGAATAACAACATTGAATCCCTCAGATTAGGCGGATTGTATACTTTGACAAGTTAGGGGAGTTTCTATTGAACATTTTTTTGGGCGTTGACGCCGGTGGTACGAAAACACATGCCTTAATTGTCGACGAGACCGGTCGGGTGCTGGGACAGGGGTACAGCGGCAACGGGAATCACCAAATCAATCGCGCCGAAGCCGAACGTAACGTTCATTCCGCCTGCGACCAAGCGCTCAGAGAGGCGAATATTACGAAGGACGATGTCACATTCGCGTTTTTCGGTATGGCGGGTGCGGACCGTGCAAGAGATTTGGCCATTTTAAGGCCTATTATTTCCGGCCTTGAGTTTAAGCGCTTTAATATTGTTTGCGATACGATGATCGGCATGCGCGCCGGAACGGTGCATCCATACGGTCTCGTTATCATTAGCGGAACCGGCTTTAATTGCGCCGGCCGCAACGCGCAAGGAGTACAAGCCGACTACGGCGGTTTCGGCTATATGTTCGGCGACGGGAAAGGATCGGGATCGGATTTCGCGGTTCATGCTTTTCGCTCGGCGGTTCGGGCATGGGACGGACGCGGCGAGCCGACGATGCTGCTCGACATGGTTTTGAAAAAAACGGGATACGATTCATTCGATACCTTATATGAAGATGTGCTGTACGGGCACGAAACGTTGCCGCCCGACTTGGGCAAATTGGTATTCGAGGCGGCGGAACAAGGCGATTCGGTCGCGATTTCCATATTGGAAGAAGAAGGAGAGGAACTGGGGAATGCGGCTCGGGCGATCATACGCAAGCTTCATATGGAGAACGAGAGCTTCGATGTCGTATTGGCAGGCAGCGTCCTGCAGAAGAGCAAAGGATTGCATTTAGTCGAAGCGATTCGCAGAGTCGTCAATTCGGTTGCGCCGCAGGCCAATATCGTCAAGCTCGAAATGGAACCGGTCGTAGGGGCGGTCATGAGCGCGATGGATGAAAGCGGCCATGTCATTGATGAAGCCGCTTATGCCGCTCTCAAAAGCATAACGTTTAAAGTTTCCAATAAATAGCAATAAATTGGAACAAAACATTGAGGAGGATGACAGATGAGTAATCAATCCGGTTTGAAAGTTGCGGTGATCGGCGGTGGATCTTCTTATACGCCGGAAATTGTCGAGGGATTTATTCAGAAATATAGCGAGATGCCGATTCGCGAGCTTTGGCTTGTCGATATCGAGGAAGGACAGCATAAGCTCGAAATCGTCGGCAATTTGGCCAAACGGATGGTCAAAAAGGCGGGCCTGCCGATGGAAGTCCATTTGTCGCTAAACCGCCGCGAAGCGATCCGGGATGCGGATTTCGTCACGACCCAGATTCGCGTCGGATTGCTGGAAGCGCGCAAACGCGACGAGCATATCCCGATCAAATACGGGATGATCGGTCAAGAAACGACCGGCCCGGGCGGAATGATGAAGGCGCTGCGCACCGTTCCGGTTATTCTGGACATATGCCGGGATATTGAAGAGTTGGCGCCGAACGCATGGATGTTGAACTTTACGAATCCGGCCGGAATCGTGACGGAAGCGGTCGCCAAGCATTCCAAAGTTCGATCGATCGGATTGTGCAATTCCCCTATCAATTTCCAGAAGTATTTGGCGAAAACGTATGGGGTTAGCCAAAAGGAAGTCCTTCCGGAATTCGTCGGCATTAACCATTTGCATTGGGTTACGGCCGCGTATGTGAACGGGGAGGACAAACTGGACGAATTGCTCGATCCGAATAAGCAGTATTCGGCCAAAAACGTGTCCGCGCTCGACTGGGATCCGGAATTTCTCCAATCTTTGCGCGCTATTCCTACCTATTATTTGAAATATTATTATATGACTAACGAAATGTATAAAGACATGAGCGAATCGCTGGAGAAAAGCGGCACCCGCGCCGAAGTCGTCAGCCGCGTCGAGAAAGAGCTGTTCGAATTGTACAAGGACGAAAATTTGCAGGAGAAGCCGAAGCAGTTGGAACAGCGGGGCGGGGCGTATTATTCCGAAGCGGCGGTCAACTTGATGTATTCGTTGTATAACGATGCCCGCGATATCCAAACGTTGAACGTAGCGAACGGCGGCATTTACGACTTCCTTCCCGCCGATGCCAGCATTGAAGTCAATTGCGTCGTGACGGGGCACGGGCCGCTGCCGATTCCGCCGGTAACCGTGCCGGAACATGTGAAAGGGCTGCTGCATGCCGTCAAAACATACGAACAGTTGACGATCGAAGCGGCCGTGACGGGCGATCGGGGAATCGCGCTTCAAGCGTTGGCCCATCATCCGCTCGTTCCATCCGTGAATGCAGCCAAGGAAATGTTATTCGAAATGTTGGAAGCTAACCGCAACTATTTGCCGAATTTTTTTAAGTCCTAATCGATTTGTTGGTCCGCAAACTGCCGTATCGCACGATACGGCAGTTTCTTTTGTTTGCCCTCACCAAATCTATCATTTCTTCATAGAATATGATAAACGCGGCAAAGGAGGAGGGAAATGAATCAGACCATTTTCAACACGATATGCGGATTCATCGGGGCTGCCGCGACGTTCGCTTTCGGCGAGTGGAACCAGTTGCTCACCATTTTTCTCATCACGATTGCGATCGATTATTTCAGCGGCATTGCGGCATCGGTGAAAGAAGGAAGCGGACTGAACAGCCAGGTCGGATTTTGGGGGCTGGCCAAAAAAGCGTTAATGCTATTGATCATCATGTTGGCGCATCATATGGATTTGCTGTTTCACACCGATGTCATTATGTCCGGCGCCATTTATTTTTATTTGGCGAACGAGCTCATATCGATTACCGAAAATTACGGCAGAATCGGGCTTCCGTTGCCGGATAAAGTGAAACAACTTATCTCCGCGCTGAAACAAAAAGATCGTTAATTAATTGACGAATCAGACCAAATTGCAAGCGTTTCTCGTTCTATCGAATGCCGATTCCGGTATGAGCTTGAGTCGGCTCCAATTGTTCATCGATTTGTCAAATTGCCGATAAAATCAGTGCGGATTTACATATTCCGGTTGAGATGATTCGCTACTATGAGTACAATTAAAATAATGCGTCAATATGAGGGGGATAATGAGATGATAACCCATATCGTATTTTTTAAGTTAAAGGATCGCAGCCCCGAGAGCGTGCGGAAGACAGCGGACGTTCTGAATGCCATGCGCGGACAAATCCCGGAATTGCTGGAATTGGAAGTAGGCATCGACGTGCTGCACAGCGAGCGCTCTTACGATATTGCCTTAATTACGAAATTCGAATCGCTTGCGGCGTTGGAAGCGTACCAGGTTCACCCGGAACATGTCAAAGTCATCGAGCATATGGCGACCGTTCGCGAAAGCTCGGTAAGCGTGGATTTCGAAAGCTAGGAAAGAAGGGACCAAGTTGAGCGAAGATTTAGGACAAGCGTTTTTGGTTTTATTTGTGGTTGTTATTACGTTTGCAGTAACGATCGTATGGTTAAAGCGCAAGGCGAAAAAAAATAAATGACAGTTGCGGAGGGAACTCCTTGTATTACGTAAATCAGGAACAAATTGAACTTCGGCTGCGCTGCATCCCGGGCATTGTGGAAGCGATGCAAACGATTATGGCGGAATGGGACGGCGGCAAACTGATCGGACTCGCTCAAGAACGAGCGTTGCATTTGGCAATCGAAATCGTGACGGACGTAGGCAGCTATTTGATTGACGGATTTATTATGCGGGACGCCAGCAGTTATGAAGATATTGTGGAAATTATCGGGGAGGAAGGCGTATTTCCTTCAGATTTGTTGCAACCGCTAACAGAGCTGGTGCGCTTGCGCAGGCCGCTGGTGCAGGACTATTATGCTTGGAACGGCGAAGAGCGCCATCCGCTGCTTGAGGAACTGCCGGACGTCCTGCGCAGCTTCGAAGCCTCGATTCGCCAATATTTGGACAAAGAACTTGGAACGGTGAATAAGTAACGTTGGCGGCATGCCATATAGAGATTGCAAAACTTTGCGATCTCTATTTTTTATACTAAATAAGATATAAAAATGGCGGAGGGATGATGATACGATAGTGGTAAGATCCAGCCTTGCGGCCGGGTCTTACTTTGTTCGTACCTATACTTATGGAGATGATCAATATGGGGGCGCTTGGAAAGAGCATGCGGCATCTGAAGTCCAGCATTACCTATAAATGGATGCTGCTGCTTATTGCGATAACGTTAATCCCCTTGTTTATTTTGGGCGTGGTCTCCTATTCGATTACGAAGGACGCCATCGACAAGAAGGTCAAAGATTCTTCCAAGCAATTGATTAGGCAGACGGGGGAAAATATCGACATTCGGTTCTCGGGGTACAAAGATATGCTGATGCAGATGATTACGAACCCGGAAATTATGTCGTTGCTCCATAAAATCCAGCAGCGGGACGAGAGCGTTGTCGAGAATTTGTCGCTAACCTCCAAACTTGCTTATTTTACATCCGTCTCCCCGGAGTTTAAGTCCGTATCGTTTATGACGGAATCCATGTACATCAAAGGGATCTTCCGTTGGGACGACCAGGCGGAGCGCAAGGTTGATTTCTTTAACCGGACGATGTCTGCGGGGAATGACTTTGTATGGTTTCCGACACGGCTCGGGCTGTATTCCGACACGGCGGATAACCATGAAGAGTTGGTCTTCTCCGTTTCCAAGCAGGTATTCAATATTCACGACGGGCGGCAGCTTGGGATGGCGGTCGTTCTGGATATTCGGGAAGAGATGTTGAGCGATATTTTGAAAAAAAACGCGGAGAGCGAACTTCATACGGAAAGCTTCATTATCGATCGGAACGGCATTATTTTATCCCATGCGGATAAATCGATGCTAATGACTTCCGTGGAGCAGTGGTTCGACGGAAACGATAGTTCGTTTCTACATAACGACGCCATGGAGGACGGATTCGTCGCCCATTATAAAGGGAAAGAAGTCATGGTCAATTACTTGCAGCTCAAGAGCAACGATTGGAGAGTCGTGCATATCATCGAAAGGTCCAGCTTGTATAAGGATTCGGACCGGGTGATCCAGGTGATCGCCGTCATTATTTTGGCATGCGTGTTGTTCGCAATCGTTGCGGCCTATGCGATGGCGAGTTCCGTCTCCAGACCGCTCAAGCGGATGGTGAGAGCGATGAAGCAGGTCCATATCGGGAACTTGTCCGCCAGAATCGACAGGGACGCGAATCGAATCGACGAGATCGCAAGCCTTCAATACCATTTCAACGATATGGTCGAGAGGATCGAGGAATTGGTGGATGCGGTCTATCGGGAACAAAACAATAAAAGAATTGCGGAAGTAAAAGCGCTGGAAGCGCAGATCAATCCGCACTTTTTATATAACACGCTCGATGCGATCAAATGGACGGCCTTGTTTCAAAAAGCGAACAATGCTGCGGAGATGGCCCGTCTACTGTCCCGCTTGCTGCATATCAGCATTGGAAAAGGAGACGATACGGTGTTCGTGCAAGAGGAAATCGAGCATGTCGAGTGTTACATGGGCATTCAAAATTTGCGGGCGGCGGGCCGGATTGAGGTAAAATACGAGATCGCCGACGAGGTCAAGCTGTTTAGAACGCCGAAAGTGATTTTGCAACCGATTGTGGAGAATGCGGTGCTGCACGGCTTCGCCGACCATACGGAAGGCGGAGTTATTACAATCCGTTGCAGGCAGGATCGGGACCGTCTCATTTTCGAGGTAACGGATAACGGACGAGGATTCGAACAAGAGATGTACGCCTCCGCAAGCCAAGCTTGGGACGAGATGCCTAAAGGCGCTTCATTCCTTGGCGTCGGTCTATCCAATGTGGAGGAGCGCATCAAGCTGATTTGCGGCGCGGATTACGGGCTCGGCATCACAAGCAGGCCGGGCGAAGGAACCGCCGTCGTCATTACGCTTCCGATTATGAAGGGGGAAAGCAACCATGTATAAAGTACTGATCGTAGATGACGAACATTTGGTTCGATACGGCATCAAAGCGATGATCGATTGGGAGGATATCGGATTTAAGGTAGCGGGGGAAGCCGGCAACGGCAAGGACGGTTTGCTTGCCTTCGAGGAATTGTCTCCCGATGTCGTCATATCCGACATTAAGATGCCGGTCATGGACGGAATGGAGTTCATCGGCCAGGTCAGGGCCCTCGACAAGCAAGTGAAGTTGATTCTGCTCACTTGCCTGGAAGATTTCGATTACGCGCAGAAGGCGCTGCGGCTAGGTACGACGGATTATTTGATCAAATCGGATATGATGCCGATAGATTTGGAACGGGTCATGCTGAACTTGAGAACATTGCTTGACGAGGAACGGAAGGGTAGCGGTCAACTTGCCGAGCAGCAAGCGAGTGAGCCGTCCGCGCCAGAAACGATTGCAGCGGATGCGCTACTTATGGGGCTCGCGCACGGCACCTTGTCGGAGAGTCGCGTGACCGAAGCCAAGCTGTACGCTTCCGGCCTATCCGATTGGGAGGGCCGGCTTACGCTGCTCCATATCGGGATCGATTATATGGAGGAGTTGAGCCGGCGCTTAGCGGAGGGAGATCTAAGCCGGCTGCATACGGAAGCCGCGGAGGCCATTCGGGAGATTTGTGCCTCCAAGGGCTGCCGCAGCGAGCAATTTTCCGGCAGCGCGGGAGAATGGAATGTACTGCTCAAAGGCGCGGACAGCGACGCCGTAATGGAACTGGGGGCAAGCATCATCTCCCGCTTATCCGGCGATTGGGGCGTGTCGGCAACGGTAGGGGCAAGCGGCATGTTCCACTCGCTCGCTGCGCTTCGCGACGCCTATACGCAGGCGGAACGCCGCTACAAGCTAAAGTTGTTTCTCGGTTGCGGCATCGTGATCGGAACGGAGCCAAGGCATCAATCCGATCCGGGCAGCAGCCCGGCTCCGATGCTGAACAAGAAGCTCAACGAATATTTGTATTCGTTGGATAAGGAAGCGATGCGGCAATATGTGATCCGAATATTCGAAGACGCGGAAGCAAGGCTCGATTACGAGAGGACCCATTTGATTTCCATTGAGCTTTTATTGAATTTGACCAATATGTATTCGGAATTAACGAACGACCACGAATGGCTGTATGAACGGAAAAAGGAGCTGTATGACCAAATCAAAGGGCTTGAAACGCTGGAGGACCTGAAACGGTGGTTCGTCGAGGTGTACGAGGAGTTGATCCGGAAGCTGCGAAGCGTTTATTCGAGCGACAAAGGCGCCATTCCGAAAGTGATTGCGTATATCGAGCAGAACTACGACCAAGCGTTGTCGCTGCAGGTGCTCAGCCAGTACGTCCATCTGAGCAAAAATTATTTGGCTCACCTGTTCAAGAAGGAGACGGGCGAGGGGATCATTGATTATATTACAAGAATCAGGTTGGAACGGGCGAAAGTGCTGCTTCGCGGCACGGATTTGAAGAGCGGCGAAATTAGCCTCATGGTGGGCATACCGGATTCCAAATACTTCTCCAAGCTGTTCAAGAAGATGGTGGGTGCGACGCCAAGCGAATATAGAGAGGGAAGCGACGGTTAAGCATCCGTACATTTGACGCCGGCATCGTGAAATATTCCACTGGCACGGATTCGTTGGATGAATTCGTGCTTTTTAATAGAGCGGTATTTTACGACAGAATGCGCGGTTCATTCCGTTTCAGTATCGCATTGCAATGATTATGATTAAAGTCAGGAACGGGGTGTAGACGCTTACATCAAATATGCCGCGTTGCGCGCCAATCCGAATTTAATAAGAAAAGGGGAAACATCTCATGAAGAGAAACAAAAGATGGGCATCGATGTTGCTGACAGCGCTCGCAGGCGTCATGATTCTGGCAGGCTGCTCCGGGAAGGGGAATACGCCGGCGAATACGGAAAAACCGGCAGAGACGAACAACAGCGCAGCAGGAAACGGGACTGGCGCGCCGGTCGAAATTACGTTCTGGAATCTGTTCGGCGGCGGCGAAGGCGATTTCGTAGACCAAATCGTAAACGGATTCAATGAGTCGCAGCAGGAAGTTACGGTGAAGACGCTCAGACTCGAATCCAACGAATATTACGCGAAGCTGGGTACGGCGCTGGCGTCGGGCAAAGGACCGGACGTAGCCGTCGCCCATGCGGACCGGCTGGCTCCGTTCGTTAAGGCGGACCAATTAAGCGCGCTCGACGATCTCTCCGCCAAAGCGGATTTTAATTTCAGCGAGATTACGGATACGAACGTAGAGAGCGTGAGTTATGACGGCAAACCTTACGCCGTTCCGCTCGATACGCATTTCCATATGTTCTATTACAACAAAGATTTGCTCAGCCAGGCGGATTTGTTGAACGAAGACGGCACGCCGAAATTCGGCGACATTTCTCCGGAAGGCTTCAAGCAATTTCTGACGGAAATCAAGAACAAAGTGCCGGGCGTGACGCCGTTCGGCGTGAACACGCCATATTTCCACGAACCTTTTTACAATCTGTACTATCAAGCGGGCGGCAATATTTTGACGGAAGACCTTGGCAAGGCCGACCTGAACAACGAGAAAGCTGTAAACGTACTGAACTTTTACCTGGATTTGTACGATCAAGGACTTAGCGATATCAACGACAAAACGCCTTGGGATACGTTCCATAGCGGCAAATCCGCGACCTGGTTCGGCGGCGTATGGGAAGCGGGTTGGCATCTTGGCGAAGACGGGCTGAATGTCGGCATCGTATCCATCCCTCCGTTCTTCGGCAGCGAATCCCATTGGTCCGGCTCCCATACGCTCGTCATTCCGAAATACGTGACGGAAGAGAAGCAGGTTGCGGCCATGAAATTTATGAAGTACTTCACGTTGGAAGGCGGAAAAATATGGGCGCAAGCGGGCCATGTTCCCGCGGGCAAAGCCGTTACGGCAAGCGATGAATATTTGAACCTGCCGTACCGCGCCGAATTCATCGAGTCGCAGAAAACGGTGAAATACGCGCCTAAGACCGATCAATACAATGCGATTGATACGATCGTCAAGGAATGGCTTCAGAGCATCATTTTCAAAACCGTGACGGTCGAAGACGGATTGAAAGGCATGGAGAAGGAGATCAACGAGATCGTTCAGAACTAGTCGATCGTTGGGGAAGGGACTGCATCGAACGATGCGGTTCCGTTCCACCTTATAGAGAAAGGTTCGGTTCGCCGACCATTGGAGGAGGATGAATGTGAAAGCTCAGCATGGAGCCGGCATCGGGTGGAAGAGACGTCTTAAGCTTGAATTTTCGGCGTTCGCTTTTTTATCCCCATTTGTCATACCGCTTCTAGTCTTCTATATATGGCCGCTGCTTCGCGGAGTTTGGATCAGCTTTCATTCATGGGGAATTCTTGGTGTACAAAAGTTCGTAGGTCTCGACAACTATACGAAACTGCTGGGGAACTCCGATTTTTTCAAATATTTATGGAACAGCTTCTATTTCGTCCTGTTGGTTGTTCCCGCCATTATTTTGCTAGGTTTATTGTTGGCCCTATTAATTCAGCGGAAAATTCCGTTCCGGACGACGTTTCGGTCGATCTTCTTTCTCCCTTATGTTCTCTCCGTCTCCGTCATCAGCTTTATATGGCTGCGGATGTTCGACTCGAGGGACGGGCTTGTGAACGTCGTCCTCAATTCGTTGGGTCTGCCATCCGTCAACTGGCTGACAAACCCGGATGCGGCATGGTGGTCGATCGTCATCGCCACCGTCTGGTGGACCGTCGGTTTCGTCATGGTGTTGTTCCTGGCAGGACTGCAGGAAATCTCGCCGGATCTTTATGAAGCGGCTGACATCGACGGGGCGTCCGCGGCCCAAAAGTTCCGTTATATTACGCTTCCGGGGTTGTCTTCCGTGATGAAGGTGCAAATCTTCTTCCAGATCATCGCGGGATTGAAATTGTTCGGCCAAGTGCAAATCATGACGAACGGAGGCCCGGGGGACGCGACGAACACGATCATCCGTTACATCTATGTCACGGGATTCAAGAAGGATATGTTCGGTCTCGCGGCCGCGCAGTCTACGATGTTCTGCATCTTTATGCTGCTGATTGCCGCCGTTCAATACATGCTTATGAATAGAAAAGAATCGTAAATAGAGGGGGAATACAGGTGGCTCGAGCTGCAATCTATAGTCTGACCGTCTTATTGGCCGTCTTATTTGTCATTCCTCTAGTTTGGATGTTCGTCGTTTCCTTTAAACCCGAAGGCGTATCCGCCATCACGATCAAAGAATGGGTGGACTTCTCGGATTTGACGATACGAAACTACGAGAAGGTGCTTACGGAATCCCAAATTTTGAAATGGACATCGAATAGTTTGGTCATCGGCGCCATTACTACGGTTATTACGGTAGCGATTAGCTCGCTTGCCGCATTTGCGTTCTCGCGCAAATCGTTTAAGACGAAAGGTTTTTGGTTTATTCTGTGCGCTTCCGGCCTGCTCATACCGACGGAAGCGATGCTGATCCCGTTATACGAAACCGTGTTGAAACTCGAATTGCTCGATACGAAATGGGGCATTATTTTGCCTAGCTTAACGAATCCGCTCGGATTGATCTTAATCAAACAATTTATGGACGGATTGCCGAAGGACTACATGGAGGCGGCGCAAATCGACGGCTGCAAAGATTTTCGCATGTGGCGGTCGATCTATATGCCTTTGACGCGTTCGGCCATGGTTTCGATCGGCATCTTCTATTTCATCATGTCATGGAATAATTTCATCTGGCCGTACATCGCCATAAATTCGGAGGACAACATGGTACTCGCGACCGGGCTTCCGACATTCCTTGCCAATAACGTGCTGCATGTGAATACGATTATGACGGCCAGCGCGATTGCGGCCATTCCGACCATGGTTGTCTATATTTTTCTCCAGAAGCATATCGTTCAAGGCGTTTCCATGACTGGGGTGAAAGGATAATAAGAAGAAAGAGCATCCGGATGTCTGCGCCAGGGCATCGCGGGATGCTTTTTTTTGCGCGAAAACGGGTTGTCCGCTGTGTCAAGACGAGCTGCGCCTACTTATAATGTCAGTAAAGAAATGGGCATTCGCCCGTAAATGTCTGGATAACGAGGTGACATCGCCATGATCGAATGGAGCGTTGTTTGCGTCGCCGTCGCGTTCATCGCTGTGGCCGCGGCTGCCATATGGGTGCTGCGCACGGTGAATCAAACGTTTCTCAAAGCGCAAGCCGCGATCGAACAGTTGCAGGACGATTCCGAACAACTGCGGATCGAAGTCGAAGAGCTGCTCGAACGGGCGAATCGGACGTTTGGCAAGCTCGATGAGCATGTCCACGCCGTCGACCCTTTGTTCGCGTCCGCACGCGGGATCGGCGAGACGATTGAGCAGGTGACTGCCGAAGTTTCCGCGGTTTCGGCGACGCTGGCCGAGTCGGCCGTCGAGCATATCCGGCTTGCCCATGCCAGAAACGAGCAGCGAATCGGCGATTTGTTCGAATGGGTCGATTTCGGGTTCGGTCTATGGAAAAGATGGCAGCAGCACCGCTCGTCTTCGTCCCGGACGGATTCGCCGAATGCCTAATAACGAGGAGAGTGTGAGCATGAACGACAAAGGGAAAACATTTATGGTAGGCGCATTGATCGGCGGCATTGTCGGTTCGGTTACGGCTTTGCTGTTTGCGCCGAAGTCCGGACGCGAACTGCGCAAAGATATTAAAGAAGGAGCGCAGCAAGTCGGGGAGAAGACGCAGCAAGTCGTGAAACAAGTCAGCGAGCAAACGACCGCCTGGATCGGCAAAGCCCGAAGCAAAGCGGAAGATCTGGCCTCGCGGCGCCGGGGCAATCAAGAGGATCGTTCCGAACTCGAGGTTGCGGAAGTTTCCGGAGTTAAGGAGGAGGCGCAAGAAAGGGAGCTTGTATTGGAGGAAGTTTTGAAATAAAGCAATCAAGTACACATAGAAGACGTGGGAGCGCGCGGCGTTTCCCCGTCTTTATTTATGTGCAGGCATGAGAAGAGGACCGGATCCCCAGCCCTTCGAATCGATTTGATGCGAACCTATACTTTGACGAGATCGATCCCGCTTTTTTCTATTAATTGCGACCATTCCTGATCGACATTGCAATCTGAAACGATCACATCGGCGCTTTCCAATGGAGCGAACAAATGCAAGGAATGATGGCCGAATTTGGACGAGTCCGCCACGATATACGTTTTTTCACACGCCTGGGTCATACTGTTCTTAATTTCCGCCTCCGCAAAGCTTGCTGTCGTATATCCTTTTAGAGTAATGCCGCCAGTAGCGATGAAGGCTTTATTGACATAGATTTGGCTGAAAAAATCGCGGGACGACTTCCCGACGAACGATTGTGAATTTTTGCGCAGTTCGCCTCCGCACATCATGAGATGAATATGCTCGACATGACTGAGTACATGAGCGGCGTTTAAAGAATTGGTCACGACGGTGACGTTATGGATGTCCGATTTTGCCAGCGACACGGCGATTTGATAGGTTGTCGTTCCGGAATCCAGAATAATCGTGTCATTGGGTTGAATGAGCGACAAACAATAATCGGCAATTCGTTGCTTTTCCGCCCCCCGGTACGTTTCGCGCATTGGTATGGGAGGCTCATCCAAGTAGCGGATTCCGCCGTGAAAGCGGCGAAATTCGCCGGTCTTCTCCAATTTCTGCAAATCTCTGCGAACTGTCATATCGGAAACTTGAAAATAATCCATTAATTCCTGCACAGACAGGCTTCCTTTTTGCTTGATCATCTCGGAAGCCAGTTGCAAACGATGTTCCGACGACATAGTTACCCTCCGTTTAAAGCATAGCCCAAAGGCGATACATTATATTTGTTTATATAAACATATTAGATTACTGAACAATCATTGTCAATGCGAATCTGTTTGAAATAAAGCAATAAAATATAGAAATCCATCCTTTTGAGTGTAAGAAACCAAAAAATATTTTGTTCGAAATGTTTATTTTGTGTTGACTAACAAACATTTTGTTGTTAATATGAACTCGTAACTCGTGGTGGAAGCGAATACAATACGGAATATTTGTTTATATGTTTGTTTGGTTGTCGGGGTTGAATTCGTTTCCGGGAAGGGTTGCATACGTGAGCGAGGGGGGGAGCGGTATGTAGGCTGGCGTTCTTTTAAGATTCTGGTTCCGAGAAAAAAGAATGAGGAGGGTTCGTTTTGCGTAATTTTCATGTGATATCAAGTTTGATTTGTGTCGTCATGCTCGTTCTTTCCGGATGCGGCGGGCAAACGCCAAATGCCGGCCCGAGCGAAAAATCGCAAGCCGTCCAACAAAATCAGCAAGCGGAAAGTTCCGATGAGAAACTAACGATTCATTTTGCGGGAATCAAAACATTCGGCGAAGATTCCTGGACCGAATTGGTTCAGCGATTCGAACAGGAAAATCCCAATATCAAAGTAAATGTGACGCAGCTTCCCGCTCCTTCCAAGAGCACGGAGATACACCAATTTTTAGTGACCGCGCTGTCCTCAGGCCAGAACGATATTGATGTTTTCACCGGCGATGTGATCTGGGTGCCTGAATTTGCGGCGGCAGGATGGACCGAGCCGATGGACGATCATTTGACAGACAAGGACCAGTATTATCCGGGTGTGATTGAGGCGCTTACATACAATGGCGAATTGTCCGCCATTCCCTGGTACGTCGACGGAGGCATGCTCTATTACCGGAAAGACCTGTTGGACAAATATAACCTGCCCGTTCCGGCAACATGGGATGAGCTTATCGAAACGAGCCGATGGATTATGGAACGGGAAAACGATCCGAAGCTCCAAGGTTACGTATGGCAGGCCAAACAGGCGGAAGTGCTTGTATGCGATTTCATCGAATTTTTGACAAGCGCGGGCGGAGCCGTATTGGATCATAACGAACAAGCGGTCATCAATAGCCCCGAAACGGCAAAAACGCTAGAGCTGATGAAAAGGCTGCTCGCAGACGGCATAAGCCCAGCCTCCGTACTCTCGTTCGACGAAGAGCCGAGCCGGACCGTATTTACGGACGGGAATGCGATCTTCTTGCGCAACTGGTCGTATGTCTGGAACGTGACGCAGGATGAAAAAAGCTCGAAAGTGGCGGGCAAAGTAGGCGTTGCTCCGCTGCCGTCTTTCGACGGCACGAAGAGCGCATCTACGATGGGCGGTTATCAATTTATGGTGGCCAAAAATGCCAAACACAAGGAAGCGGCTATCCAATTTGCAAAATTTCTGTCGAGCGAATCTTCGCAGTTGTATTTCGCGCAAAAAGTGGCGTTTAGCCCGACCAGACCTGCCGTCTTGCAAAATGAGGAGCTTAAGAAGAACGATCCTTTTCTGGTGGAAATCGACAACGTATTTCGCGGGACGGTAGCAAGGCCGATCAGTCCGAAATATCCGCAAATCTCCTTGCAGTTGCAGGCGAATTTATCGGCTGTGCTGTCGGATAAAATGTCCGTCGACCAGGCGTTGTCGGAAATGGATAAACAAATCAAGGATATTGTGAAATGAAGAGGGAACGGAAATCAGCCGCTGTCGGATATCTGTTTGTCGCTCCGGCATTGATCGTTTTGGCGGTGGTTGGGTTTTATCCGTTGCTGCGGACATTGATTTTAAGTTTATACGACGCATCCTTTATCAATCCGGTTTCCGAGTTCGTCGGTTTCGGCAATTATATGCGATTGGGAAGCGATATTTGGTTCAAAAAGGCGTACGGAAATACATGGCTCTTTACGTTCGTTTCGGTTATGGGAGAAGCGCTGATCGGGCTCGGTATCGCCTTGTTGTTGGATCAGAAATTGCCGGGAAGAAAATGGGTTAGAGTCAGTATTTTGATTCCTTGGGCCATTCCGACGGTCATATCGGCGAGCATGTGGCAGTGGCTGTATAACGCCGATTTCGGACTAATCAATTATCTATTAACGCAAATCGGAATCGTCGACTCGTATCAGAATTGGTTAGGCGAAAGTTCAAGCGCATTATGGGCTGCGATTGCCGCCGACGTTTGGAAAACGACCCCGTTTATGGCGCTTATATTGCTTGCCGGATTGCAGACGGTGCCGGAAGAGATTTACGAGGCGGCCGATATGGACGGAATTCGTTCCTGGCAGCGTTTCTGGCATATTACTCTCCCGTTGCTTATGCCGATTCTATTAACCGCGCTGCTGCTAAGGGCGCTGGACGCCTTTCGGGTATTCGACCTGATCTATGTACTGACAGGAGGCGGTCCGGCCAATTCGACGGAAGTGCTGTCCAGTTACGCCTATAAAATTACCTTTTCGTCCACGCAGGTTGGGTACGGGGCGTCCATGGCGGCGGTAATGGCCGCTTCGGTGCTTGTCTTCGCGATCCTTATGCAGCTTTTACTTAAACGAACTTATGCCCGAATTGAAGGTGATAGCTAACATGGCATTGCGCAATAAGCCTGTCAAATTCATATTATTGCTGCTGTTTTCCATTGTCGTTATTTTGAATATCGGACCGTTCGTATGGCAAATCGTTACGTCTTTCAAGCTTGATCGGGATTTGAACTCTTTGCCGCCGCTGCTGCCGCCCGAAATTACATTCGATCACTATATGAACGTATTTTCGTCCACTTTTATTCGTTTTATCGTCAACAGCGGCGTCGTTGCGATTAGCGTGACGATTGTCTGCCTTCTGCTTGGCAGCATGGCAGCGTATGCGATTGCGAGATTGCCGATCAAAGGGAAGGGATTCGTATTGGGATTGTTTCTCGCCACCTCGATGTTTCCGCAGATCGCCGTCGTCAGTCCGCTGTACGTTTTAATCAGGCAAATGGGTTTATACAACACTTATCTTGGCCTTATTTTATCGTACATGCTCTTCTGTTTGCCGCTTTGCGTGTGGCTGTTGCACGGTTTTTTCCGCGATTTGCCGCGCGGGCTGGAAGAAGCCGCAGCAGTCGACGGGTGCGGAATCATCCGCACATATTGGCAAATCGCGCTCCCGTTGGTTATGCCGGGGCTGGTTACGGCGGGCTTGCTCGTTTTCATCGCTTCTTGGAACGAATTTCTGTTTGCGCTGACACTGACCAACAACGTTCAAGTACAGACGATTCCGGTGGGAATCGCTCTGTTTCCGCAAATGTTTTACGTACCGTGGGGGGATTTGTCGGCGGCTTCGGTGGTCGTAACGTTGCCGTTAATTTTGCTCGTCGTCCTGTTTGAAGGGAAATTAACGAAAGGCTTGGTCGGAGGTGCGATTAAAGGATGAAGCGTATCGCATGCGGACTAACGGCAAATGTGGATGCCGCCGGACATTGGAACGAGGGGTTGTCCGAGCAGATCGCCGGACTGTGCAAACGAAATTCGGAGGCGGCCGTTCCGCCGAAGCCTTTTTTGCATCATTGGGACGAGGTGGCGGGCGCTATTCGTTGGCATGAGCGGGAAGGGAGCGGCGGGGAGTATATCGTTGCCGACGAACGGATCATGACGGCATTGGCCGAAATGTCGGATTGGAAATGGGCCGTCGGCGGAACGGGGCTGCAAGCTGCGGCAGCGGCTTGCCGGGCCGGATTCGGCGCGCTCGTGAATATTCCTTCGTGGTCGAACGATTATAACTTTTTGTTGGATCATAACGAAATGGAATTGGCCGTGAAACGGCGGGGCGCCGTTCCAATCCACTATATCGTGGAATACGATAACGGTTCGGCCTCCAATCGCGTTATTTTGCGCGGAATGAAAGAATTTGAAGGGGGAGTCTTCGCCCCCGGCTTTATCGAGGCGTTGGAAAATGCGAACGGTCCGTACCGTTGGTTGCTTCTGTCGGGCTATAATGCCGCCGATTCTTCGTCCGAGACGATGGAGTTGCTCGAGGAAACGAAACGGGCTTTGACGCATCTCGGCGCAAATCGCCCGCCAACGCATCTGGAACTGGCGGCTATATCTTCCAACAGCGATCAACTGCGCATTATCCGCGAGCTTGGGCCGCTCGTGCAAAGCCTCGGATTAAACGAGGACGAAATCCGCGAGCTGTACGGTTTGGAGCGCCCCCTGTTGGAACGGGACGACGATGAGCTGATCGACCTGTTGATCAAGGCGCGGCATCGTTTCGGCGTCGAGCATCTCATCGTCCACACGCATCAATTTGCGGCCTGCATCTCCGCCCAAGGGTTTGCGGGATGGGAAGAAGCGCTGCGGAACGGAGCGAGATTCGCTGCGGCGAGAGCCGCGAGCGGACGGTTTTGCAGCATGGATGAAATCGAACGTTGGGAAAAGGAGTTGCCTATGCATCCCCGCGGCATTCGATTAGCATCTTATGCCGAACGTTTAGAGACGGCGGCCGTCGTCCCGGCATTGAAAGCGGAGGCTGTAAGTACGGTTGGGTTAGGCGATACGTTCACGTCCGGACTGCTGCTTGCCGCGCCGCGGCTAACATAGAACTTAAAAACAAGGGAGAGAAGTCACAATGTTAATCACAATGAAAGAAATGCTGTCCGTAGCTTATGAACGAAAATTTGCGGTGGGAGCGTTTAATATCGGGAACGGAGAGTTTTTGCGCGCGATTTTGGAAACGGCCGAGGCGAACGAGTCTCCCGTTATTCTGGCGATCCATCCGTCGGAGCTTGCCTTTTTGACGGACAGCTTTGTCGCCTATTGCCGGGAAGCGGCGCAGAAGGCGGCCGTACCCGTTGTCATTCATCTGGATCACGGCGGCGACAATGCCGATATGATCCGGGCGCTCCGTTGCGGATTTACCTCGGTCATGATCGATGCTTCCAAATACAGTTTTGACGAAAATGTTCGCATGACGCGCGAAGCGACGGCCATTGCCCACGCCGCAGGGGTATCCGTGGAGGCGGAACTTGGGACGGTAGGGCAAGCGGAAGGAAGCATTGAAGAAGGGCATGACGAGATTTTGTATACGGATCCCCGGGAAGCTGCGGAATTCGTTTCATTGACCGGAATCGACTCGCTTGCCGTAGCGATCGGAACCGCGCACGGGATGTATCCGAAATCGAAAAAACCGAAGCTGCAGTTAGACCGATTGCGGCAAATCGCCGCTGTCGTTCCGGTACCGCTCGTTTTGCACGGCGGTTCGGATAACAGCTCGGAGGAGGTGGCGCAGTCGATTCAATTGGGGATCAGCAAAGTCAATATTTCCAGCGAAATGAAAAAGGCGTTTTTCACGCAATTGCGAGCCAATCTCGAAGCGCGCCCGAACGAATACGAACCGACCGTATTGTTCCCGGCGCCGATCGACGCGGCGAAAGCGCTGATTGCGCAAAAAATGAATTTATTCGGTTCGGTAGGGAAAAGCAGCCTTTACCGGTAAGGAGTGAGATCGGATGGTGGAAGCGGATCGTAAGCAAGACGCCGTTAGGCGAGCGATCGACATGTTGGCTGAGGCAGGTTTTGTATTGACATCGGAGGAGCGCTCCCGCATCGAAGTAACCGATTTCGGATTGGGAGATTTGCAGCGGACCGGCCTGCAATTGTTCACTTACGTCAATTGCTCGAAGTATTGCGCCAAGGAACTTGTTCTTTTCCCGCGGCAAACATGCGCGGAACATTTACATCCTCCTATCGGAGAATCGTACGAGGGAAAACAGGAGACGTTTCGCTGCCGGGCCGGAACGGTGCATCTGTTCGTCGAAGGGGAGCCGTCGACGAATCCTCAGGCCGTGCCCCCGGCAGGAGACGAAGCGTATTATACGGCCAAGCATGAGATTGTGCTGCACCCGGGCGATCAATATACGATCATGCCGAATGTGAAGCATTGGTTTCAAGCCGGGGAGCAGGGAGCGATCGTAAGCGAATTTTCAACGGTAAGCATGGACGAATTCGATATCTTTACCGACCCGCGGATCGTACGGATTGAGTAGTAGAATAGAGAACCACCTGGATGTTTCCGGGTGGTTTCTTTCTATACGTGGGAATGGGACTGTCCGATTTCGGCCTTTTGTGGAAATCCCTTTCGCTCAGAAAAGCAGTTTCTTTCTGTTTTCGCAGCGGCCCATATGTTGTTTCCTCCGTCTACTGAACGAGAGGGATACCGACAAAAGGCGGGATAAGAAGAAACGAGATCAACATAGAATCAGGAAAAGGGAGCGAGTGGCTAACCGTTCTGAGGAATGATGACGGTGGGAGCAGGAGGGACGCCCAAGATGGAAGGGCACAGATGTCCATGCATCTGTGCCCTTCGTGCGTTCGCCTATTGGCTTCCTTCCCTTTGAATGACCGGCTTCGATTCGTTATCCAAATATAACCGATTGGCGGGATCGTTCTTAAGCTTGACGTTGCATAGCTTCATCACGCTCTCGTCCATTTCCTTCACCGTCCAACCTTCCGGATTCGAAACGCCGTGGGTCGTCAGTATATGCCCCAATTGCTGCAACGCGCTTTCCCGATCGTCCCAGAACGCCACGCCGTAATATTCCAGGTCGTAATGATTGACAAGCTTGCAGGTGAAAACCCGCGACGACGGCGCATGCTGTAATATAAACGGCAAGGAGAACTCCTCCCATCTTCGAGCCAATATTATAGATAAGGACTTTCGTGCTTCGCTTTCAACATGTTCCAGCGGCGCTCCACCTCGAGCTCGAACGATTGCAGCGCTTCGGCGTTTTCCGGCTTCGTTAAATGTCTCGTTTTGCCCATCGTTTTGAGCCATTCCGCCAGCGGAATCTTTTTGTTCTTTTCTTCCGGATTATAGGTAATTGTCGTTACGCCGCGTTCGACTTCGTAAAGCGGGAAGAAGCACGAATCGACGGCCGCGTCGACGATTTCCGTTCCCAATTTATCGTCGGACAGCCAGTTGAGCGGGCAAGTAATTAATATTTTGCCGTATACCAATCCTTCGTTTTGCGCATACCATTGCGCTTTGGCCGCTTTCTTGACCAAATCTTGCGGGAATGCCTCCGATCCCGTGAAGACGTATGGAATATGCGTAGCCGCCATAATTTGCGCCGTATCTTTATGATGGAACACTTTCCCCGCTTGGTCCGAACCGACGTTGGAAGTGGACGTGCGATGGCCGAGCGGCGTCGAGTACGACAGTTGCGCGCCCGTGTTCATATAACCTTCGTTATCGTATTCCAGAATAATCATTTTATGATTGCGCAGCGCCGCGCCGATGGCCGGCCCCATGCCGATGTCCATGCCGCCGTCGCCTGTAATCATGACGAACGTGAAATCGTCCGGCAAATTAAGGTGGGCCAGTTCGCCTCTACGTTTGCGCTCCCAGAACATTTCGACTACGCCGGACAACGTCGCCGCCCCGTTCTGAAACAGGTTGTGAATATAAGTCGCTTTATGCGAGGAATAAGGATATCCGGTTGTGACGACCATTGCGCATCCGGTATGGAAGAGAGCGACGATATCTCCTTCGATGCCTTTGAAGAACAGCTCCAAGCCGGAGAAAATGCCGCATCCCGGACAAGCGCCGTGCCCCGGCGCGATCCGTTTCGGTTTTTTCGTCAGCGCGCGCAGCGGCGGCATTTTGACATTGACTTTGCCCGTCGATTCGTCCGGCGTCACCGTAATGAGCCCGGTGTTCAAATCTTCGTATTTCATCGGGTTCAGGACGCGTTTCGGCGCCTTGGCCGGATCGCCCGGCGTATGGCCGTAATAATCGAACGGCACTTCGACCTTGCCTTTGTTCATGGCGTCGATGGCGAACCCGAACAGGTTATGGCCGTCTTCGGCGTAGAAATCTTTGCCTCCCAAACCGTAGATGCGGCTGATCACCATCGTCGAATGATTGCCGTGCGTGAACAGCGCGGCTTTAATCTCGTTGACCATATTGCCGCCATGCCCGCCGTACGAGTCGGCGCGGTCGCCGACCGTCACCGCTTTGACATTCTTCAACGCTTCGGCGATTTGCTTCTGCGGGAACGGACGAATCATATTCGGCGCGATCGAGCCGGCTTTAATGCCTTTGGCCCGCAATTGGTCGACGACGTCTTTAATGATTTCCGAAGCGGAGTTCATCAGGAATACGGCCACCTCCGCGTCTTCCATCCGGTACAGGTCGAGAATCGGATAATCGCGTCCCGTCAGTTCCGCGTACTCTTGCCGGATCCGTTCATAGACGCCTTCCGCCTTATACATCGCTACCGATTGCTGATAGCAGTTGTTGATATAGTCCGGTTCGTTCATATAAGGTCCGACCGTAATCGGGTTGTTGCGGTCAAGGGTGTCCGGGAAGCCAGCCGGCGGTTGTTCTCCGACGAACTTCAAGACATCCTCGCGATGCGCGAACGTCTGGACGCGGCGTTTCTGGTGGGAAGTGAAATAGCCGTCCGATGCGACGAGCACGGGCAGCCGCACCTCTGGATCTTCGGCAAGTTTGAGGGCGATAATGTTCATGTCGTAGACCGCTTGCGGATCGCGGCACATTAATATCGGCCAGCCTGTATTGAGCGCGTAATACAGATCGGAATGGTCGCCGTGAATATCGAGCGGACCGGATACCGACCGGCATACGAGATTCATGACCATAGGGAAGCGCGTCCCCGATTGGACGGGCATTTGCTCCAGCATATATAAGTATCCGTTGGCGCTCGTCGCGTTAAAGACGCGCCCACCGGCGGTCGACGCTCCGTAGCAGACGCCGGCCGAGCCGTGTTCGCCGTCGGCGGGAATAAGCTTAATGTCATGTTGTCCGTTCGCTTTCATTAAATCCAGAAATTGCGCGACTTCCGTAGAAGGGGAAATGGGAAAGTATCCCATAATATGGTAGTTGATCTGATGCGCCGCGTATGCGGCCATCTCGTTGCCGGATTCGTATACGATCCGCTGCTCCACTTTCGCTTTCCCTAACTCTTTTTTGACGTCAATGGCCAATTTGGATTCCACCTTTCAAACGACTATTTTCAATTCACGGCTAAATCGAAACGGTGAGGCACGCGATGCGCTTCCGCGTAACCGTCTTCCTCCCTTTCGTCGGTCAAAGCTTCCGTCGGGCAAGCTTTGACGCATTTCAGGCAGCCTTTGCAATATTGATAGTCTATGCCCTGCAGAAACATTTGCGGGCGGCCCCTCTTGTCCAATTGCTCTTCCCATACGAAGCAAAAATCGGGACAAACGTTGTCGCAGGCGGCGCAATGGATGCATTTGTCCTCGGCGAAATGCGGCATCATCCCGGCGCGGGAGATGCTCAGATCCTTCAAGATGCTGTTGCCCGGATTCGTAATCGTTCCGCCGATCGGCTGCGTCTCGTAACCGAGAACCGGAGTATCTTGCCGTACGAACGCCGGCATTTGCATGCCTTCGGGAAGATCGAACGTTTGAAAACGCACTTCGTTATAACCTCTTTCAAATGTGCGAAGCGCAGGTTGAACCGCCTGCGGATATTTCTTCTCGAGCGATTTGCGGATAACCGCTTTCATCGTTTCGGGATCGAGAAAATCGCAGAGACGGAACAGAGCCCCCAGCATCGCCATATTCGTTCTGTTCTTTTCTTCAAGCGCGATGCCGATCGCGTCGACTACCGCAATCGTACCGCCTAGCAATTTCATCTTCTCTTTCAATTGTTCCGGTGTTTTCGTGGAGTTGACGAGGACAATGCTATCTTCGTATATACCACTGATCACATTGACGGTTTTCGATAACGATTCGTGGAAAATGCCGACGACATGCGGTCTTTCGACCGGCGATGCGTCGCGAATGTTGGTGTTCGTATCGCAAAACCGGATGTGAGCTTTGACGGGAGACCCTTTTTTCTCCGAACCGTAAGAGGAAAAGCTGACACCGTTGAGTCCGACACCAACTACGCCTGCTTCGGCGAGCATTTTTCCAGCTAAATTTGCACCCAGTCCGCCGATGGATTCGAGCCTGATTTCAAAAAAGCCTAGTTCGTTCAATTTGGGCAAAGTAACCATCCTATTACTCCCTTCAAAAGAATGATGAAATAGATGTATAATTCTAATTTTAGCAGTATTTCTCAGGCGAGCCAACTATTTTATTGCCTAAAAGCTGGAATTGCCCTAAAATAAATACCCTCGCACGCAAGCACTGAGGGTATTCGTACCAATATAGTATATTTCATTAACATCCGGTTTGTGTGTGAGAAAGATCACGACACTTTTCGCCGTCTTCCGGCTGCGAACGTTTATCTCTTTATTTTTTTGCCGGGATCTATTTTGCTCGGATCAAGCCCTTCCCAAATGTTAGGGACGTCGACCGCATCCGGATCGTCAAAGACGAGGAACGCCGTCGGCAAATACCGTTCGCCGTATTTGCTCGCCGGGCTGTTCACGATTTCATTGTCTTTCACCAGCACGGTCGACGATCCGCCGTCGAGGTTCGCGGCGATCACGGCGCCGTTGTCCAGCATCACTTGCTGGCAATCGTACAGGTTAGCCCCAACGCTATGGGTTTGACGTCCGTCGATGACTAGGAACATAATCGCGCCGTCTTCGCGCTGGCCCATTACCGTACGGGGGGCGATGCCCCATCCGTCGTCGGCGTTTTTCACCAGGCCTTTGCCGTTGACGATAATGCGCGGGGAGAAGCTTACCGCCTCCTTGACGCCCATTTCCTCCATCTCATCCAGCGTATAATTGCCTGCTACCATTTTCCCGTTGCGGTCGATGCCGACGATTTGTACTTTCTTTTTCGAGCCGAGGCCGTTGTAATAGATTTTCCCGTTTGCGATGACCAAACCGATCGGCTTAAATCCGTTTCCTTTCCACTCCGGATCGGCGAATCCGCCCGCGTTGACTCCGGCGATCGCCCCGGTGCGGCTCACCATGCTCGATACTTTCTCGCCCATACCGACGCGATTGGGGACGACGATCCGAATTTTGGTCGGATCGTTCACGATCATCAAATAGCCTTTATATCCGTTGCCGCTAACCGGCTTGATTTCCACCAGTTCCTTATGTTCGACTTCGGGAACCGGCGCTATTTCGTGCAGATCCTCTTCCTGTCCCATTTCTTCAAAACGATGATTGTATGCTTCCACCCGTCTTTTCAATTCTTCTTCGCCAATCACATATTTCGCCCAATGGCGATGCTGCGTCGTGATGAGCGTATCGGCAACCAAATAGCGAAACTGCGTGCCGGACGGAGTGAAGAACGCCCAGACGGCGGCGGCCGTCCCGATCAGACAAAGAGCGATGAAGAGCCGCCGGACAAAGCGAACGAAGGCATTGCGCTTGCGCCGTTTCCTCATTCGATCTTTGCGGCTGCCCGTAACCGTCGCCGTTGCCGGCGTTGCGTTTGATTCCAGCTTCATAGTATAGTTCCTCTCGAAAATTGTAATATGGATTGATTATATGACGAAAAAATGGGGAAAAAGTTGCAATTCGGTTTCAATCCTCTCAAGCAAATCGGACAGGAGATGAAAAATCCCCCTGCCGCTGGCAAAGAAAGCGGCAGGGGGAAGAACTCAGGGGCGGCGGAACTCATTCAAACGGAACTTGTTAAGGCTGCAGCCCCCATAGCGCCGGTACATTGGGCGGTTCCCAGCCCGGCAAGGAGGTGTGCGCTTGGATGCATTTATAGGTGCTGCCGTTATAGATTACGAGATCGTTGACGCTGTACGCTTTGTACGGCTGCCAGGGGGCGGTGCCGGGTACGCCCGAGCTGTCGGTTGTGACGCTCAGCGCGCTGCTGGCCGCCGAGACGTTGCCCGCCGCATCCCGGGCTTTGACCGTGAAGCTGTAAGTCGTACCGGGACTTAGGCCGGTCACGGTATACGAAGTGCTTGCCGCAGTTCCTGCGAGCGTTCCGCCCCGGTACACTTCATATCCGGTTACGCCGACGTTATCCGTAGACGCGTTCCAGGACAAGCTGACGCTTGTGCTCGTTTTGCCCGTTGCCGTCAAGCCTGTCGGCGCCGTCGGCGGAGTCGTATCGCCGGGATTCGGACCGCCGCCGCCGCTAATTGCCGTGTGGATGGCATTCAGCAGTTCGCCGTTCATGTTTTGTCCGTATTCCCAGAAGAAGATGCCGCCAAGGTTGTTTTGCAGCACATAATTTGCTTTTTCCGTCAAGGATTGCGTATCGTCATAGCTGATAAATCTGCCGCCATTCGTCAAGTACGGCGCTTTTGCCGTGTTGTCCCATTGGCGGGTCCAGCCGTTTTTGTTGATATAGCTTTGGACCAGCGTGTCGTATGTGCCGTCGTCCAAGGCGCCGCGGGAATAGAAGGCGCCGCCGAGCATCAACTTCGCGCTCGGAACGCCGGCGTTTTTGTACAGCTGAATCGACTTGTGGCCGCTATAATTCGGGCTCAAAGATGAAGTGTAAAGGCTGGTATGATGCGTGTTGCTGTTCTCATGCATATCGTAGGTCATGTCGTTGATAAAATCAAAGTAAGGATGAACGGCGCCCAAGTCGATTCCTTCCAAACCGTAAGGCCCCGACGGCATAGCCGCCGTGATCAAATATTTGTTCGAACCGGTACGCCCGTCCGCCGCGCTGGCCGCATCGAACACTTCCCGCAGCTTTTGAATCAGTTTCGTGTAATTTTGCCTATCGTTTGCGGTCGGGTACTCCCAATCGAGATCGAGGCCGTCCAAACGATAGGTGCGCATGAATGATACGGCGTTATTCGCGAACGCGGTCCGGTTCGCATCCGTTGAAGCGACGGTAGGGAAGCCGCCCGTATTGCCCCAACCTCCGACCGATACGAGCACTTTCAGATGAGGATAGCTTGTCTTAAGCGAGGTGAGCTGATTCATGTTGTTTACGTTGCCGGGAATAATCTGCCCGCTGTTGTTGACGCTCGAAAAAGCATGGAAAATATGCGTTAATTTGTTCGCCTGAATCGTATTGACGGCCGGAAAATGCCAGTCGGCCACATACGCGCCGATAATTTTGCCGTTGATCGCGGAAATGCCGATCCGGCCGTCCGCGCCGGCCGACGGCTCGGCGGAGGCCGGAATCATCGCTAACGTTTGCAGCATTAACGCGATGATCGCAAAAATGGATAACAATCTTTTTTTCCTGGTCATACTCTTTGAAACCCCTTTCATTTTTTTGATGAAGATGGTTTCAAAACCGCTCCCGTCCGAACGCTCGGAACTTTATTTATAGGGCGATGAGCATGCTGCGCAACACGGTTTGGCGAAGGATCACATACGATTCATCTCCTTTCATTTATTCGTTGCAAGTAGAGACGACGGAGTTGTCCGTTTCACCTCCTTTCATAGAATTGAAACGCTTTAATTTTGCGGGAAAACGCGATATAAGCCAGTGTTTACTACTAATGTAAATTAAAGGATGAAATCTGTCAATCATAAAAAATAGCTAGTCTATTATTCCTGCGCTGAATGTCTCTTGAACCTTCGTATAAATTCGGTTAAGATTTAGGTACGTTTTCGAATAACAATTCATATTGTAACATGGAACGACTAACCTATATTTAGAAGGAAGCGGTGTGGACGTGCAGCAGGCAATCGCAATACTAGATTCGGGAGTGGGCGGTCTCACGGTAGTGAAAGAAGTGATGAGACAGCTTCCGCGGGAAAAGATTCTGTATTTCGGAGATACGGCACGCACCCCATACGGACCGCGTTCGCCCCAAGAAGTCACTTTATTTACGCAACAAATTGTAGATTATTTGCTTCAATTTCAACCTAAGATGGTCGTGATTGCTTGCAATACGGCAACGGCTGTTGCCTTGGAAACGATTCGCTCCCGCGTGAACGTTCCCGTCGTCGGAGTCATTCACCCCGGAGCGCGTGCGGCGATTAATGCGACGGAAACGGGATATGTCGGCGTCATCGGGACGGAAGGAACGATTCGCAGCAACGCCTACGTTCATGCTCTGAGAGAAATTTCGCCGCATATCGAAGTTGTCAGCGAGGCTTGTCCGCAGTTCGTTCCTCTCGTGGAGAAGGGGATGTTTCGCGATATGGAAACATGGAGAACGGTGCGGGAATCGTTGCAAAACCTTCGCTCGAAGCCGATCGATTGTTTAATTCTCGGCTGTACGCATTATCCCTTTCTGATGGAGCCGATCTCCGAAGTGATGGGGCCGCGCGTGAAGCTGATTAGTTCGGCGGACGAAACGGCCCGCGAGATTAGCGCCATCCTGTATCAATACGGCCAGCTTGCGAAAGCGGACGAAATTCCGGTGCACCAGTTTTTTTGCAGCGGAGATCCGAGAATGTTTCAAAAAATCGCTCAACAATGGTTAGGGGAACAGATTCAATTGACCCCTGTTGTATGGCAAGTGCCCAAAATCGTATAGCATAACGAAAAAGGAGTTGTCCCGAGTCGGCATCAGGCGGGGCGGCTCCTTTTTCGCGGCGGAGGGACACGGCATTGTCCGACGCGCCTCGCGGGGCAGCCGCGGAAATTGACACTCATGTTCGGACAAGTCGCAGCATATGCTCCAGTAAAGCGTAGTTCTAGAAGGAGGCTTAACCGATGTCATTTCCGTATGTCGCACAGAAGGGGGATACGTGGCTGCGCATCGCATCACGATATGCCATTCACCCGCACGCATTGCTCGCAGCCAATCCGCAGGCGAGCGAAGCAAGCTACGTCATTCCCGGCCAAGTCATCTACATTCCCGTCAGGCCGTTAAACGTATATATCATTCAAGCAGGCGATACGTTCTACGATATCGCCCGGCGATTCGCGGTCCCGATCCAGGCGCTTGCGGCCGCCAATGCGACGGTTCATCCGCAGCGTCTAAAGATCGGACAAAGCATCGTCATTCCGGTTCGCAAAAACGGGGAAATCGTGAAGGTCGAAGCGGAGTACGGGTATGCCCAATTAATGGAGGACATCGACTCGCTCTGCGGCAAATACGATTTTATACAATACGAAACGATCGGGAAAAGCGTAATGGGAAAACCGATTCCTGCGCTGCGCATCGGCAACGGCGAGTATAAGGTTCATTTTAACGGCGCCGTTCACGCCAATGAGTGGATCACGACGCCGCTGCTGATGAAATTTATCGAACGTTATGCCAGGGCATACCGGTCGGGCGGACCATGGCGCGGCCTCGATCCGCAGGAACGGATGAACAAGACGACATTATGGATCGTGCCGATGGTCAATCCCGACGGCGTGGAGTTGGTGCAGGAAGGAATTACGCCGCAGCATCCGTATTACAAGCAGCTGTTGCAATGGAATAACGGTTCGTTCCAATTCGCCCGTTGGAAAGCGAATATTCGCGGAGTCGATCTGAACGACCAGTTCCCCGCACATTGGGAGGAAGAGCGCAAGCGGCGCGGCAAATCCGGGCCCGGCCCGCGCGATTATACGTCCGAGCAGCCGCTTACCGAACCGGAAGCGGTCGCGCTTGCGGAATTCACGCGGAACAAGCGGTTTGACCTCGCCGTGTCGCTGCATACGCAAGGCCAGGAAATCTATTGGAACTACCGGGATTACGAACCGGAGGAATCGGAACGGATCGCGGAGAAATTCGCGCAAGCGAGCGGTTACCGGGCCGTCAAGCTGTCCGGCAGCGACGCGGGATTCAAAGACTGGTTCATCCAACAATTCCGCAAACCGGGCTTTACCGTTGAAGCGGGCATCGGGCTGAATCCGCTGCCGCACTATCATTTCAAAGATATATACAACGAGATGGAAGGTTTGTTCATCGAAGCGCTTAAAATCCGTTAAAGGCGGCTCGCGGGTTAGACTGTCCGTTCTTGAGAATACTAACAAGAACATTTGCCATAAGGGGCGGATACGATGAAAAGAAGCTGGTGGTCGCTGCGCCGCTGGGCGCATGTGCTGAAACGGATGCCGAAACTGATTTTCTCGAAACAAGTGTCGGTTTACGATAAATTGTTATTTTCCATCCCCGTTCTGCTCTATTGGGTGCTTCCCGATGTCTTGCCGCTGCTTCCGATTGACGATATAGGCGTCACCTTGTTTGCCATGCACTGGTTCGTCGATTACGTGGAACGCAAATATGCCGGTCTCCTGTAATCCTGTTGCTTTAGCGGAAGCGTTCTTTTACAATAAGAAGAGGATAACAAGCAATCTTAACGAACTTCGATAAAATAGGAGATGGCATTCATGAAATGCAAAATAACGCGCAACGCCGCGAAAGTGATCAAGCGGGAACTGGAAAAAGAGGAGAACGCAGAGCTGAAGCTGCGCGTCGTTGTCACGCACGCTCACGGCGACCATGCGCATTACGGCCTCGATTTGGACAAACCTACGGACAACGATGTTGTCGTTTCTACCGATAAGGAAATCGACGTCATATTGGCGAAGGACGAACCGATGCTTGACGGCGTAAAAATCGATTATTTATATTTTCCGCAAGAAGGGTTTGTCATTACCAATCCGTCCAAAGGGAATCACGGCGACCATTAAGGAAGCCGAGCCGACCGCGAACCCCGCGTTCGCTTGGGAAGCGAACGCATGCAACGACAAACAAGGGAAGGATCCGTTATGGCTAACGATATTCGCATATGCGATAAATGCAAACATATTAAAATGAAATCTATCCTGCCTAAATTAAAGCAATTGGCGCCCGACGCCGAAATTAAGATCGGATGCAAGTCGTATTGCGGCCCGTGCAACAAACGGGTATTTATATTCATCAACGGCCGGTACGTTACCGCGCCGACGGAAGACGAAGCGATCGAGAAGGCGAGCCAGTACGTGAAGCAATAAAGCGATGCTGACGCCGGTCGAACTTTACGGCTGCAGCGGGATAATTGTACCTTCGTTTGCTTATCCTAATCTTGAACCATTCGAATTAGGAGATGCAAGGAGGTAGTTCAATGGCAAGAAACGAAGATTCGTCGCTGCAATCGCAAAATCCGGTCTCGCAAGCGCAAAATTCCGTCGACAGGGCGCGCAACGCGATATCCCAGGCGCTGTCCCACCCGAACGAGCAAACGGTAGCGCAAGCGCAGAACGCGCTGGAACATGCGGAGAACGCCGTTGCCCAGATCGATGCGGGCGACAACCTGCAGCCTGTCCAACTCGTTCAACAAATGCTTCAAACCGAACAAGAGAGACTCCGGTCCGTGACCGACGAGCAACAGTAACACCGATGAAGACCAGTGCAAACGAAGTTTGCATGCGGTCTTTTTTTGACAGCAACCTTTAGCGGCTACACGGCGCGTTTCTTGGGATTGCCGTGAATGATATGGTATGATATTCATAGATTTATAACAATCTACCAAACTATGGGAGGACTGATCGAAATGCCGCAACATATTTCAGATTGCACCCGCTTGAACAACGGAGTGCTGATGCCTTGGTTCGGATTGGGCGTCTGGAAGGCGAAAGATGGGGACGAAGTTCGGCAGGCTGTTAGAACCGCAATTGAACTGGGATACCGCAGCATTGATACGGCAGCGGTATACGGGAATGAAACGGGCGTCGGGGAAGCGGTCGCCGAATGCGGAATTCCGCGCGATCAATTGTTCATTACGACAAAAGTTTGGAACGAGCATCAAGGTTATGAATCCACTTTGCGGGCGTTTGAAGAAAGCAGGCAAAAACTGCGGCTCGACTACGTTGATTTGTACTTGATTCATTGGCCGGTCAAAGGCAAGTACATAGATACGTGGAAGGCATTGCAAAAGCTATATAAAGAAGGCTATGTCCGTGCGATCGGCGTAAGCAATTTTCACGAACATCATCTGCAGGCGATTATGGCGGACGGCGAAATCGTGCCTGCGGTCGATCAGGTTGAATACCATCCGCGTCTCGCTCAAACCGAACTGCTGCGCTTTTGCAACGATCACGGCATCCAGATGGAAGCTTGGAGTCCGCTGATGCAAGGCAAACTGCTCGATCATCCGCTGCTTGCAGACATTGCCGCGAAATACGGCAAATCGGTCTCGCAAGTGATATTGCGTTGGGACTTGCAGAACGGAGTCGTAACGATTCCGAAATCGGTCAATCCCGGACGGATCGCGCAAAATGCCGACATATTCGATTTTGAGCTTGCGGCGGAAGATATGGAAGCGATCAACGGGATGAATACCGGGGAACGCGTTGGCACGAATCCGAACCAATTCGACGAACAATAGGTTGGGCCAAGTCTAATATCGAGGTGTATTATGGGAAGGATTAAAATTTTTTCCGACAGCACATGCGATTTGCCGCCGCAGCTTATCGAACGGCATCAAATCGGCATCGTGCCGCTGTATGTTTCGTTCGGCGAGAAGGCTTATCGCGACGGGGTCGATCTCCATACGGATCAGCTGTACGCCGAAGTTCGCGCCAAGGGCGAGCTGCCGAAAACGTCCGCGCCTTCGCCGGGCGATTTTATCGAGGCGTTCGCCCCGTTTATCGAACAGGGCGACGATATTCTCTATATCGGCATTTCGTCGCATTTATCCTCCACCTGCCAGAATGCGCTGATCGCCGCCGGGGAATTTCCGGAAGGGCGGGTTACCGTGTTCGATTCGCTCAATTTGTCTACAGGCATCGGGCTGCAGGTCATGAAAGCCGTACACGCCGCGGAGGCCGGCCGGAGCGTGGCGGAGATCGAGCGGATGCTGCAGGATGTGCGCGGCAAGGTAGAGACCGAATTTGTGATCGATACGCTGGAATTTTTATATAAGGGAGGGCGCTGCTCGGGCTTGCAGAACTTGATTGGAAGCCTGCTGAAAATCCGCCCTGTCATTAAAGTCAGCGACGGTAAAATGACGCCGGCGAGCAAAATTCGCGGGAAACGCGACAAAGCGCTGCAGCAACTGCTGGACAATGCGCTCGCCCGGAAGGAAGAGATGGACGGCGATATTATCTTCGTCACGCATTCGATGGCGGGGGAAGACGCGGAAGCGCTGCGCCAAACGCTTATAGAAAAGACGGGCGCGCGCGAAGTGCTCGTATCCGATGCGGGCTGCGTCATTTCGAGCCATTGCGGGCCGCAGACGATCGGCATTTTGTTTACCAAAAAATAAGGCTATAAGTATCCATCAGATCATTTTCTTGATACGGGGTTGTACAGGTTGTAAGGAATACAACATACGAGCCGTTAAAAAGGAGAAATGGGTTATTATGTTGTAAATCGTACAACAAGATCGCGAATAGGATAGCAAAAAGGCCCGATTTCACGCCAAAATGTTGTAGAAACTACAACAATGGCGTGATGGACGTATGGATAGTAAGCGAGATGTTGTATATTGTACAATATGGGTTCCAGCCTTCCTACGCAAGGGGAGAAATGGATAAATACAAACCGCCGGAGCGATGCGCTCCGGCGGTTTCCTCATGCTTTGCTGCGTTCATTTCCGGCGAAATTGCGCAATAAGATTGTGCATTATCACTTGATCGGAAATATTCAGCTCTTCTTTCGCCTTGTCGGCGATCGACCGGCAAGCGGCGACGTCCGTTTGCGTGCGGGTCGTCAGATCGTAGCAAGCTCCATGCTCGAAATTGCCGTCCGCCGCCGGTTTATAGTACCGCTCACCGTCCGTTGCGGCGCCCGAGCGCAAAATGACCGTTTTCGGATCCGAGGCAAACAGATTGTTTCCCATCATGTAATAGGACTCTCGGGGAATGCCAAGTAAGTATAAGAGCGACGGCGCCATATCCAACTGGCCGCCGACTTGCTCGTACGTTCCCGCGTGCGAGCCGTCCGGCAAATGGACGATCATCGGCACCTGATTGATGATTTGTTCGAGATCGAGCTCCGACAACGACCGGTCGAGCAACCGTTCGAGCGGTTCCGTTTCCGCAATGGAATTGTCGTGATCCCCGTAAAAGACGAAAATCGTTTGATCCCATAAGCCTCGTTCTTTCATTTGCGCGATCAGCTGTCCGACCGCGCCGTCCACATAATGCACGGCCTGCAAATAATCGCCGAACATCGTACCCTTCAGCTCCCCGACGTCCAGCAGCTGCCGTTCCGGCGGCAGGGAATACGGATGATGGCTCGATAATGTAATCAGAAACGAGTAGAAGGGCTGCCGCGATTGATCCATGAAATCCAGCGATTGGCGCATAAACGACGCGTCTGCCAGCGACCAGCCGAGCGGTTCGTCGATCTTGAAATCTTTTTTGCTGTAAAAGCGGTCGTAACCGATGTTTGCGTACATATTGTACCGATTCCAGAAGCTGGCCTCATAGGCATGATAGGCTCCGGTTTCATATCCTTGTTCCTTGAGGATGCGCGGCAGCGAATCGAACGTACCGCCGGGATACCGGGTAAATACCGATCCGGTCGGCAGCGGATGAAGCGAGGCGGCGGATGCAAATTCGGCGTCGGACGTGCGCCCTTGCCCGGTCTGATGATAATAGTTGCTGAAATACATGCTTTCCCGGATCAATGCGTTCAAATGCGGCGTAATTTCTTTCCCGCCGATTTGCCGGCCGATGACGAAATTTTGGAACGCCTCCGCCTGAATGACGATAACGTTCTTGTTGCGATAAGCGCCGAACAGCTCGTTTATCGGCTGCGGCTGTAGCTTGTTTGCCGCGAACCACCCGCGTATTTCCTCCGTCCGCTCCTCCGATATGCCTGGCTTGGACAGCCAATGTTCGTCGGCATACCGGTACAGGTCGTAACCGTGAAAGCCGATCAAGCCGGTCACATTGTACAGGGAAACGTTCCACCAATTGCCCTCGAACAGCCCTTTTGCCCATGTGGAAGTCGCTTTTGTAATCGGATAGTAGATGAACGAAACACCTAGAAGAAAAATAACGATGCTTACGCCGAATCGAAGCGCGAATTTGCCCCGCCCCGCCTTTTGGAAGAAACGGAACGTGCCGGCTTGTCTGCGGCGGCGGCCAATCGAGACGCAAGCGGCAATGAGAAGCGGCAGCAGAACCGCCAGATCGGCGAAGAAATAAAGATCTTTCCATGCCAGCAGCGATGCGATGCTGTCTCCGAGCGACCCGACCTGGCCGGCTTGCAGCAATACCGGCACGGAAATGAAATCTTTGAAATACCGGTAATAAATCAGATCGGCATATATAAGCGTCGACATAAAAACATTAAGCAGAAACAAGCTGACGAGCCTGCCGCGCTGCGGCAAAAAAACGACCCAAAATGAACAAACGAGTATGGAGCCGATCGCAACGTAATAATCGGACGATTCCATCCTCATGTAAGGAATGTTCGTATATCGGTCGAATAAAGTCAGCTTATAGCAAATGATCGCGATAAACAAAAAATATTCCATATACCGGATTCGTGCGATCCATTGCAAAGACAGGCGAATGCCCCGGTATGCGGTTTGAAGCGATGAGTACATCATGAAAAGCCCTTTCCCTTAAAAAATGTTCGCTTGCACCATATTCCCCATTATATCCAAAGTTTTCATAAAACTTAATTGGCATTACATGGGTAAGCGGAATGGCGATGAAAGGGGAGGGGGGGCTCCGGCGATGCGCTTCGGAACCCCCCGGCATATTAGGAACGGCGCGGGGGAAGCGGGCCTAAATATTGATAGTACTGGCATTCGATTCTGCCATTGTACAATTTGCGTCTCTTGTCGGCTTTGCGGCCGAAGTAGTGCTCGAACTGCTTGCCCGGGCTAAGCGCAAACACCGACCATGTCGGCAGCTGCGCGGCGGTGAAGCCAAGCTGGCGAATCACTTTCTCGGCTTGGTCGCTGTCGCCGAGCCGTTCGCCGTAAGGGGGATTCGTGATGATGCATCCGTAATCCCCCTCGGGCCGCGCTTTCGCGACCGGCAGGACGCGAAAGTCGATTTCCTTGGCGAGGCCGGCGGCCTTCGCCGCGGCGAGCGCGACATCGACGGCTGCGCTGTCGATGTCGGAAGCTGCGATTTGCAGCGGCACGTCGTCCCGCAGCAAATCGTAAGCTTCCTCCCTGGCCTGCTGCCACAGGGAGGCCGGCACCGCCGGCCACGCTTCGGCGTTGAACGCGCGCCGCAAGCCAGGCGCGATGTTCCAGCCGATCATCGCGGCCTCGATTGCGATCGTCCCCGACCCGCAGAACGGGTCGTATAGCGGACGATGCGCGTTCCAGCGGCTGAGCAGCACCATCGCCGCCGCCATCGTTTCCTTCAGCGGCGCTTCGGTGACGAGCTTCCGGTAGCCGCGTTTATGCAGCCCCGGACCGGTCGTATCCAGCGTTATCAGCGCCATATCGTTCAGCAGCGACACTTCGATCACATAACGCGGCCCGTTCTCGGGAAACCATTCCGTTTTATAGCGCTGCTTCATTTTCTCAACGACCGCTTTTTTGACGATGCCCTGACAGGCCGGCACGCTGCTGAGCTGAGATTTATGAGACTTGCCTTCCACCGGGAATTCGCCGTGCTCGGGAATCCAATCCGGCCACGGCAGCGCCTTGACCCCTTCGAACAATTCGTCGAACGTTCGCGCCGGGAACATGCCCATTTTGATTAATACGCGATCGGATGATCTGAGCCATAAGTTGGCCCGGCAAATATCGATCAGATCCCCTCGAAACATAACGCGCCCGTTTTCCGTTTGCGCATCTTCATATCCCAGTTCGCGCAACTCGCGCGCAACGACCGCTTCGAGTCCCATCGGCGCGGTTGCGATCAATTCCAATTTGCTCATGCTATCGGTTCACTCCACTTTGCGATTTCTGTTACAATGATTTCTGGTACAATCAAGTATAGGTGAATTTCAGCCAGGTTACAAACATGTAGGAGATGAGTTATATATGACGGTCGAAGAACAATATATGGATGCGCTCTATCCGGAGGATCCGGTGTTGGAACGGGTGAAGGCGAATATTCGCGAGCTTGGAATGCCGGAAATTTCGGTCGCGCCGAATTACGGCAGGCTGTTAACGCTGCTCGTTAATCTGTCGGGCGCGCGGCAAGTGCTGGAGATCGGCGCGCTTGGCGGGTATAGCGGCATATGCTTGGCCCGCGGATTAGCGGAAGGCGGATCGCTTGTTTCATTGGAGCTGGAGGAGGGGTACGCCGCCGTGGCGAAACGGCATTTGACCGAAGCGGGCTTCGGCGACCGCGTCTCTTATCGAATCGGCGAAGCCCTCGACTCGCTGGCGCAGTTGGAGCGGGAAGGGGCGAAGTTCGACTTTTTCTTTATCGACGCGGATAAGGAGAACTATCCGAATTATTTGGAATGGGCGATTCGCTTGGCCAATCCGGGCGCGGTTATTGCGGCCGACAACACATTGCTGCGCGGCCGCACTGTCAATCCGGACAAGAACGGCCCGTCCGTCTTGGCCGTGCGCCGCTTTAACGAACAAATCGCGCAGGACGAGCGGCTGCAAAGCGCCATGCTTCCGGCTTACGACGGTTTGGCCCTCGCTATGGTCAAGTAGAAGGGAGCATGGAAACGGCATCCCGCCCCGCTGGCATGCGGCGGCGGGATGCAAACATGGCGCCGGTTGCTTGAACCGAAGATGGACAGGGTTACTGTAGTTGATCCAAGGCCGAACTGCCGAACGAATGGAGTGCGGACCGTACATTATTGGCAAAGGCGTAACCGCTTGTCGCGTCCCAATTGATCGACCAAGTCATGACTCCGCGGAAGTTCGGATAACCGGAAGGTTTTTGCAATTGATACGTTCCTCCGTAAGACGTTCCCTGAACGATATATTTCAACGCTTTTTGAACGTCCGCCGCAGCGGTATAACCGCCGCCGGCCGCACTCGGTACCGCGGGCAAGCCGATGGCTACCTGATCCTCGCGCAGCGGCGGGAACACGTTATTCGGATTGCGGCCGATCGGGAAGCCGTGCAGCAGCATTTCCGCCATCGCGACTTGGAAGTCGGCGGTTCCTTGATTGTACACGCGTCCGTCAAGTCCTTCATTGCCTCCCGCATTGTAATGCTGGACATGAATGAAGTTCAGCTTGTCCCGCAAGGCGTGAATGACCGGCAGGTAGGCTCCCCACGGTCCGCCGTACGCGACAAGGCCGCCTTGCACGTAAGCCGTTTCCGGCGCCATTGTGAGCATAAAGTCCGGGCCGATATTGGCGCTGAGCTGGTTGACGGCGTTGATGAGGTTGACGATCTTCGGGGTGGTCGGATTGCGGAAATCGGTATCTCCGCCGGCCAAGGAAACGGAACCGCCCTCCAAATCGATATCCAGGCCGTCAAAGCCGTACGTTTGGATAATATTCGTCAGCGAAGCGACGAAATTGTGCACGTCCGCGGCACTCGCCAGTTCGACCGAACCGTTCTGGCCTCCGATCGAGATGAGCACCTTTTTGCCTTGGCTGTGCAAATAATCGATGTCGGCTTTGAATTCGTTCACCGTCGCGTTATACGGCGTAAACGTTAAGGTGGAACGGTCGGTGACCGTCTCGGCGAAGGCAACGTGAATCATATCGTAGAGCGGCGAAACGTCCCTTAGCTTCAGTGTCGTGGAACCGTTATTGAAATTATGCCAGTAGCCGATCACTAGCTTGCCCGGCAGCGGCGAAGGCCCCGGTCCGCCGCCCGGGTCGGCCGTCGTCACCGTAAGCGGAGCGCTGGGAACGGACACATTGCCCGCGGCGTCCTTCGCCCGAACGGTAAACGTATAGGACGTATTCGGCGTCAGTCCGCTTATCGTTGCGTTCGTTCCGGCCACGGTCGCGGCCGGCGTCTGATCGCGGTACACTTCATAGCCCGCGACGCCGACGTTATCCGTCGACGGGCTCCATCCGAGCGAGACGCTGTCAGGTCTTATCTCGGTAGAAACGAGATTGCCCGGAGCGGTAGGAGGCGCCGTATCCGGTTCGGGTTCCGGTCCGCCGCCGGATTGGAGTTCCCACAAAGCCGGCGTATTGGGAGGCTCCCAGCCGACCAGCGAAGTATGGGCGATTCTGCATTTATAGGACTGCTGGCCGTACGTTACCACGTCGTTCACTTGATACGAAGTGTTTGGAGCCCAGGGAGCAATTGCGAAAGCGCTTACAGGAATGAGGGGAAACAAGAGCGCAAAGATTACTGCAATACAATGAATTTTTCTGCGTATGACATTCATGTCGTCATCAACCTCCTTCATATTTTTGATATCCATTCATACGTCATTCTGCGCTGCGGATCGTTCACCTCCTTGTCATAAATTTGTTGCGTATTTCTAATAAACCACCGATATATATGGAAATACAAGGATAAATTTACATTTGAAAGGGATAAAATTATGCAAAATATGATTAAAATCACAAACAACTATTGAAATCTGCCTCAAACTTCGTTACGATATTGAAAAAATCAATATAAAACTTCATAACATGGTCGGAGAATAAGAAGAGGACCGCAAACAAATCCTTGATCGAGGCAAGGGTGTTGTTGCGGTCTTTTTGCTTTCTCCGGGAGGGGGAGTGCAGGATGAGACGAAAGTTTTCAAGTTTGGAGCGGGAAGGTCTGTTCGATTCGTTGCAGCAAGAAACGTTCGATATGCTTGTCATCGGAGGCGGAGTTACCGGAGCGGGCATCGCGCTCGATGGAGCCGTTCGCGGCTTGAAGGTGGCGCTGGTCGAGATGCAGGATTTCGCGGCGGGAACAAGCAGCCGTTCCACGAAACTGGTGCATGGCGGGCTCCGTTATTTGAAACAAGGGGAAATTAATCTCGTTAGGGAAGTAGGCCGCGAAAGGGCGATCGTTCACGGCAACGCGCAGCATGTCGTTACTCCCGAATGGATGCTGATGCCGATCGTAAAAGGAGGAACCTACGGGAAATTCGCGACTTCCATCGGTCTGTACGTTTACGATTGGCTGGCCGGAGTCAAACGGTCGGAACGGCGTAAAATGTTGAACAAAGAGCAGACGCTCTCCAAGGAGCCGCTGCTGCGCGACGATAAACTGCTCGCCGGAGGGTATTACGTGGAATACCGCACCGACGACGCGCGGCTGACGATCGAAATTATGAAAGCGGCGGCGGAACGGGGGGCCCTTGCCGTCAATTATGCGAAAGCGGAGCGCTTCGTTTACGAAGACGGCATTGTTTGCGGCGCGGTCGTGCGCGATGTATGGAGCGGCAAGGAAATACAGGTGAAAGCGGCGAAAATCGTCAATGCGGCGGGGCCGTGGGTCGATACGTTGCGCGAATTGGACCGTTCGAAACATGGGAAGCGCCTGCATCTGACCAAAGGCGTCCATATCGTGGTCGACCAGAGCCGGTTTCCGCTGCGGCAGGCGATTTATTTCGATACGCCGGACGGCCGGATGGTGTTCGCCATTCCGCGGGACGGCAAGGCGTATATCGGTACGACCGATACGAACTATGAAGGCGATCTCGTTCATCCGCGGATGACCAAGGAAGATTTGACCTATTTGCTGAATTCGGCCAACGACATGTTCCCTTCGCTTCGTTTGCGGGAGCAGGATGTCGAATCGAGTTGGGCCGGCCTGCGCCCGCTCATTCACGAAGACGGAAAGTCCCCGTCCGAATTGTCGCGCAAAGACGAGATTTTTATATCCCCCTCGGGCCTGGTCACTATTGCCGGGGGCAAATTAACGGGCTATCGGAAGATGGCCGAACGCATCGTCGATTTAATCGCCAAACAGCTGACGGAGGCGACGGGGAAGCCATTTCCCGGATGCACGACCGATCGTATAACGCTGTCCGGGGGAAACTTCCCGGAAGGATTCGACGCATTTCTGCGCCATAGTACGGAACAAGGCGTCAAACGCGGACTAAGCGAGCGGAACGCCCGCATCCTGGCGAACCGGTACGGCAGCAATACGCCGCTGGTGTTCGATCGATTCGCCAAAGTACGGGAGGCGGCGCAGCGGCTGGAAACGGATGTGGAGATGCTTGCCGCCTTGGACTATGGCATCGAAGAAGAGATGGTGGCCACGCCGGCGGATTTTCTGATTCGGCGTTCCAGCGCGGTCAATTTCGACATTCGCAGCGCGGAGCGGTGGGGCCGCGCGGTCGTCGCTTATATGGCCGAGGTTTTGCATTGGAGCGGCGAGGAGGCCGAACTGCAGTACGAGCGCTTCGTCAATGCGCTTTCTTACGCCAAAAACGCGATTTAATATTTTTTATGAATTTTTAACGAAAAATCCTTGTCAAAAATGTGACATGCATGTAGTATAATATAATAATTCGTTATTTATAACATTGGGTAGAGACGATGAGAGGCCCTTTGCATGAATAACGCTTTCGAAAGTTTGGAAGCGTTTCTATGCACGGGGGCTCTTTCTATTTTTATAAGGAAAAGGAGGATATTTCTGGAATATGTTCTCTATCCAACCGCATTTCCATTTATTATTCCGCAATATTAAGAAAACGCTTCCGCAATAGGCGGCTGCCAGGTACATATTCGGAAGCAAAGATCATTAACAATTAGGGGGAATAACGGAATGAAAAAGTTGGCTGTTCTTATGATTGCTCTTGTCATGATCCTGTCCGCATGCGGAAAAAGCAACAACGCTCAAGATTCGACAGGAGGATCGAGCGCACCTAAAGAAGGCGGCGGCAATAGCGGCAAACCGGTGGAACTTCAATTTTATTTTCCGGTAGCCGTTGGCGGACCGATTACGAAAATTATTGATAAATTGGCGGAAGATTTTCAGAAAGAAAACGAAAACATTAAAGTCAAACCGATTTACGGCGGAAGCTATCAAGATACGATGACAAAGGTTGCGACCGCGGTGCAGGGCGGAAACTCGCCGGACTTGGCCGTGTTGCTGTCGACCGATTTGTACACGCTCATTTCGATGAATGCGATCGAAGATTTGACGCCGAAGTTTTCGAAGGAATATTTGGACGGATTCTATGAAGCGTTCATGGGCAACACCAAATCGGGAGATACGGTATGGAGCATCCCGTTTCAACGCAGTACGATCGTGTTGTACTACAACAAAGAATTGTTTAAGCAAGCCGGCCTGGATCCCGAGAAAGCGCCCGCCAATTGGACGGAACTGAGAGAATTCGCGCAACAGCTGACCGTCAAGGACGCGCAAGGCAAAGTAACCCAATGGGGACTTGAAATTCCGAGCACCGGGTATCAATATTGGATGTTGCAAGCGCTGTCTTTGCAAAACGGCGACAACATTATGTCGAACGACGGCAAAGAAGTGTATTTCGATAAGCCGCATGTGGAAGAAGCGCTGCAGTTTTATGTCGATTTAGGCCGCAAAGATAAAGTGATGCCGGAAGGCGCAATCGAATGGGCGACCGTACCTTCCGATTTCATTAGCGGCAAAACCGCGATGATGTTCCATACGACAGGCAACTTGACGAAAGTGAAAAACGACGCGAATTTCGATTTCGGCGTAGCTTTCTTGCCGGCCAATAAACAATTCGGTTCGCCGACAGGCGGCGGCAACTTGTACGTGTTCAAGGACATTCCGGAAGAGAACAAAGAGGCGGCGATCAAATTCATCGAATTTTTGACAACGCCGGAGCGTGTTGCGCAATGGTCGATCGATACCGGATATGTAGGCACGACGAAAGCGGCTTACGAAACGGATTTGCTCAAAAAATATGTGGAAGATTTCCCGCAAGCGAAAGTGGCGAGAGATCAATTGGAATATGCGGACAGCGAATTGTCGACTTACCAGAACGGCCAAATTACGAAACTGTTTAACGACAACATTCAAGCCGCGCTGCTAGGCACGATCAGCCCGAAAGAGGCGCTGCAGAAATCGCAGCAGCAAGCCGACCAAATTTTGAAAAACTTTAAGTAATCCCGCAACTCATAACGCAAGGGAGTGAGCAATGGAATGAATAACAGGCTCCGCCAAGTCTGCAAACCTATCGTTTTTGCGTTAATGATGTCTATGATTTCCGGGTTGCTCGGGTTTGACCGGTTTGCGGTCATTCCCGCAGCCCATGCGGAAGAGGTTCAATCCGGACAAGAAGCGGCCGAATCGGCGGCGGAGACAGGCAGCGGCTCGGATAGCGAATCTGGCAGCGAATCTGAGAGTGAAGCAGATAATGAGACGGATAACGGAACCGCGCAGGAGGAATGGAAGGAGCAGCTTGGCGAGACGGATACGCCCGACGAAGATCGGTATCGCTTCGTGTCAGTTACCGAAACGGCGTATGGGCCGGAATTATTCGTTACCGAGCTTCACCCGAACAACAAGGGAACGGACGATTACGAGTTTTTCGAAATATACAACAATTCGGATGTGCCGCTGCGCATCGGAGCGGAGTCGGCGCTGTTGGGGGAAGCCGAGTATTACATCATGTATCGCTATCCAAGCGCAGGCACGTCCGACAATACGTTCGAGCATTTTACGCCCGTAACGATCGAGCCGCAAACGGCGCATGTGTTCTGGGTGAATCCGAAGGCGAAGACGCTGGCGGAATTCAACGAGTTGCATGGCGTGGAATTGTCTTCCGAACAAGTGACGGAAGTTCGGATCAACGGTACCGAAGGTTTTTCCAATACAGCCGATCGCGCCGTAGCCGTCTTTAACAAAAAAACAGGGCTTGCCGTCTCTCAAGCTTCCTATGCTGCCGGTTCGGATATTGCCGACGGGCTTGGCGTTCATTATCAAGTTCCGCGGAACGGCGATATTCATCAACTGAAGTATTGGACCAAGGCGCCGGCCACGCCGGGGGAAGTGTTTCCTTGGCAAATCCCGCCGCAGGCGGTAACGCCACCGGAAGAGAACGGGCCTGCCGATCCGCTGCCGAAAGTGCTCATCTCCCAGTTTATGTACGATGCGCCGAGCGCCGATGACGGCAAGGAATATATCGTCATCAAGAACTATGAGGATATGCCGGTCGATATTGGCGGATACATGATCGGCGACGGCGTCAATCAGGGAAGCGGCGAAGGAATGGCCGCCTTCCCGCCGGGGACGACGATCGAGCCCGGTCAGGAAATCGTGATTGCCCAGTCGGGCAAGCTGTTTAAGCAAACGTACGGCGTCATACCGGATTTTGAATTTCCATGGATCGGGGCATACAGGCCGGAAGACGATCCCGACGTGCCGGATATGATGGCGACGGATTGGTCCAAAGGCGTCGTTCAGCTTGGCAATTCCGGCGACAAAATATTGCTGATGGACAGGGAGTATCATGCGGTCGATTTTATTACATATAAAGTCGACAAAGTGTTTCGCGGCATTTTCTACAAGGCGATTACGGCAATCGCCGACGGCAACGGCAATGCGATACATCGGGTAAGCATGACGGGGGATCCGTCGGCCGATTTCGCGGCGAAGAAGCCTTCGCTTCCGGATAGGCCCTTGCCCGTCCCGGTAAGCGATACGCTGCTGATTACGGAAGTGATGTATACGCCGAATTACGACGAACCGTTGTACGAATATGTGGAACTGACGAATATTTCGGACCGTACGATGGATATAAGCGGGTACTATTTGGGGGATAAGGAAATCGAAGGATCTTCCTCCTCGGAAGGCATGTTCAACTTCCCGGACGGAACCTGGATCGAACCGTACCAAGCGCTGGTTATCGCGAAAAACGCCAAGGGCTTTGAGGAGCTCTACGGCAGGAAGGCCGATTTCGAACTGGACGGTTCCGATCCGTCCGTTCCGGATATGATTCCGAATTGCGACTGGGGTTGCGGAAACATGCAATTCGGAAATAACGGCGACGAAGTGCTGCTTCTGGATGCGGACAAAAACCTTATCGATGCCGTTGTATATAAGGCAGGGAAGTATCTCGGCATCAAGCCGCATGCCGGCGTCATGCTGAAGGGCTACTCCCTTGAGCGTGTCAACGCACGGGACACGAAGAGCACCGCGGCCGATTTTACGGAACAACCGAACCCGACGCCCGGCATGCTGCTGTTCGGACCGAACGGAAGACCTGATCTGATTCCGGAGCCCGGTTTGAAAGACAGTGTGCTGAAGGCGAGCGAGCCAGCTACGGCTCTCGTGGCGGGACCGACCTTGATCGACGCGGGCAGCGAGTTGTCGAATCCGTTGCCGCAGAACGTGCCTTCGTTCCTGTTGACGGTAAGCATGGACGAAGGCGGCACCTTGTTTGCAAGGAATCGGAATACGGAGCTTTCCGCGGCGCTGGATTTCCTCGATAACAAGGCGATCCCCGTGCTGGAACTTGACGACAACCGATTGATCCAGCCGGTGCATGATCTGCTTGAACGGCGTAATGCAACCGATGTAATCATTGTTTCGCCGGACTGGAACATCGTGCGCAAGATGAGAGCGCTCCAGCCCGAATACCGGGGAGCCGTTCGGTTCGATAACCGCGAGTTGAATCGGGAGCAGTTGAAGCAGATTGTCCTGTCGGTTCGGCGCAGTACGGGAATGATTGCCTTGATCGACCACCGCGCGTTGACGCAGGAATCGATGCAATATTTGCGCAATCGGACTATCACGGTTTGGGGGTACGGCTCCGGTACGGAATTCGACGCCCATCGCTTGATTGCGCTCGGCGCGGCCGGCATCGAAGCGCTGCATTCGTCGGATGCCGTTCAAGCGCTGCGGCAGTATGACGCCGAGAACAGCATCTCCCAGTCGCCGCTTATCGTCGCGCATCGGGGCCTAAACGCTCTGGCTCCCGAGAACACGATACCGGCCTTCGAACTGGCGGTGGAAGCGGGCATCGAGTTGATCGAGCTGGATATTCATCTAACAAAAGACGGCAAACTCGTCATTGTGCATGACTTTAGCGTGGACCGTACGACCGACGGATCGGGCAAAGTCAGAGATTTGACGCTGGAACAACTGAAGCTGCTTCAGGCGAACAAGACGGATAACGCCGATTGGCAGGAAGCTTACGATCGTTATCCCGACGCGAAAGTGCCAACGCTTGACGAAGTATTGGAGTTTGCGAAAGGTAAAAATGTCGTGCTGGAATTGGAGTTGAAAGGAATCGGCATCGAGGAGCAGGTGGTGGAGCACATCTTGCGGCATGATATGGCGGCGGACGTATACGTCACCAGCTTCAGCCTCGATTTGCTGAAGAAGGTTGCGGAGCTCAGCCCCGACATCGGGCTTACGCTGATTACGTCCGACCGCGGGCCGACGGAACAAGAGACGATGATGCAATATGTGGAGAAAATGGCCGCGATGCATGTATCGCTTGGCATGTCCCAAATGTCCGGGGTGAATTCGCAGGAATGGATCAACTATGCCAAGCATCGGGGGATCCCGCTGATCGCGTCGACCTACAATACGAAAAGCAGCATCAATCAAATGGTCCGCAAAGGAGCGACCACCATACTGACCGATTACGCTCATTGGATGAAAGAAGTTCCCGTCGCGGTTCAGCCGGTTGCGGAACAATACCGAATCGCAGTAGGGGAATCGGTTACGCCGCAAACGTTCGCCGCGGGCGTAACGACCAGAACGGGAACGTCGATTCCGGTATCCGGCGGCATCCGGGTTATCGGATCCGATGACGGCGTCGTTGCCGTACAGAACGACCAAACGGCGTCCGCCCTTAAGCCGGGTACGGCTATGTTGCAAATCTATTATGATTTCCGGCCGTTTCAAACTCCGGTGGACGGGGATCCCGCTTTGCTGGACGATGTTTGGCGCATCTATTCGAATCCGATCGCTTTAACGGTGACAGATAAGGATGCTCCGCCCGAACCGCCAACGCCGGCGCCGATCATTCTTTCGCTCGGATTAACGCCGGGCACCGGGAATTCGACGACAAGAGTAACGGGATTGCAATCCGGCTCGAGCTATCGATATTTCAAAGGAAGCGCGGGATCGCGGACGCGTCCGAACGCAGGCGACGAACCTTCCGCCTATAAGGATTCGCTTACCGGCGCGACGAATATTCGCGCAGCGGCGGGGGATCGCCTGTTCATCGTCAGACTGGATGCGAACGGCAAAATCGCCGAATGGGCGGATTTGGCCGTGGAAGCGAGACATTTGCGCCGGGACGCTTCTCCGGGCACGCCGTCGCCATCGACGTCGTCGTCCGGACGGACGCCTGATTCGCCGCCGCCGGAGCAACCGAAGCCGCCTGTGGAGGAGCAAGAGCCGGAACTGAATAGTTCGCAAGGCGTGAGCAAGCTCGATCCGGCGAAGCTCCGGGAAGCGAAACGAATGATAGAGCAATTTGCGCAAGCATCGCAAGCCGAGCTTACGCCGCTTGCGGAACCGTTTCGGTTTGAGCCGCCGGGCCAAGGCGGATTAACCGTGAAGATCGAGGCGGACGCGTTACCGCAAGGCATTCCGGTCGGGTTATATCAAATTCGCAGCGACGGGAAACTGGCCTACGTCGGCGGCGTATTGGCAGGTCATACTTTGACGGCCGAATTGAAGGAAGCGGGTACGTATGCGGTGCTGGCATACAATAAAACATTCGCCGACGTACGGAGCGATCATTGGGCGTTTGCGGCGGTGCGCCAATTAAGCGCGATGCAGGTTGTCGCCGGAAGGAATGCGGCCGAGTTCGCCCCGAACGGCGCTGTGACGCGCGCCGAATTAACGGCGATGCTGGTTCGCGCCATCGGACTTCAGGCGGAAGGAAGCCCTAGCTTCTCCGATGTGCCGGCGGAAGCATGGTATGCCGGCGCGGTCGCTGTCGCGGAACAAGCGGGAATCGCGTCCGGCTACGGTGACGGTACGTTCGCCCCGGACGAATTCGTGACACGGGAACAGATGGCCGCATTGCTTGTAAAAGCCTATGTGCGCATTTCCAAAGATGCGACCGGCTCGGGGGAACCGATTCCTTATCTTGACTTGGATCAAACGAGCGCTTGGGCGCTGGACTATATTATCGCCGCGCATGCGCTCGGATTGCTGCACGGGCGGGATCGCGAACAGTTCGTACCGCTTGCGCATAGCACGCGGGCGGAAGCGGCGCAAGCGATTTACAATTTGCTCGGAACGAGAGAAAGAGCGGCGATTATCGATCAACATGATTGAACTGTGGAATTAATAACAACTTCATTTAATCGGCTAGAGACGATGAGAAGCCACAGTTGCATGTTTGATTCCTTTCCATAACAGGAAGCGTATCATAATGCACTTGGCTTCTTTGTTTTGCTGCAAAGACTTTTTGAACTCGCATTTAATATTACTACACACATCGAAATGGGGGATTGGGTTGACTCAACGAACAATTGGCAACCGAGGGAAAATCAATTGGAAACAAAACGGCTTCGCCTACGCCTTACTGCTGCCTTCCCTAATATTTTTGGCGTTATTTACGTTTTATCCGGTAGGGAAATCGATCTATTTAAGCTTCTTTTCTTCCAATTTGAACGCTCAAAACTTTGTCGGCTTCGATCAGTACGTACAAGTATTTCAGGACAATATTTTTTGGAAAGTAATCGGGAACAACCTGATCGTAGCGATCGGAACGGTTCCGGTCAGCATCTTTCTCGCGGTATATATGGCGATTTGGCTCAACAATAAAATGAAGGGGGACAGCTTCCTTCGAGCCTCTTTCTTCTACCCTACCATTATACCGATGATCGCGATCGCCAACATTTGGCTTTTTATCTATACGCCGGACTACGGATTGCTGGACAAATTTTTAGGGTTTTTCGGCATATCGGGCGCGAACTGGCTCGGCGATCCGAACTGGGTGCTTGTCGCCATGATTCTTATGATCATCTGGAAGGAAACCGGATTTTTTATGATTTTTTATTTGGCAGGCTTGCAAAATTTGCCCGGGGAAGTGTACGAGGCGGTTCGAATCGAAGGGGCGCGGCCGTTTCAAATTTTCCGCAAAATTACGTTTCCGCTATTAATGCCGACCACCTTATTCGTCATGATTATCGCAATTACAAACTCTTTCAAAATGGTGGACCATCTGTACATTATGACGAAGGGCGGTCCCGATAATGCGAGCAATTTGCTGTTATTTCATATCTATGAAACCGCATTCAGCTTCTGGGATATGGGCAGAGCGTCGGTGCTTACGGTGATTCTGCTCGTCATTCTGCTCGGCATATCGATTTTCAATTACGCATATTTAGATAAACGGATTCATTATTAGAAGGGGATGAAATAGGAATGTATCGAATCGTCAATCGCATTGTCATCATCGTGTTAGGAATTGTCTTCCTCGTCCCGCTCGTATGGACGGCATTTACTTCTTTCACTCCTTCCAGTGAAGTGATCATTAAATCGAATCCGTTCTTTTTAACGAATCCGACGTTCGACAACTACGTCGAGGCGTGGAACACGATTCCTTTTACGCAATATTATTTTAATACGCTTATTATCGTCGTCGGCATTTTGGCCGTTCAGCTGTTTACGGTGACGCTCGCGGCATACGCATTCGCCCGCCTGACGTTCATCGGGCAAGGCGTCGTGTTTATATTGTTCCTGACGCAAATTATGATACCGCCGGATATTTTGATTTTCCCGAACTATACGATTATGAAAGAACTCGGGCTCGTCGATACGAAGCTGGCGATCATGCTTCCTTACTGGGCTTCTGCATTTGGAGTATTCCAGCTTAGACAGACGTTCAAGCAAATACCGATGGATCTCGACGAAGCGTCCAGAGTCGACGGCAGCAGATGGTGGCAGACGTTATGGCATGTTTATTTGCCTGCCGCGAAACCGACGTATGTCGCCTTCGGATTGATCTCCGTCAGTACGCACTGGAGCAATTTCATGTGGCCGCTCGTCATTACCAACTCGGTGGAAACGAGACCGTTAACGGTTGGAATCGCGATCTTCGCCCAATCGTTCGAGACCGGGGCGCAATGGGGCACGGTGACGGCCGCGACGCTCATGGTTGTGCTGCCGATCTTGATCGCATTTTTGTTTTTTCAAAAACAATTCGTCGAGAGCTTCATGCACTCCGGCATAAAGTAACCGACCAAAGCAGGTGACGAAAATGGAACTGATTTTGATGGGAACGGCATGCGCGGCATGCGGCGTCGATCGCGACAACACCTATTTGCTGTTTCGGGATGCATCCGGATCGACGTTGGTCGACGTCGGCGGCAATCCGCTCGGCAAATTGAAGAAGCTCGATATAACGACGGGCGAGATCAAACGCATTATTTTCACTCATTTTCATACCGATCACGTGTATGGGCTTCCTTCGCTGCTATGGGGAATGTGGATGGACGGGCGCGCCGAGGCGCTTGACATCTATTGCGCTTCGGCGTGCGAAGCGACGCTCCGCGGATGGCTCGAGGCGCTGCAAACCGGTACGTGGCCGATCTTGTTCGACATTCGCATTCATACGTTCGATTGGGAACGGCCTGCGGAAATTTGCCGCGGGGGCGATCTCGCAATTTCCTCGTTTCCGAGCTTGCATGCCGGGCCGACCGTCGGTTTGAAAATCGCTTATAAGGATCGGACGATCGTATACTCTGCGGATACGATGTTGAATGCATCGATCAACGAAGTTCCCCGCGTCGACCTGCTCGTACACGAGGCGACGACGGCTCGGGAGCCGCTGCCTTTCCACAGCAGCCTGCAGGGAGTGGCCGGCTATTACGACATGGGCCATATCGACCGCATCGTGCTGGTGCATGTGACGGATCGGGAGCCTTACGAGGAAGTGCTGGAGGAGTTGCCGGAGGAGAAACGTGCGAAAATTTCGATCGCCTCCGATTTGCAGGTTTTTAGCTTCGATTAATATGGCATAGAGAGGTAGAGGACAAGTGGATCATTTTTCCGGATATATATTCGATTTGGATGGGACGATTTATTTGGGCGATCACGCGATTGACGGCGCGGTAGAGACGATCCGCCGTTTGCAGCAATCAGGCAAAAAATTGCTGTTTCTAACGAACAAAACGATCGATTCGCGTGAAAATTACGTAACCAAGCTGAATAAAATGGGGATTAACGTGACGCTCGACAATTTGTTGAACCCTACTGTTGTCACAATTCATTATTTACAAGACAATTATAACAATGCTAAAGTTTATGTCATAGGCGAGGACATGATTAAAGAAGAGTTCAAGCGCAACGGCATCCGTTTCGCTAGTACGCCCGAGGATACCGATATCGTCGTCCTGTCATGGGATCGCCAATTTCATTACGATCATTTGAACTTCGCTTACCAGGCGATCAAACGAGGCGCGATTCCGATCGCCACGAATCCCGATCGGACTTGTCCGGTTCCGGAAGGAGACGTCCCGGATTGCGGCGGCATGATCGGCGCGGTGGAAGGGACGACCGGGAAAAGGGTGGAGACGATTATCGGGAAGCCGTCTGTTTTGATGGCGCTTACAGCGTTGGACATTTTGCAGTTGGAAGCGAAAGACTGCTTAATGGTAGGGGACCGAATCGAAACGGACGTATTGATGGGAAAACAAGCGGGCATGAACACCGCTCTAGTTATGACAGGGGTTACACAGCACGAAGACGTCGCATCCGCAGCGGTGAAGCCCGATTATATATTGGATACGGTCTTCGATATCGTTAAGAGGTGAAAAAATGAGAGGAAATACTGCGGGCATTCACGGTCTCGCTTACGGATTGAAGCATAAACCGGTCATTACCTCATTGGTCAATAAGGATGAATTGCCGAGCATACTGGAATCCACTTCAAATATCGTATTTATATTAAAGGCGGATATTTTTACGATCGGTTCGATTGTGGAGCAAATACGCGACGCGGGCAAGCTGTCGTTCGTTCATTTCGATTTGCTCGAAGGCATCGGCAAGGATAAGATGGGCGTCGTTTTTATGGCAGAGCATATCGGCATCGACGGCATTGTGACGACGAAAGGCTCCATCATTTCCGAAGCGAAAAAATGCGGACTGATGACGGTTCAGCGCCTGTTCGTCTTCGACTCGGTCTCGCTGGACAACGGCATCAAAATGACGAAGAGCTCGCAGCCGGATGCGATCGAAGTGCTGCCGGGAATGGTTTGCAGCCAAATTATGGGGCGAATCCAGGAGGAACTGAACGTTCCTGTGATCGCCGGAGGATTGATGAAAGATTTGGACGATCTCAAAGCGGCCTTGAATAGCGGCGCAATCGGTATTTCCACATCAAGCAAGGAGTTATGGCGTTGGCAAGATTCGCAAATGAAGTGAATATCGTTGTCGGAAGGGAAAGAACATGGAGAAACCCCTAAGTGACGGCGCGTTGTTTCGGCACGCGTATGCACTTGGGGTTTTTTTATTTTTGTACACGGGAAAAAGGGAGGGCTGTAGATGCCGGTCATTGAGTTGGATATCGGTACGATGATTTTTAGGTTAGTGCTCGCCGCAATATTGGGCGGGATTGTCGGTTGGGAGCGGGAGCGAAGGCATAAGCAAGCGGGCTTCAAAACGCATTTGCTCGTTTCCCTCGGCTCGGCGCTCATTATGCTGACATCCATATACGGATTCAGTTCCGAATTGCTGAATCACCCGAACGCCAGATTCGACCCGGCCCGGTTGTCGGCGCAGGTCGTCAGCGGTATCGGGTTTCTCGGGGCCGGCGCGATTCTGCGCCGATCCAATCATATGATTTCGGGACTAACGACCGCAGCCACATTATGGCTGGTTGCCGGAATCGGGCTGAGCGTCGGGTCGGGATTTTATTTGCCCGCGATCGTGACGACGGTAATTATTCTGCTTAGTATTATGGTGCTTAGCAAAATCGAATCGAAGTTTTTGTTTTCCAGCAAGTCCGGCACGCTGAAAATTACGCTATTCGATCGGCCGGTCAAGCTGCATGAATTGACGAGCATGTTGAAGGACGCGAATATGACCGTTGAGCAGATGATTGTCGTCGACGAGACGAACGATGAGAACAATAAAAAGGTGTCGCTCGAATTCCGGGTGCATTCCTCGAGGGGCAAAGTGATGCCGGACTTGCTGGAACGGATCTGGAAGGTCGACGGCGTCAAAGAAGTGAAAATGAACTGGAAAGGGTAGCTGCTTGCAGGACTGTCCAAAGTCGATTGACTTTTGGAGAGTCCTTTTTTCGCACGGCGTAGAAACCCTGATTGGTGCGGAGTGTGAAAGGCTGTCGATGAAATGTACATACATACACAAATCGAAATATGAGCTCTAATCCTCTAAGCGAAAGGGTGCGCGATCGATCGATTGCGAGTTTTATGCTAACACAGTATCGCACCCCGAGGGATTATGCCGAACGAGCCGTATATCATATTTTTGCCGATATATTTATGGTGCGCCAAAACCGTTTGGCCGTCTCGGCAGTCTAAAGATATAAGCAAAGTGTTTCAGGAGGACGATTGGAGCGATCATCTCTCCATGCAAAAATAAGGGGAAGTGGAACGAATGGCGGGAGGAAACAATGGATCGGAGTGAATGGATGCGCCGGGCGCAGCGGGGAGACGATGAAGCGTTTTACGAACTGATCAACAGCGACAGGGAACGTTTATACCGGATCGCCTATCGTTATTTGCGGAATGAGGACGATGTGCTGGAAGCGATTCAGGAGATGACTTACCGCGCTTACAAACAGTTGCGGAAACTGAAGCGGCCGGAATATGTCTCGACATGGCTCATCCGCATTTTGATCAATTATTGCATCTACGAACAGAAGAGGCGGCGGAGGGTGCTGCCGATTTTAGAACCGTTGCCGGATGAGCGCGCGTCAGCGATGGATTTGAGCGGGCTCGGGATCGAACTTGCCGTCGAGCGGTTGGAGCTGAAATACCGGCAAATTATTTTGTTAAAATATTACCATGATTTGACGATCGGAGAAATTGCCCGCATTCTAGAACGTCCCGAAGGCACGGTAAAAACTTGGCTGAACAAGGCGTTAAGAAGCTTGCGCGGAACGATGGGAACGGAGGTGGATGGCGAACCATGTTGGAACGGAAAGAGCGAATGAACCCCGAGAGCGAAGAGCGGACAGGTGGACGGAAAACGGAAGCTCCGTTTCGGGACGAAGAGCGTTTGTTGGCGGCAGCGAGAGAGATGGAACCCGAGATTCCTGTTCCGGAACATAAATTTGAGGCCCATGTTCGCAGCGGAATCGCCCGCGCGCGGCGATCGAAGCGGAAGCGGCTGCGGGTTGTATGGGGAACGGCGGCTGCATGCCTGTTGCTGCTGCTCGTTCCGGTTACGATGAGCGTATCGCCGGCCTTTGCGGCATTGGTGAGCGAACTGCCGGGCGTGAGCACATTGATGCAATGGTTTAGCGGCGATCGCGGACTGCAAAATGCGGTGCAGAACGACTTGATTCAACCGATCGGGGTGACGGACGAACATGATGGCGTTTCGTTTACCGTTGACGGGATTCTCGCAGACGAATCGCGTCTGATCGTTTTTTATACGCTGCAAAGTCCGGAAGGTCTTGAGGAACGACTCGTTCCGTCGTTGCATACGGGGAACGGCGGGGATTTGGAGTACGTGTCAAAGTATAGCGATCCGAATAACCTGCGCGAACATCGCGGCGGTCGAACGAAGGAAAACGGGTATATCGACTTTAGTTTGCCGGTGGGACAGCAGTTGCCGGAACGATTGATCGTGAAGTTTCGACCGGAGGCCCGGAAGGAGATACTGGAGCCGCCGGGGTTTAGCGGTGCGGGCCGTATGTCTGAAGCAGGATTGGAGGAGGTAGACCGGTCCATTTCCTGGGAAGTCGCGTTCACCGTCGACCGCGCCCGATTCGAGTCGATGAAGCAAACATATCTGCTGAATGAGACGGTGTCTTTGCAAGGACAAAAAATCACATTTCGTCATGCTGTCGTTTACCCGACGCGCGTGCAAATCGAGGTGGAATTCGACGAATCCAACGAGCAGCAAATATTCGGTTTCGGGGATATCGAATTGGTTGACGAGACAGGCGCCCGATTGCGGGAAATGGGAGCGGAGCTTGGAACGAATCGGCAAGTGCTCGATTTCGAGAGCCCTTATTTTACGATGCCCGAACATCTGAAAGTCCAAGGAGCGTTTGTGCGCGCTTTGGATAAATCGCAACTTGAAGCGGTTGTCGATACCGAGACGAAACAAATGATCAAAGCGCCCGACGGACGCATTCAATTGGAAAAAGTGGAGTCCATCGACGAAGATATCGTCATGCTGCAGTTTGTTATGAAAGGAGTGGAGTCCGGCGATCTGAAGGGCTATGTTCCGTTTGCGCCGGAATTTACGGACGGTTCCGGACGGCGGTTTAAAGAGCAGGAGAAATTCGGGAAAGTGTCATGGTCGGCCAGTTCCGCGGAGTTGGAGGAAGGAGTGCAGCGTTTCTATATGTATATTCCGAACGAGAAATACGTCCAGCCGCTTTCCTTCACGATTACCGAATATCCGGGTTTACTTCGCGAACCGTTTGAAGTTACAATCAGATGAGACGAATTTGATTACAGAACGACAAGGAGTGTTATCCATTGACCCGAACATATACGCTTGAAGTCGCCGGAATAACGCGGGAACTTCCGATCGTCGCCGTGAACAGGGAGCTTGCTATCGCCAGCTTCGTTATTTTGGGCGATACGGAAATGGTGTGCGCCGCCGCGCCCGCCCTCGCGGAGAAGCTGCCGCCGGTCGATTTGCTGATTACGGCGGAGGCGAAAGGGATTCCGCTAATATTCGAAATTTCGAGATTGTTAAATATGAAGAAATATATCGTTGCCCGCAAAAGCGTTAAGCCGTATATGGATGCGCCGCTCGTGGGCGAGGTCGTTTCGATCACGACGCAGAAGAAGCAAACGCTTTGTCTGGACCGGGCGGATGCGGAGGAAATGGCCGGCAAGCGGATCGCGATCATCGACGACGTGATCAGCAGCGGCGAATCGATCCGGGCGATCGAGCAACTGGTGGTCAAGGCTGGAGGAACGGTGGCGGCGAAAGCGGCTATATTGGCAGAAGGCGACGCCGCGGACAGGGACGATATTATTTACCTTTCGCATTTGCCTCTGTTTACTCCGTAAACGGATAGATAATACAAAGCTGCGGCCTTAGGGGCTGCAGCTTTATACATATAGGCCTGCGCGGACCGACGATCCTCTATTTTTGCCAAACCGCGCCGAGTTGGCCTCAAATTAGGCAATAGCGGAATGTGTGTCCCCGAACAGGCCATTAACGCCTGTTTTGGGCAAATAGAACACAAACCCGACTTTTTTTTGTATGAAATTTCGAACATAATCGACGGACTGAACTCACACGCCGCTCGTTTTGTATGATATTTCGGCTACATTTTGTCATCCCTATGCCGAGTCATCATCCCAACCCGGTTTAAATTTAATGCAACGCCATTGGCAAATAGAGGAACGTATGTCCGCGTCACCTGCCGGAAGGTGGCGATATATCACAATGTTAGCGCACCACACTCGCGTATCACAGCACCATCACACCGCACCGCAACGTTTCGCACCGCTACGCATCGCAACGTGACTCACCGCATCAACCTGCCGCGGCATGCTTAGTACCTGCCGCCCAATCAGATCGAATGATTCGACCCCACCCGTCACCCCTCCTTCGCCATCCTATGTTTCCCGTACAGCGTCATGCGAACCCAGATGACGTTTAGCAGCAGGAACACGCCGGACATAATAAAGATGCCCTGGATGCCGATCCAGCCGGACAACGCTCCGGCGACGATCGGGCCGACCATATTGCCGAGGCTCAGCGTGCTGCTGTTAAAGCTGTATGCCCGGCTTTCCATCCCGTCCGGCGTATATTTGCGGATGAGCGAATTGACCGTCGGAAGCAGCCCGCCCATAAAGACGCCGAGCAGGAAGCGGACGATCAACAGCTGCCAGACGGCCCCGACGAAGGCCTGCGGAATAATCGTCACGGCCGCGCCGATCAAGGAGAAGGTCAATATTCTATGCGCCCCGATTTTATCGCTCCATCTGCCAAGCAGCGGCGAGGCTACCATGTTGGACATCCCGGTAATCGAGCTGACAAAGCCGGCGAGCAGCGCGAGATTTTCTTTCGAGCCGTGCAATTGCTGCACATAGATCGGAATCAAAGGAGCGGGTCCCTGCATCGCGAATTGAATGAGAAACGTAACCGCCAACAATGCCATCAAAGGCTTCACTTTGCTGAGCTGGGCAAATCCCGCCATCACCGATATTTGCGGTTTATGCGCCGCTTTCTCGCGGTCGAACGATTCTTTTACCGTCAATAGAGCCAATAATGAGGCTAGAGACAAAAGCGCCCCCGTTATGTAAAAGATCGGACGATAGCCGACGGCATCCGCGAGCGCCCCGCCGATAAACGGGCCGAGAATGGTGCCGGAGACCGCGCCGGATTGCATAATGCCCATCGCGAAGCCCATCTTCTCCTTCGGAGTCGTGGCCGAAACGAGCGAGATCGCGGCGGGATTGAATCCGGAAATCGTTCCGTTGAGCATGCGCAGAATGAGCAGGTGCAACGGCGTTTGCGCAAATCCCATGAGCACCATAACGAAGGACATGCCGAATCCGGACCGGAGCAGCATAATTTTGCGCCCGTATTTATCCGCCAATTTCCCCCACAGCGGTTGAAATATAAATGAAGTAAAAAAATTGCCCGCAAAAATAATACCGGACCATACCCCGATTTCATGCAAATCGGTCAGCCCGAGATCTTCCTGCAAATATAAAGATAAAAACGGCATAATCATCGTCATCCCAGCCATGACGAGAAATTGCCCGAACCATAATACGATCAAATTGAGCTTCCATCTTTGCAAAGTGACCGCCACTTCCTTTCCGTGTTGACTGATCATGACGATAATTATATTATATCACAGTCTGCGACTTCATCTTTCCAAGGCGTTTGTGATATCCGTCACAAGATTGTCAAAGGAAGCAGGCTTATTCATGTTGTTGGGGGATCGGAAAATAGGCATAATGTATTTTAGGGAAATGGTACGAGGTGCAAAATAAAGAAAAGAGGTACGACGAATGGCTTATAACGATCGATTTATTCGCGCTTGCGGCAAACAAACGGTGGATAAAATTCCGGTATGGTACATGCGTCAGGCCGGCAGATACGATCCAGACTATCGTAAAATCAAAGAAAAATACAGCTTGCTCGAAATATGCCGCCAGCCTGAACTGGCCGCGGAAGTTACGCTAATGCCCGTCCACAAATTAGGCGTCGACGCGGCGATACTATACTCCGACATTATGAATCCGGTTGCTTCGCTAGGCGTTGATTTTGATATTGTAGCCAATATCGGACCTGTCATACATAATCCGATTCGTTCGGCGCAGGATGTCGCCAATTTACGGCCGATCGATGTGGAAGGAGATTTGGGACATGTCATCGAGACGATACGCATATTGGATCGAGAACTCCAAGTCCCGCTCATTACGTTCGCCGGCGCTCCGTTTACGATTGCCAGTTATTTGATCGAAGGGCGCCCGTCCCGGAATTATATTCGTACGAAAGAAATGATGTACGGCGCGCCGGACATTTGGTTTGCGCTCATGGACAAGCTCGGCGATATGGTGATCCAATACTTGCGGGCGCATGTCGCCGCGGGCGGCAAAGCGTTCCAATTGTTCGACAGTTGGGTCGGCGCATTGGCTCCGCATGATTTCGAGCGTTATGTTTTGCCGACGATTACCCGGATTTTTACGGAATTGCAGCATTTGGACGTGCCGAAAATTTATTTTCCGGGCGTCAGCTCGGGCGAATTGCTTCCGTCCTTGCGGAAGCTTGAGGCCGACGTGATCGGGCTGGATTGGCGCGTGTCGATTCGGGAAGGGCGGCGGAGATTGGACAACCGGTTTGCCGTGCAAGGCAATTTGGATCCGCTCGTCTTAACCGCGCCTCAATCTGTCATCGAAGAGCATGCGCGGAACATTATCGATCAAGGCGTCGAGCAGCCGGGATTTATTTTCAATCTGGGTCATGGCTTGTTCCCGGAAGCGTCCTTGGACAAATTGCGGGAACTGACGGCATATGTTCATACTTATTCGGAAACGGCTTTGAAACAAAACTAAAGAAAGAGGGATGGAAATGGCGCATACGAAAATCGGCGTACTGGTAATGTCGTACGGCACACCGGAAAGCATGGATCGGATCGAAGATTACTATACTCATATTCGGCACGGAAATAAGCCTTCCCCCGAGCAGCTGCAGGAGCTAACGGACCGTTATGAAGCGATCGTAGGCGGCGTTTTTCCGTTAAGGGAAAATACGGACAAGCAAGTTGCGGCTTTGGAGGAAACGTTAAACCGCGGGCGGGGGGAAGGAGACGTACAATTCGTTTGCTACCAGGGCTTGAAACATGCCAGTCCGTTTATTGAAGACGGCGTGGAGCGCATGGTGAAGGACGGTATTCGCGAGGCGGTTGGCGTCGTGCTTGCGCCGCATTATTCGGTCATGAGCGTAGGGGCGTACAACCAGCGGGCCCAGACGAAGGCGGACGAACTCGGATTGAAAATATCGTTCGTGAAGAGCTATCACGACCATCCGAAGCTGATCGAAGCGCTGACGCGGCGGGTCGAACATTCATTGCAGCAATTCGAGCGGCAAGGGGAGGCGCGCGATCAAGTTCGCGTCCTGTTCAGCGCACATAGTTTGCCGGAGAAAATTGTCGAGATGGGCGACCCCTATCCGGAGCAGCTATTGGAAACGTCCCGCCTCATCGCGGATCGAGTCGGGTTGCCGCAATGGCAGTTTACGTGGCAAAGCGCCGGAAGAACGGCAACGCCGTGGCTCGGTCCGGACGTGCTTGATACGATGAGCGCGCTCGCCAAGGAGGGGACGAAAAACATTCTCGTTGCCCCGATCGGGTTCGTCTCCGACCATTTGGAAGTGCTGTACGATCTTGATATCGAAGCGCAGGCAATGGCAAAAGAGTTAGGCATCAAATTTGCGCGGACGGAGTCTTTGAACACCGATCCGTTATATATGGAGACGTTGGCCGATGTTGTAAGGCAGCAATGGGAAGGGAATGAGTAGACCATGGCGGAGCAAGCGCATCGTTTTGTCGTCATCGGCGGAGGAATCAGCGGATTAACCTCCGCTTTTTATATCAATCAATATTGCAAACGGCATCGGATTGCGGCCGAAATTACGCTCTTGGAAAAAGGGAGTGCGCTCGGCGGCAAAATCAACACGCTGCATCGCGACGGCTTCGTGATCGAGAAAGGCCCGGATTCGTTCCTGGCGCGCAAACAAGCGATGATCGACCTCGCGCGGGATCTCGAGCTTGAGCATGATTTGGTCGCAACGAATCCGGAAGCGAAAAAAACGTATATTTGGCATGAAGGGAAGCTTCGAGGAATGCCTCCGGGACTCGTGCTCGGCATTCCGACGGAAATCGGCCCGTTTATGCAAAGCGATCTCGTCTCGCTGCCTGGCAAGCTGCGCGCTTTAATGGACTTGTTCATCCCGGCGCGCACTTCGGATTCCGGCAACGGACCGGAGGACGAATCGCTCGGAGCGTTTATTACCCGCCGCCTGGGCGGCGAAGTGTTGAAAAATATTGTCGAGCCGCTGCTCGCCGGCATTTATGCGGGCAATACGCATAAGCTCAGCCTGCAGGCGACGTTCCCGCAATTCCAAGAAGCCGAAATACGATACGGCAGTCTAATCCAAGGAACGAGGATCAATCGGCAAAAACCTGTGATCCCGGAAGGCCAGCCGGAAATCGCCAAGAAAACGGTGTTCTTGACGTTCCGCCAAGGGCTGCAAAGCATCGTGCACGGCTTGATACGCGAGTTGTCGGCATCGTCCGTTCGGTTATGGACCGATACCGCGGCAGAGAAGCTGCAGCCATTATCCGAAGAGGAGGGGCGCGGCTATCGCCTTGAACTGGACGACGGACGCCGGCTCGAGGCGGATACTGTGATTGCCGCGACGCCCGCGTTTGTAACCGCGCCGTTATTGGCGCCGCATCTCGATGTGGATACGTTGCAGCGGATCAATTACGTGTCCGTCGCTAATGTCGTCTTGGCCTTCGAGCGGGAGGACATCGCCCAAGTGTTGGACGGCAGCGGCTTGCTCGTGCCGCGGGGCGAAGGTCCGGCCATTACGGCCTGTACATGGACGTCGGCCAAATGGCTGCATACGAGTCCCGACGACAAGGCGCTGCTGCGCTGCTATGTGGGCCGCGACGGCGAGGAGCACTACGTCGATCTGCCGGACGAAGAGCTGATTGCGCTCGTGCGCAACGATTTGCGCCATATTATGGGCTTGACGGCGGAGCCGCTATTTACGGAAGTGACACGATTACGGCGTTCGATGCCGCAATATCCGGTGGGACATGTTCAAGCTCTCGCCGCTTTCCGTTCGCAATTAAGCGGGACGCTTCCCGGCGTCTACATTACCGGCGCGGGATACGAGGGCGTAGGTTTGCCCGATTGTATTCGTACGGCGAAAGAAACGGCGGAGCAGGCGGTGAAACAAGCGGCGGAACGGGCGAACGCTTAAGCGTACGTGGACGCATGATTAAAATTTATCGCTCGGCAATATCGGAGGGTGTTCTATTTATCGGGACAATACTGGTATAATGGAAATAATATGCTTTCTATCCATTGAGAGATAAGGAGATGCCATGTATAGATCCCGTTCGGAAGCGTTCCGGCTTCAAAAACAAAGGCAGAGACGCAAAATTCGCAAGCTGCTCTTGCTGAATCTGTCGATGATCTTTCTCATCGTCATATTGGCCGTCTTTTTATGGCAACGCAGCGACGGCATCAATGCCTTGCCGACGCAGCATCCTTCCGGCTCCGGCGCGAACGGCCCGCAGGCGGAAGGCAGTTCCGGCCCGCCGTCCGGGCAAGCCGAAGAAGAACTCGGCGGAGCGGTCGACGAACCGTCCGGCGAATCGGAAGCGCCGGCGGCAGAGGCCGAAACCGAAGACGAGCCGATCAAACTAACGTTTACCGGCGACGTGCTGCTCTCGGGCAAAATCGACAAGCTGATGCGCGAGCATGGATACGATTATCCGTACCGCTATGTGGCGCCGATTTTTCAACAAGACGATTTAACCGTTGTTAATTTGGAGACGCCGGTGACGGAACGCGGCACGCCGGCCGTAGATAAAATGTTCGTGTTCAAATCGTCGCCCAAAGCGATTCCCGCATTGGCCGAAGCGGGGGTAGACGCCGTCAATTTGGCCAACAACCATATATTGGACCAAGGAGTCGAAGGGCTGTTCGATACGATCGATGCGTTGGACGAAGCCGACATCAAGCATGTCGGAGCGGGGAAAGACGCGGATAGCGCATTCCGTCCCGTTTATTTCGAGCGGAAAGGGATGAAGATCGCGCTGCTGGGCTTTTCGCGCGTCGTGCCGGAAGTAAGCTGGAAGGCGAGCGCCAAGCGCCCCGGCGTTGCGGAGACGTACGATTCGACCCGAGCGGTCGAGGCGATCCGCGCGGCGAAGGAAGAGGCCGATATCGTGCTGGTCATGGTGCATTGGGGCGAGGAAAAGAAAGATTTGCCCAATAAATTTCAAAAAACGCTTGCCCATCAGTATATCGACGCGGGAGCGGATTTGATTATCGGCAGCCATCCGCATGTGTTGCAAGGGTTCGAGCAGTATAAAGGCAAATGGATCGCCTATAGCTTGGGCAATTTTATTTTTACGAAATCATCCCACCCGAAAACATGGGAAACGGCGATTATGCATGCGGAATGCTCGAAAGACGGGAACATCTCGCTCAGGCTGACCCCTTACCATGCCGAATTGGGGCAAGCGGTGCCGATGGACGAGGAGACGGGAAAAGCGTTGCTGCGGCGCGTGTCCGACATTTCATTCGGCGCCAAAGTGCGTGATGACGGAACGATTGTTGCCTTAAGCGACAGCGGCCGATAAAACAGCAGATCTAGATCCCTTCTGCGGCAGCGGGGGTCGATCGGGACAGGAAAGGTGAATACATAACATATGGAACAGATTCGAAACGTATATTGCGTCGGAAGAAACTACAAACTGCACGCCGCCGAGCTTGGCAACGAACTGCCGAAGCAGCCGATGATCTTTATGAAGCCGACTCATGCGGTCGTTCCGCTTGACCAGGCGGAGATCGTCTTGCCGTACGACCGCGGCGAAGTGCATTACGAAGCGGAACTTGTTATCCGTATTGCCCGCGATTACCGCCCCGGGGCGGGAGCGGACGAACTGATCGACGGGCTGGCGCTCGGCATCGACTTCACGCTGCGCGACGTCCAAACGGAATTGAAGCGACAAGGCCATCCCTGGATGGCGGCGAAAGGATTTATGAATTCGGCCCCGGTTACGCCGTTCATCTCGTTCCCCGGGATCGATCGGTTAAACGAGACCGATTTCACGCTGCGGCTCAACGGTGAGGAAGTGCAGCGCGGCAACGCTCGCGATATGATTTTCAGCGTACAGACGGTGATCGATTATATCGCCGGGCATTACGGCATCGGAGCGGGGGACTTGATTTTTACCGGAACGCCGGCCGGGGTCGGCCGCGTTCAAGCCGGAGACAAGTTCGAACTGTATTGGGGGAGCGAACGGCTGGGCGCTTGTATGATGAAATAAGGGGGAGACGCGATGACAACTTGGCTGATCGGTTTCGCCTGCAGTTTGGCGGTTTCTGGCGCCGCTTATTGGAAGCATGCACTCTCCCGGTCCGGCGCGATGGCGGCAGTTGTGATGGGAACGGTTTATTACGCGGCAGGGAGTCTCGTTTGGTTCGGGACGCTCCTTGCTTTTTTCATCTCTTCCACCCTTCTGTCCAAATGGAAAAAACGAAAGAAAGAGCGTTATGAAGCCGCATACGAAAAGACGGGAAGGCGCGACGCGGGGCAAGTGCTCGCAAACGGCGGCATCGGCATGGTGTTATGCGTTGTGTACGCCTTATTCCCTCATCCGGGCTGGCTGTTCGCGTTCATCGGCGTGATGGCGACCGTAAACGCGGACACATGGGCGACCGAAGTCGGGAGTTTAAGCCGGGCACGGCCGCGCTCGGTGCTTACTTGGAAGCCGATCCCTACAGGCACGACGGGAGGAATATCGGCGTTAGGCACGGCGGCGTCTGTTCTCGGAGGAATATGGATCGGCACGATTGCCGATGCGCTGATCTGGCTCGAATACGGGGATGCGTTCCGCTTATCGTTCGTTTATGCCGGGGCGATCGCGGGCACATGCGGCGCATTCGCCGATTCGCTCTTGGGCGCCGCTTGCCAGGCGATGTTCCGCTGCGAAACATGCGGCAGGACGGTCGAGCGCCGGAACCATTGCGGCAGGCCGACCGTCCTTGTGCGCGGAGCCCGCTGGTTGAACAACGATTTGGTCAACGCGGTAAGTTCGTGTCTTGGCGGCTTGATCGGATTCGTTTGCGGCGTGTTGATCTAACGGCTCCGATCATTGACGCAACCTTCATAAAAGGATAATATTGCTATAAATCTAGTAATATAATAGAAATGGGATTTGCTAGGGTGAGGGGACGGGAGTCGTGAATCAAGCGCAAACGGAATTTCGTTTTCAAAAATACGTATATCACGGGACGTCGTCCGTTTATCTCGAGTCTTTCGCAGCCAAACTGCTCAACTCGGAGAAATGGCTGCCGAACCGCGATTTCGGATCGGCCTTGTACACGACGATCAGTTTGGAGCAGGCGGAAATTTGGGCGCTCCAAACTGTACAGAAAATGGGTTTCGATGATACAATAGATATGAAGCCGTGTGTATTGAAGATCGCCATCGATGCGGCCCGTTTGCGGGAATTATCGCCTCGAATGCTTGTTTTCATGGGCGATTCCATCGAGTGGGCGCGATTTATATACAGACATCGCGTCAATACGGATCGTTCATCCGATCCGTGCGGAACCGATCATCCCGATTTGATCATCGGACCGATGGCGGACAACGATACCGGGGCGATTGTCAAAATGGGCCAGTTGTCGGGCAAAGACGACCGTTGGTTCTACGATCAAATTATAAGGGATAGAAATCATCGGAAGTTGGATACGCTACAATTAGGCAATCAAATCGCGTTTTGCAGCGAGGCGTTATCGCCTTGTTTACACATAGCGGGATATTATCTATTCGAATACGGAAGGTGGGAGTACCATGCAACCGGGCGAAAAGGCATACGAACAACTCGATTATTACGAACAAGGAATCGTTAACGATCTCATGTCTGCCTACGGGCATTCCGCAGAGGATGCGCTGCGGATCGTCAATGAATATTTGCCAGTCCTGCATGCGCTGGATCGTTACGACAACACGGAAACTTATGCGGAGCGATTCCATTCCGCCTTTCAACGGAACGTCTCGGGGAAGAACTGGCTTGCCCGCATCCGCAAATTGTCCGCGGAGTTGAACCGCAGCGGCGATTATCGAACGAAAATCCAGTAAGCGAGAATACGATTGAAAGGACGCCGTCAGGCGTTTTTTTATTGGCAGCGTGCCGGAAATCAAATTTCCCCACGAAAGGTTGTTTAAGCTCTGTCACTAACAATTTAATAGAACTGGGTTATGAGGGATTCGGAGAAATTGGTGTGGGGAGATTAATCCTTAACCTGAGCAAAAGGGATTTCCACAAAAGGGGGCGGAAGAAGGAAAGCGCCCGGACCGATGCTGTGACGAAAATCATTGCGGCGCGGACGGAATGAAACGGTTTTGTGAACAATATGTATAATTTTGTCCTAAAGAATTGCTTTTCGGTGCATGGAAACGTACAATCAGGATATCCGTACCAATTGCAGGGAATAACGGATATGTTGTTGACGCCAGAATGGAGGGGAAAATGAATATGTTTAATATTTTTTATCAATCTCACGCAGGTTCGTGGGCCATATTGATTGTGCTGTTTCTATTAAGCTGCATCTTTCAACGGCAAAAGGTTACCGGAATTTTGTTGAAAATTTTTTACTTGATTATGCTCGTGTCGGGAATCGGTATGCTCGTAATGTTGAAATTCCCGCTGATGTACGTAATCAAAGGCTTGTTGGCGATTGTGGCGATCGGCATGATGGAGGCGATTATGGGCCGCTTGCGCAGAAAACAGCCGACCGCCGTTTTTTGGGTGATTTTAGTCGTCGCACTCGCATTGGTCATATTGCTAGGTTTCAAAGTTTTGCAATTTTAACAAAATTATTGATTGTAATGAGATGCGGGGTTTGACGGAATATGATCAAAAAAATGTTCTATCTGTTTTGGACGACGATGGCGCTCGGGATCGGCTCGGGCGTTTTGGTGTGGGCTTTGCTGCGGTCGATCGATCCGACGTTTATTTTTCTGGACGATAAAATAAGCAAATATGAAATTTCCTCGCTGTTTTTGGGGGTTGCGACCATTACGTTAATTAGCGTAATCGGTTTTATCGCTTTTTTGTTCGGCAGATTTTATATTATCGGCATTTTGCGCAACCGGCTAAAAGCGTGGAATTTTATCCAAATCTTTTTTATCGTGCTGACGTTGTTCGACCTGTTCTACATCCGTTTGAAAAAGTTCTCGAGCGGAGAGGAAAGCCTTGGAGCTTATATTTGGCTGCCGCTCGTCATTCTTCTTGTCGCCGTAGCGGTCACCTATTGGAAGGTCCGGCTCACCAACAAGCACGCGATCTTGCCGACGCTCTTCTTTATGATCGTTATTACGACGCTGGAACTGCTTCCTTCGTTATCGGTCAATCGTATCGAATATATTGTGTACATGCTCGTTCCGCTCGTCGTATGCAATGCGTGGCAAATTCTTACGCTGCATAAATTGGTAGGCGAGAAAGCATAACGGCATCGCGCGCCAACCTTGACCTAACCGGGCTTCCGCCGGCTGAAGTCAAGGTTTTTTGCGTTGTCCCGTTTATGTTACAATGAGAGAATACGACTTTATTCAAGTAAAAGTAGGGATTATAATATGAACTTATTGACGATCGAACATATATCGAAAAGCTATGGCGACAAAATATTGTTCCAAGACGTATCCTTCGGCATAGCGGAGGGAGAGAAGATCGGCATTATCGGAGTGAACGGAACGGGAAAATCGACGTTTTTGAAAGTGATTGCGGGCTTGGAGCCTCCCGACAGCGGTCAAATTTCCGTAGGAAATCGGGTGCGCATTCAATATTTGCCGCAACAGCCGCAATTCGATCCGGAGGCGACCGTCCTGCGGCAAGTGTTCCAAGGCGATTCGCCGCAAATGCGCGCGGTGCGCGAATATACGGAGACGTTGGAATTGCTCGCATTGAATGAAAACGACAAAGCGCTGCAGGAGCGATTGGTTTATTGGAGCGGTGAAATCGACCGCTATGACGCTTGGCAGTTGGAGAGCGAAGCGAAGACCGTGCTGACGAAGCTGGGCGTAACCCGTTTTGACGCGCGGGTCGGCGAGATGTCGGGCGGACAGCGGAAGCGGGTCGCTCTGGCCGCGGCGCTTATTCAGCCGTCGGATTTGCTCATATTGGACGAGCCGACGAACCATATCGATAACGCCTCCGTCATTTGGCTGGAGCAATATTTGCAGAAACGCAAAGGCGCGCTGCTCATGATTACGCATGACCGATACTTTTTGGACCGGGTGGCTGGCCGGATGCTGGAGCTGGATCATGGGCGCATGTTCAGTTACGAAGCGAATTACACCCGATTTCTCGAACTGAAGGCGGAACGGGAGGAGCGGGAAGCGGCGTCCGAGCAGAAACGGCAAAATTTGCTGCGAAACGAGCTGGCATGGATACGCCGCGGCGCGAAGGCGAGAACGACGAAGCAGAAAGCCCGCATCGACCGCTTCGAACAGTTGCAAGCCCAAGAGACCGCCCATCGAACCGATACGCTTGACGTCTCTGTCGCTTCATCCAGGCTCGGCAAAAAAATAATCGAAATCGAGCATCTGTCCAAGAAGGCGGGCGATCGGACGTTAATTCGCGATTTCAGTTATATCGCGGTAAGAGACGACAGGGTCGGCATCGTCGGGCCGAACGGAAGCGGCAAGACGACGCTGCTCAACATGATCTCCGGCGCCATGCCGGCGGATAGCGGTTCGATTGCGATCGGGCCGACGGTGAAGCTCGGCTACTTCTCGCAAGAGCATCAGGAACTGGACGAGAACTTGCGCGTGATCGAATACGTACAGGAGGAGGCCGAAGTCGTCCATACGGCGGACGGATCCGTCATTACGGCAGCGCAAATGTTGGAACGGTTTCTGTTTACGAGAACGATGCAATGGACGAAAATCGCCAAATTGTCGGGCGGCGAGAAACGCCGGTTAGTACTGTTGCGGGTATTGATGAGCGCGCCGAATGTGCTGCTGCTCGACGAGCCGACGAACGATTTGGACATTCAGACACTCGCCGTGTTGGAGGACTATTTGGACGAGTTTCCCGGCGTTGTGTTCGTCGTATCGCATGACCGGTACTTTTTGGACCGTACGGTCGATAAAATCGTCGCCTTCGAGGGGGACGGGGTTCTGCGAACGCATGTCGGCAATTATAGCGAATATGAACAATATGCCGGCAAACTTGCGGCGGACGCGGTGCCATCCGATAAAGCGTCGGCCGGTGCGCCAAACGGCAAACCTTCCCGTCAAGAGCGGGAAAAGCAGGAACGACTGCGCTTTACCTATCAGGAACAGCGCGATTTCGAACAAATCGACGGCTGGATTGAGGAGACGGAACAGAAGCTGCGCGATATTGCGGAACAGATGGAGGCGTCGTTCAGCGACTCCGTCCGGCTGCAAGAGCTGGTGGAAGAACAAGAGTCGCAGGAACAGAAGCTGGAACAACTGATGGAGCGCTGGACGTATTTAAACGAATTGGCGGAAAAGATCGCGCAATCCAAATAGTCGGGAGAGCGACGTTGGCGGTAGAGGATACCAATTATTCCACTGGCGTTGCATTGAATTTTGCTAGCTGGGACGGTGTCGTTACATTTAACGGATTTCCAAGGTCTTATTTTTCAAATTTCAGTCGATTTTCGGAATTAACGGATTTTCGAACCGTTAACATGCCGCGGCCGGCCCGGAAATGCTATAAATAATCGTCCAGCACCATCACTTCACTGCAATCATCTGATAGACCTCCCGGAGATCGCCCGGAAGCGATATTTCCGCGCTGCGCATTTGCGAGGAACCGTCGCCGTCGAGGAATATGCCTTCTTTGCCAAGATCCGGGGCGATTCGTTCCAGGATGGCGGTTCGGAATTGTTCGGCGGTGCATGGGGTAGGGGAGACGATCAAGTACAGAGATCCGGCCTCGTCATATATCATTCCTGACCGCATGTGGAGGCTGTCGGCCAGAGGCAGCGCTTGCGCCGCCGCCTCGCCGGTCCAGGATGCTTCATCTTGCAAATTCATGCTGACGCCTCCCTGCGCCCAATAATTCGCTTGATCGGTGACAAGCAGTTCGTCGGCCGAACGGACAGCCTGAACCGATAGCCGATTGGCTGCGGCATCCCATACCAAGGTTCCGCGGGCATATTTGACGTTGAACTAACCGGAGCCGTATTGGCCTGGCTCCCCCTTAACAGGCCTATGATTTTGTACGGCGATGGAGAGAATGTCGCCCTCATAGAAAAAGCCGCCGTTGATTCCATACGATATCGTTTCGGCAACGTTCGCGGCGACCGCTTGAAGCTCGATCCGGTCAGGCGTCGTTCTCATATAATGGAGGCGGACTCCGTTCGATGCGGTCGTACCCGCGTACGTATAATTGCGAGGGGGCTCCGTATCGGCCCGGATCAGGCTAAGCGTCGCGAGCAAGCAAGCCGCAACGGCCAATGCCATCCGCCGTCCGGCTTTGCGCCGCCGAGTCGCTGCGGATAATTCCATTACGCCTCTTGCGCGTAGGCGGCAAGCAGGCGCGCCGTATTGGCGATCGCCTGAATATGCGTCCGCTCCATCGCATGCGAAGCGTGCACCCCCGGCCCGATTAAGGCGGCGCGGATATTATGTCCGGCCCGCAGCGCGGCCGAAGCGTCGGAGCCGTAATGCGGATATATATCGACGGCATAGGGGATGCCGTCTTGCTCCGCCAGCGAGACGAGGCGGCTGACCATATCGTAGTCATACGGTCCGGAAGAGTCTTTGGCGCAAATGGAAACATCGAGTTCCGTCGTCGTCAAATCGTCGCCGATCGCGCCCATATCGACGGCGATCAGTTCGGTAATTTCCCCGGGAATATAGGAGGCGCCGTGCCCGATTTCCTCGTAGTTCGTAATGATCGCCCGCAACGTTCTCGCCGGCGTCCAACCTTCGCGCCGAATCGATTCCAACAAGCCGAATATGGCGGCAACGCTCGCTTTGTCGTCCAAATGGCGCGATTTAATATAGCCGTTCCCGAGCAGGACGGCGCGCGCATCGAATGAGATGAAATCGCCCGGCCGAATGCCAAGCTTTGCGACATCTTCCTTGGTGCGGACCGGTTCGTCGATTCGAACTTCCATATTCGCTTCCTCGCGCTTGAAGTCGCGGGCGTCCGTATAGACGTGCACGGAAGGATGCGACGTTAAGATCGTGCCTGTGTACGTTCTGCCGTCGCGCGTGTGAATGAGGCAATATTCATTCTCAATGGATTGCATCATATAGCCTCCGACAGGCGTTAAACGCAGCGTTCCCGACGCGTTCACGGAGCGGACCATCGCGCCCAGCGTGTCGGCATGCGCCGTCAATCCAAGCGCCCCTGCATGGTCCCGCCCGGGCACCGTCACGATGATTCCGCCTTTATGCGTCATTTCGGCTGCAAATCCGAGCCGCTCGGCTTCCGCGCCGATCCGTTCCATAATCCGTTTCGTATAGCCGGTCGGACTCGGTATGTTCAATATTTCTTCCAGAAACGATAGTATGTATTCACGATTCATTTGCGGATTCATTGCCCTTCTCCTTCTTGGACTGTTCTGCTTCTTCGTCCGATTGCTCTTTCGGATGTTCGTCCGATTGCTCATCCGGGAAGCTGTAACCGGTCGCCTCCAGAACTTGCTGCAATTTCCCTTCCGCGAGCTTCCATTTTTTCTGCAGCTTATATTGCAGAAAAATGCCGTACGACCCGACGATCACGCCGCCCAGCAGCGTGCAGCCCAATATGAGCAGTATAAGCGGGAGCTGTACGTTGCCGAACAACAGATTCACCCGAACCGGTTCGACGTTGATGACGGCGAATACCGCCGTAATGAGCGCAAAGATCAATCCCGCAAGCAATGACCATTGAATTCTCATAATAACCATGCCTCCTGTCGCATAAAATCCCTTGCCGGAAGACAAGGGACCGAATTTCATCCGCTAGCCGCGTTACGTGCGCGAATATGGTTGAATGTGTTCATTATATCATAACCGCAAGCCTGACGAATACGGTTTTCATCATAAATAGACCCTATCCGCGAACGGGAATTCGCGGATAGGGCAACCGTTTCGAAACATTATTGCACCAAATTCTCCATATCTTCGATCAATTGCTCGAATACGCCCATTGCTTCGCGAATCGGTTCCGGCGTGGACATATCGACGCCGGCGCGTTTCAAAATATTGATCGAATAGTCGCTGCCGCCGCTCTTCAAGAAACCGAGATAGCGTTCCACGGCCGGGGCGCCTTCCTCCAAAATTTGTTTGGCGAAGCTGGTCGCCGCCGAGAAGCCGGTAGCGTATTTATACACGTAAAAGCTGGTATAGAAATGGGGGATGCGCGCCCATTCCATTTCAATGTCTTTGTCGACCGTCATTTCGCTGCCGTGATATTTCACGTTCAAATCGTAATAGATTTTTGACAGTTCCTGCGGCGTCAGCGATTCGCCTTGCTCAACGCGTTCGTGAACGATTTTCTCGAACTCCGCGAACATCGTTTGGCGGAACACCGTTGTGCGGAATTGGTCCGCATAATAGGTGAGCAAATACAGCTTCGCTTTCGGATCGTCCGATTTTTTCAGCATATAGTCCATGAGCAGCGCTTCGTTCAGCGTCGAGGCGACCTCTGCCAGGAAAATCGTATATTGCGCGTCGCGATAGCCGAGATTCGTATCGGAATAATACGAATGAAGCGCGTGACCCATTTCATGCGCCAGCGTGAACATGCTGTTCAAATTGTCTTTATGGTTGAGCAGCACGTACGGATGCGTGCCATAGGCGCCCCAACTGTAGGCGCCGCTTCGTTTGCCTTCGTTCTCGTATACGTCGATCCAGCCCTCGTCGAATCCCTCCTGCAAGTGCTGCAAGTAATCGTCTCCGAGCGGCTTCAGGCTTTCCTTGACCGTTCGCTTCGCTTCTTCATAAGTAATATCGAGCTTGTATTCCTCGACAAGCGGGGCGAACAGGTCGTACATATGCAATTCGTCGACTTTCAGCAGCTTCTTGCGCAGTTTCATATAGCGATGCAGCAGCGGTAAATGATCGTGGATCGTATCGATCAAATTCGTATAAACTTCTTTCGGAATATTGTCGCCGAAGAGCGACATTTCAAGCACCGAAGGATATTTGCGCGCACGAGCGTAAAAAATATTTTTCGTTACATTCGCGTTTAGCGTTGCGGCGATCGTGTTTTTCTGCTTGGCATAGGTGGCGTAAACGGCCTGGAACGCATTTTTGCGCACCTCGCGGTTGCGGCTCTCCAAAAATTGAATGTAGCTGCCATGTGTCAGCTCGACTTCCTTGCCTTCTTCGTTTTTTACTTTCGGAAACTTCATGTCCGCATTATTGATCATGCCGAATATCGTGTTCGGCGCCTGGGACATATTGCCGACTTGCGCGAGCAGCGCTTCCTCCGCTTTGGACAATACATGCGCTTTTTGCCGCTTCATTTCCGTTAAAGTCAGCCTATATTCGCTAAGAGAAGGATCGTTAATGAATGAATCCAGTTTCTCGTCGGACAGCCCAATAATTTCCGGGGTAATAAAAGATAATGCCTCGCTTACTTCGACGCTCAACCTTTTCGCTTTATCCGACAACGCTTGATATGTAGGTTCCGCGGTGTCCTCGTGATGCCGCATATTGGCGTATACGTACAAACGCTCCGTATGAAGCGATATATCGTCTTCCAAGGAGAAGCATTGTTTGACGGCTTCGGAATCGGACAGCTTGCCTTGAAATTCGGCGATTTTCCCAAGCGATTTTTTGACGATTTGATATTCTTGATCCCATTCTTGTTGATTCGCGAACAAATCTTCCAATTTCCAGCGGTGTTCCGCCGGCACTTCTGTACGTTTCAGGACTTGGCTCATAGATATCCTCCTTAAATTTGGTTCGATGCGGTCTTGGGCGGTTTCGCCGCGAGCGGCCGAGGGCAACCCGTTTTGCAACAAGCTAACGACTAGCAATAGATAAATGGTTCGGCGCACTGGAATCTCCTATGTACAATTTTGTCCATAGTATGACCCGGCAAGCCGAGATTTATCAAATATTTCCGGCGCCTGCATTCAAAAAGCTGTATACGATAAGAAAAAAAGCGAATGCGACCAGCACCAAAGCGATAATCGAGATTCCGCGCCGCATCTGCGGCGGAATGGAATCTTTCTTCATGACGACGACGGCGCCGAGCGAAAAAGCCAAAATGATAAATATGATTAGAGTAGTACTGTTATCCAACGAACTCACCTCTCGTCACGCGGTTATACTTGTTTGAAGGCGTCCATGATGTCTTGCCATTCTTGCGGACGGTCCTTAAACTCTTCCTTCGGAAACCGGTTGTTTGCCCATTGCATTAACGCGGGCCGGCTTAGAAACGTATGGCATTCCTCGCCCCATTGATCCGATATTTCCCGCAAAACGATATATTTGCCCTGCACTTCGACGGTCATCATGTTCCATTTGTCTTTTTTATATATTTCATGTTTTTTGATCATAACAGGCACTCCGTTTCCCGAACTCGAATCGATCATTTCTTTTTGTGTAAAATGATAACTCACCCTAAGTAGGAAAGCAAATGAATTTCGCGGTTTTATGATTGATGAATCGGATAGAAAATGGTATTTTGAAATGAGCGGACCGGAATCGGCGACCGAAGCGAGGATCCGGGCCGGCTGAGCAGAGTTGAGTTGAGAAAAGAAGAGGAGAGATGAGCATGGGAAAATTGCGAGAGTATGAGCAAGTCGGCGTTGCGGTGACATGCCGCTCGTTTGACGAGTATGCGAGCATGTTCGCGCTGCGGGAGACGGATTTGAGCCAAGGCCCTATATTAGATGTCGCGGGCGGAGCTTCCTCCTTCGCGGCGGAGGCGAACCGGCGCGGTTATGAAGCGGTAGCCGCCGACCCGTCGTACGTACGCGACGCAGACCAATTTCAGAGCGAGACGCTGCGGGAAATTGAAGAATCGACCGCCAAATTGAGCCGGATTCGTGAGCAATACGATTGGAGCTACTACGGAAGCCTTGACAAGCACCGCGAAGGCCGGTTGCGTTCCGCCCGGATATTTCATGAAGATTATAAGCCGGACGTTGCGGCTGTTGGGGACGGCAGGGGAACGTCCGGTTCCAAGGCCTATGTCGCGGCCGCGCTGCCGGAACTGCCCTTCGCGGACGATTCGTTTTCGCTCGTGTTGTGCAGCCATTTCTTGTTTCTGTATGCGGATCAATTCGGCGAGCAATTTCACCGGGAGGCGGTACGGGAATTGGTACGGGTATGCAGGCCCGACGGCGAAGTGCGGATTTATCCGCTTTTGTCGCTCCGGTGGGAGACGTATCCCGGATTGGAATCGCTCGCGGAGGAGCTGGTCTCGGCGGGGCATCGGGTCAACCGGATGAAGAGCGCCCTTCCGTTTATACCCGGCTCGGATGAAATGCTCCGCATCGGCAAGCGTGGCGGACAAGGCCGTTATAAATAATCGCGGAGGACCATTGCTTTTCATGGGAAATAGAGGTATAATATTGATATTCGCCATAGATGGCGATATTTTTAGGAGGTTGTTCATTTGAAAGGAACAGTTAAATGGTTTAACGCTGAAAAAGGCTACGGATTTATCCAAGTAGAAGGCGGAGACGATGTATTCGTTCACTTCTCGGCGATCCAAGGCGAAGGTTTCAAAACTTTAGAAGAAGGCCAATCGGTTGAATTTGAAATTACAGAAGGTAACCGCGGACCTCAAGCTGCTAACGTCATTAAGTTATAAGAAACAGCTCCGGGTGAACCGGGCCCGCTTATAAATAGTGTCATAGCAATCGGGAAATAGCTCTCAGATATTCTGGGAGCTATTTTTGTTCTATCCGCCCGGCGGAAGCGGCGATAAAAATCCCCGCCGACTCATTCGTCCGACGGGGAACCCGCAATTAATCGACAATTTTTAAAATTTCGCTTACTTCCTTGCGCGGCAGCTTGTCCGGGTGAATAGCCGGGTAACCGAGCGCTATGACCATATTGATTTGGCGATCGTCCTCAATGTTCAAAAACGACTTGAGCTGCGGTTCCGCCAGCAATACCGGACCGGTCATCGGACAGGTGGCGAGCCCTTTGGCATAGGCGGCAAGCATCAAATTTTGCGCGGCCAGACAGCTGCTTTTGATCCCTTCCTCGAGCCAAACCGCTTCGTCGACGAGACCGATCGGATCGAATATTCGATCGCGAAATTTAGACGTATACGGCGTTGCCAAACAAACGATCAGCGCCGGAGCGTCGGAGAATGCCGTCGCATAAGGGCCGAACGATTTCGTCAGCAGCTTCGCTTCCCGACCGAGCCCTCTCGCTTCGGCTTGAGCGGCGCGCAGATGAAGCTGTTCCCATGTCATTTCCTCGATCCGGCGAATTGTATCCCGGTTGACGACGGCGACAAATTCCCAAGTTTGCGAGTTCGTGTCGCTCGGGGCGTAACGCGCGCAATCGATGATGTCTTCGATATCCGCAACGGAAACCGCCTTGTCTGTAAATTTGCGTATACTTCTGCGTCCTTGCAGAATCGTTTTTAACTCTTCAAAATTCATCGTTTCCCCGCCTTTTATTACTTGGTCCTAAAATGTACTCTCATTATACCCTGCTGAAACCGAATTGAAAAGAATAATCCGATTATATTTTTTCCCTGGCAAACAAGTGGCGTCCCATAAACCCGGCCGCGGCCAGGAATGCAAGCACCATCGCCGTCGAATAGAACGTATCCTTACCGACGGCACCGTACAGCGCGCCGCCGAACATGCCGCTGATCAATCCGGATACGCTGGACCACATCACGGTGTATAGGGCCAAGCCCGTCGATCGGTACTCGATCGGAATAATTTGCGTAATATATCGTACGGAAGTGAAATAGGCGACTCCGAACGTGACGCTATGCATCGATTGTATGGCAATCGCCCGGTACGGATCTTGCGTCAGGCTCATCAGCAAAAAACGGAGGCCATACATGACGGCGGCGAAAGCAAGCAACGGCAATTCCTTAAACTTTTGGCCGTATTTGTTCAGCAGAAGAAAGATCGGTATTTCGCTAAGCGAGGAAACCATCAGCGACCATCCGATGACGCTTTCGTTCGCCCCGAGGTGGCGGAGCGACAAAGAGAAGAATGCCTCGTTCATACGATGGGCTATCGCAAGGCATAGAATAAACGCGAAAAACCAGATCACTTCGCGTTGGCGCAATACGTTGAGCAGGCCTGAAAACTCCACCTTTTTGGCCGATCCGCTTTTATCTTGGACCGTAAAGACGATGGACAGCGAAATGGCGGACAGCGCGATGCTCACCCAGATCGTCGTATGCGAACCGAACTGCTGGAACAGAAATCCGAAGATGACGGATGCGCAAGCGAAGCCGATCGAGCCCCAGACGCGGATGCCGATAAAACTTTTGCCGTAACGCTGCATCGTCAATATCGCAAAATTGTCGGATAACGGATAGATCGGATAGAAGAAAAAATAAAACAGCATGATGACGATACATACGACGGCGAAAGCGGTCGATTGGCTCAAAAGAACGCCCATCAGCAGCTGGCCGGCCAAGAGCAGGATGAGCACCTTTTTGATCGTCCGGTACCGGTCGCTCGCGAGTCCCCATAACAGGTTGGAGAAGATGGATACAAGCGGGCCGAGCGAGTAGAGAAAGCCGATTTGAACGCTCGAAAATCCGAGACGGTCGTAATATAGAGGGAAAAAATTGGTCACGAGCGATGTTGACATAAAAATAGAAAACATGAAGGCGCTAAGCCAATACGTTTCCGGCGCGCCGCCGCTCTTGATTCGGGCGTCCGTGTGCTGCTGCAATGATGGCTGTGACAAAGCTTGATGCTCCTTTCGTATGACAAGCGATTCCGATCGCGCCGCCCTTAAAAAAAGAGAAGCGCCGAGACGGCCGCTTGTAATGAAAGCCATATTGATCATGATGAACAAGGCGGGCTATGCCCGTATCTGAAGGCTTATCGCGAATTGTGACGCAGATGACATTCAAAGTAGACCCGTTCCCTTATAATCATAAAAAATAATAACTATAGTATACCATGTCCCGCAGTCTCGATGGCGGAAATTTGTCACTTTTACAGGGGTAGATTTCAGAACTGCGGAATGATAGAGTAAAACATGGAATGTATGCGAAAGGCGGAGAGGATATGAGTTATGCGTTTCAAACCGACGAACGCCTAGGAATTCCGCTTCCGGTTCTCCATATGGAGTGGGAGCAATATTCCGAGAAGGAGCGTTCCGATATTATATATAAGTGGGAAGTGATACGGGGGCGCATACCGAATCGGGTAGCCCAACTGGAACGTATCATTAATGAGAAACAGGCTTTGCTGTACGAAGAAGAGGATTTCCCGACTTCGTGCCGGTTGAATTCGGAAATTGCGGAACTGGCAAGCTGCATCAACGATTTGCATCTTTGGTACCGCGTCAATCAGGACGTTGCCGCCAAAATTCACCGGTAAGCGCGGAACGGCCGCTTCCGGGCGGGGGAATAGGACCGACAATTTGTGCTATGCCGAGGATCGTAATATAATAAGAGGAAGATCGTGATCACCTCTAATTCAAAATGTGGAGGCACTCATCATTGAACGTTAAAGCTACCCGTCGCCAAGTTCCGCAAAATCCGATTGCGCTGATGTATCGCGTTTACAAGCATATTTTGCCGGAAGTGCGGTCGGAGCTCGATCGAGTCCGGCAGGACGCCGCATCGATTCCCGATCCCGAACTGCGCAAACAGGCGCTTGCCAGTATCGCGACGAAGCAATTCCATTGCCAAGGAGGGGCCGTTTATGCCTCCGCCCGTTTGGACGAGCGTAACATTCTTATCCCTCTTATTGTCGCATTTCAAACGATAAGCGATTATTTGGACAATTTATGCGACCGCAGCACGTCGATGGATCCGGTCGATTTCCGCCGCATGCATCAATCGATGCTGGACGCGATTGATCCGGACGCTTCGCTCTGCGATTATTACGAGTTTCATGCCGAACGCGACGACGGCGGGTATTTGCAGCGCCTCGTCCAGACATGCCGCCGCTGCATCGCCATGCTGCCCTCGTACCGTCATGTGATGCCGTACGTCCGGGAATTGGTCGGCCTATATGTCGATTTGCAAGTGTATAAGCATATTCGGCATGATTTGCGCGAACCCGAGTTGTTGCGCTGGTGGGAGACGCATCGCCAGAAAGCTCCTCATTTGTTTTGGAACGAATTCGCCGCGGCGACCGGTTCGACATTGGGCGTGTTTTTTCTGTTTCAAGCGGCGGCCGATCCCGATTTCGACGAAGCGGCCGCGCGGCAGTACAAAGATTGTTATTTCCCGCATGTCTGCGGCCTGCATATTATGCTCGATTATTTAATCGACCAGGAAGAAGACCGGGTGGGCGGCGACTTGAATTTTTGCAATTATTACGAGAAGACCGATACGCTTGTGGATCGAATCGTATATATCGTCGACCGGGCCATTCAAGATGTGGCGTTCCTGCCGGCTCCGCGTTTTCACCGCATGATTATTGAAGGGCTTCTCGCGTTATATTTGTCCGACCCGAAAGTCAGCTCGCAACGGGATGTGAAAACCGTCTCCAGGCGATTGATGCAGAACAGTCCGGTGACTAGACTATTTTTCTGGTCCAACAGCCTTTGGATACGTAAATATATGTAATTGATATTATAGGAGGAAATCAGATGTCAGCAGTCAAAAAAATTGCCGTATTAACGAGCGGAGGAGATTCGCAAGGAATGAACGCAGCTGTTCGTGCGGTCGTGCGCAGCGGTTTGTTCTATGGTTTAGAGGTTTTTGGGATTCAACGCGGATACTACGGGCTCATTAACGACGATATTCGTCCGATGGATTTGCGCAGCGTCGGCGACATTATCCAGCGCGGCGGAACGGTATTGCAATCGGCCCGCTGCCAAGAATTTACGACGCCGGAAGGACAGCAGAAAGGCGCCGATATTTTACGGTCGCACGGCATCGACGGCTTGGTCGTTATCGGCGGCGACGGTTCGTACCAAGGCGCGAACAAGCTGAACAAGCTCGGCATCAAAACGATGGGCTTGCCGGGAACGATCGACAACGATATTCCGTGCACCGATTTCACGATCGGCTTCGACACGGCGGTAAGCATTGTGGTGGATGCAATCAATAAATTGCGCGACACGATGAGCTCGCATGAGCGGGTGTCGATCGTGGAAGTCATGGGCCGCCATTGCGGCGATATCGCCCTTTATGCGGGATTGGCGAGCGGCGCGGAGACGATCCTTGTACCGGAAGTGCCGTTCAGCCTTGACGAAATTGCCGCCCGGATGAAGCAAAACTTCGATCACGGCAAACGCCACAGCATTATTATCGTTGCCGAAGGCGTAGGCCGCGGCGAAGACATCGCTCAAGGCATTATTTCGCGTTGCGGCATCGAGCCGCGCGTCACTGTGCTCGGCCATATCCAACGCGGCGGTTGCCCGACGCATAACGACCGGATTCTGGCCAGCCGGTTGGGCGATTTTGCCGTAAGAAAATTAATCGAAGGCTACTCGGGCCAAGCTTGCGGCATCATTAACGGCGAATATGTAATGACGGACATCGACAAGGTCGTCCAGACCAAAAAGACGTTCAATATGGAGTTATACGAGCTTGCATCCCGGCTTTCGCAATAATCGCACCAATGTAACAAGCCTTACGGAACGCCATATGGCGCCTGTAAGGCTTGTTTGCGGCAGCGGTTACGGGCTCATTCGCTCAATCGCCTGCAAAATTTCGTCGGTCGGCCGCAGCCCTTTCTCCGCATAAGCGATATTTCCGTTCAAATCGACGGCATAGACCGTGCGCTGCTGCGCGATTAGGCCGAACATTTTGCCGATGCCGTACATTTTGCGTATTCGGTGATCCTTGTCGACGATGAGGGGGAAATCGTACCGATGTTTGGCCGCGAATGCTTGATGCGATTCGATCGTACCGGGATTCACGCCGAAAACGACCGCCCCGTACGCCTCGTACCGGGCTTTGGCATCGCGTACGGCGCATAATTGTTTCGTGCAGCCGGGCGTATCGTCCATCGGGTAAAAAATAAGCACGATCGGCCGTTTGCCGGCATATTGCTCGAGATCCACTTCGCCATGCGTGCTTTCGGCTTTAAATAGAGGCGCTTTGGCCCCGACGTTCAACATCCGTTTCACGCTCCTTTCTATTTATTGTAGTCGGGATACCGCAGATTTGCAAAATAATCCATTCGGAAAGGGGAACCTCCCATGTTTTTATATCGAATCGAAATCGAATTGGAAGATCAAACCGTCGTATTGGCGGTCGCAGCGGAGGAAGACGAGAAGGCGTTCGGCTACGTGGAATCCCATCTCGACCGTCATTTCGTGAAATCGCCCGCGGTGAAGCAAGCGAGCATACTCGAGAAAAAACGAATCAGTCCGGGCGCCGGATATATTATCGAGACGAATCGGTTATAATGGGCAGCGCCGAAAAGGGAAAAGTGTTTATGAGCAAATGCAAAAATCCATTAATTTATTGGCAAAAATCGCTTTAGGAGCAAATATCCAGCAAATCCGGCTCGTTTCTTCGATTTTACTATAATCCTGCTCAGGTATGCGAACAATCGTACGAAACAAGCGGCTCACACTTCCAATCCGTCGACTTAGTTCGAAATTTCATACATACTCGCCGATTTGAGCCCTATTCCCGCAACGGTGTACGAATAATCGTACGAAACAAGCCGCGCACGCATCGAATCCGACTATTTTCGGCTGTTGACGTCGATTTTACGTCTATTTTATAAAAATAGATGGATTTATGCAGTTAGTCGGGCTAAATGCGCCCAAATCCGCTCATCTAAATGGATTAATGCAGTTACATAACGGGGTACTCGCGACTCTGATATATGCGCGAACGAAACACCGTCAGGACGAATGCCCTGACGGTGTTTTGATCATTACATGTTCTTTTTCTCTTTCTCATCGGGGGCGATAAGCTTGTAATCGACATTTTCCGTATAGCGGTTGTTGGCATTCCATAGCAAAAATTCCTCGATGCCCGTATCTTTCAGAGCGCGGAGCTGCTCCTCCAGTTCGTGCTTGCCGTATTTGGTATAATGGCCTTTGCCGAGCCAGCTTGCCGTGAAATCTTGAATCCATGGGCGGATAATCGGTTTTTTATCCTCCACCGGATCAAGCTTCTTATGCGTGTCGATCATCGAACCTTTAATGACCTGGTAGGGCGCAAGATCGGGCTCCTTAGCGCCGAACCATCCCGTCGTATAATGGCTCGGGTAAACCATCGGGCAAATGACGTCGACGTTCTCCGAAATTTTCACGAAATCTTGGCCGATTCCTTCCGCGGCGGGAACGGAGGCGGCGTAACCGAATATATCGACCGATACGCGTATGCCGAGCGGAGCGAGCTCTTGCTTGGCGTATTGGACGAATTCGGTAACGGCGTCGACGCGCGATTTTTCATTTTTGTCGTACAACAAGGAATCCGCCCGTTTCTCGAATCCTTCCGGAAAACGAACGTAATCGAATTGCACTTCCTTAAATCCGAGCTTGGCCGCTTCCTTGGCGATCGCCACATTATATTCCCATACTTCGCGCTTATACGGGTTCACGAAGCTTTCCTTCTTGTTATTCGCCCAAACCGAGCCGTCGGCGCGGCGGAACGACCATTCCGGATGCTTCTTCGCCGTGACCGTATCCTTGAACACGACGACTCTTGCAATCGGGTATACGTTATGTTCCTTCAACGTATCCATTAATTTATGGATATCTCTTATGTAGGGCTTGGGCGTACCGCTTTTTTTCAATTCCTCGTTATCCGTCATGTATGTAATATATCCGTTGTCGTCCTTAATATCGATGACCATGGAATTCAACTCGGTCGTATCGATCAGGTTCAATAACGATTTCATTCGCTCCCCGCCGGCGCTATGCGCGGTAACGTAAATCCCTTTCACTTTCGGGGCCGTCAATTGCGGATCGATCTTGAAAGGCAGGTTCGCGATTTCGCCCGGCTCCATTCCTTGCTGCGCTTGAAGCACGATCGAATGAAGCGATGCGGTAACAAGCATCGAAGCGGGGCTGTCGCTCGGCTGCTGCGAGCCGCTATAAGTCCCCATCGCCAATAATAATAGTGTCCATATGATGTTCATCGTTCGTTCTCCTCCGATCTCCTCATGTATTCGATTATATCGGAAAATGGCAGGCGTATACAGAGGAAAATTGCAGAAAACTGTAAAAGCTTGTCTATCGGTGCAAGCAACATAAAAATCCCCCATATCGAACCTTATGGTCCGACAGGGGGATTTCGATATTTCCAAAACCGCTTAGTGGATGCAGCCCGCTTTCTGATGTTCGTAAATGCTTTGTTGAATAATTTCCATCGCATCTTCCGGTTCGAGAATGTTCATCCCGTCTCGCAAGACGATCCAGCAATTCAATTCATTTTGCTTAAGGAATGGCAACATATCCGGACACCATTTCAATACGATCTCCGAAAGTTTTACCGTTTCATGTTCCACAAAGATCACCCTTTCCCTCGAAATATAATTATTACGATCGAAAAGCTGTACATCGTGAACTAAAGGGTAAATCGGAAGCGATATGCAAAATGGAACTTGCCTGCTACTTATTATACCATATTCGGTCGAAAAATTGTATACGCATATTCGGCGCGGAAGGAAGCGGACGGGAGGGAAACGTTATGTACCGCGCCTGCGGAACGAGCCGACGACGCCGACCGTTTCGACAATGTTGACGAATGCCTTCGGGTCGATCGTCTTGATGATGCGCTTCAGTTCGGCCAATTCGTAGCGCGTCGTCACGGTCATCAGCATATCTTTTTCTACATGGGTAAACGCCCCTTTTGTCTTAATGATCGTAACGCCGCGGGGCAATGTCAGCAGCTTCTCCAACATTTGCTCGGTGCAGTTTGTAATAATAAAAGCCGTTACTTTGATATGGCTTATATGAATGAAATCGATCACTTTGCTGGCGATAAAAATGGTCAGGACGGAAAATAAAGCCGGATCCCAGTTTTGCTTCAAGTAACCGAGCGCGATAATGACGACAAAATTCATAATCACGAGAATATTGCCGATCGGCAAATCGCGGTACCTTGTCACAATGGAGCCGATGACATCGAAACCTCCGGAAGAGCCTCCGACCCGCATCGATAGGCCGCTGCCGAAGCCGACGAGCACCCCGCCGAAGAGAGCCCCCAATATCGGCTCGGCGTTGAATTGGTGAACAGGGATGACTTGCATCAGCCAAGTCGTCGTAATAACGGAAACCGTGCTGAGCAGGACGAAGCGTTTGCCGAGCAGAAACCAGCCGACGGCGAGAATCGGAACATTGTATACGAAATAGAGGATGCCGATGTTCCAATCGGTGAAATAACCGGTAATCATTGCCACTCCGCCGACGCCGCCGCTAAGCAAATGATGCGGAATAATAAACAGGTTGGAGCCTGCCGCAATCGCCGCCGCGCCTATGATTACGGCGATATAATCCCAAATCCGTCTCACTTGAAATCACCTCGTCATTATTATTTAATATGCATGTCGCTGGTATTCCCTATTTAATTTGTGCTATAATGTATTGGATGTTCTTAAGTAGGGATTATTTTCCATATCCAATGTTTTTTAGGAATGTTTTTGTCAGCTGGTTCATGTATAAGAGTGCGGGTTTCTGTAATAAGACCAGTTTGTTGGGATAGCCTATAAATGTTTATCGCTACTTAAGGATACAGTCAAGAGGAGTGGATTGTCCACCACATAGCACATAGAAGGAGTATGAAGGTATTGAAAACATTCTCAGAATTCAGTCTTGAACCGAAGGTGCTTCAAGCGATTACAGAATTAGGCTTTGAAGAGGCGACGCCGATTCAGGCCAAGTCGATTCCGATTGCGCTCACCGGCAAAGATTTGATCGGACAAGCACAGACAGGAACGGGTAAAACGGCGGCATTCGGCATTCCGCTGATCAGCAAAATCGAAACGACGGAAGAGAAAATCGTGGCGCTCATTATGACGCCGACACGGGAACTGGCCATACAGGTGGCGGAAGAAATCGGCAAGCTTTCGCGCTTCAAAGGAATTCGCTCTTTGCCGATTTACGGCGGGCAAGATATCGTCCGTCAAATCCGGGCGCTGAAGAAGAAGCCGCAAATCATTATCGGAACGCCGGGGCGGCTTCTGGACCATATCAATCGCAAAACGATCAAGCTCGATGAAGTGCGCACCGTTATTTTGGACGAAGCGGACGAAATGTTGGACATGGGATTCATGGACGACATTCAAACGATATTGAGCCTGGTGCCGGAAGAGCGGCAAACGATGCTGTTCTCCGCGACGATGCCGCCGAACATTCAGAAGCTGGCGCAGCAATTCCTGAAAGATCCGGAGCATGTCTCGGTCGTGCCGAAGCAAGTTAGCGCGCCGCTCATCGATCAAGCGTACATCGAAGTGCATGAACGCCAGAAATTCGAAGCGCTCAGCCGCTTGCTCGATATGGAGTCGCCGGATCTCGCCATCGTCTTCGGCCGCACGAAGCGCCGTGTCGACGAATTGGCCGAAGCATTGCAAAAGCGCGGTTATTCCGCGGACGGATTGCATGGCGATTTATCGCAGAATCAACGCGACACGGTCATGCGCAAATTCCGCGACGGCAGCATCGACGTGTTGGTCGCGACGGATGTGGCGGCCCGCGGCTTGGACGTGACGGGCGTATCCCATGTCGTCAACTTCGACTTGCCGCAAGATCCGGAGAGCTACGTGCATCGCATCGGCCGGACGGGCCGCGCGGGCAAGGAAGGAACGGCATGGTCTTTCGTTACGCCGCGCGAGATCGACCATCTGCATTTTATCGAACGGGTAACCCGCCATCGCATTACCCGCAAGCCTTTGCCGACGCTCGCCGAAGCCATTGAAGGCAAGCAGCGCATGACGGCGGAACGGATTCTTGAAATTATCGAAAATGAAGACTACAGCGAATTTAAAGGCATTTCCATCCAACTGCTGGAACAATTCGATTCCGTACAGTTGTTATCGGCGGCGATGAAGCTGCTAACCGGAGAGAAGAAGGACGCGGTGATCGAATTGACGCCGGAAGAACCGATTCGCGTCAAACGCCGCAAACCGGACTTGCGCGCCAGCGGCCGGAAACCTTCCTTCGGGGGAAGAGACAGAGAGCGCTTCGGCGGGGGCTATAATCGCAGCAACCGCGACGGAGGCCGCGGAGGTTACTCGAAGAGCGGATACGGACGCGACGGCGGTTACAGCCGCGACGACCGCAAGCCGCGCACCGGGGATAACCGCAGACCTGCGAAACGTTACGATAAAACGAACGATTTTTAAGCCGCGCATCGGCATAAATACGAAAGAAGACGGAGTCCCGCACTTCGTCTTTTTTCGTGAGATGTAATTGAAAAAAGCTTGCCTGTTGAGTTATATTTATAAGTACATGTTATGTATGCTTCCGAAATAAGTTTTGTTGCGGACGAACCTTTCGGGAAGTATGGCTTACAAAACTTTCAGGAGGAGGATTACGTTGGAATTTAGAGGGATCATGGGCGGTTTTTACCGCATCTCGGAATGGATTATGCGATTATCGGTGACTAATTTGTTATGGCTGTTATGCTCGTCGCCGTTTTTATTTTTCGCGCTGACGAAATTGCTTGTTTCCCAAGCCGAATTTCACAATGAATCTCTTACGATGACTTGGGCGATGGCGATCGTCGCTCCGTTTACCTTGTTCCCGGCAACTGCGGCCATGTTTACCGTCGTTCGCAAATGGGTCATGGGCGAGACGGACGTCAAGCTGCTAGGCACGTTCTTTAAAGGGTACAAGCAAAATTACAAGCAAAGCATGGTCGGAGGAATTTTCTATACGTTATTGTTCGCGATTATGTATATCGACTATACGGTGTACATGACGCAACTGCAAAGCTTTCAAGCGGTCGGTTTCGTAATGCTCGCATTTTTGATCGTTTTGCTGGTCTCGATGTTCAACTTTTTTTCCATGGTCGTTCATTATCATATGAAAACGTTTCAGCTCGTGAAAAACGCCGTGCTGCTCACGATCGTGAAGCCTTTCCGGATTATTTTGACCGTCGTCGTGACGATTGCGGCGGGTTACATCAGCTTGCGCTTTCCGTTTCTGATCATCTTTTTCTTCGGCAGCGTCGTTGCGGCCGTTGCATTTTATAATTTTTATATGACCTTCTTGAAAATGCAGGAGCAACTGCAGAAGAAGGATGCGAACGAGGCGGACGGCGACGATCTGCCGCCGGAGCTGCTGCAGGAAGATAATGGGCGAGACCGTTAGTTTACTTTTCGGGCCGAACCCACTATAATAAGTAATACATCCTGCGATGTTCGTTTCGATTCCACGTTGTTTTGAACCAATGTTGGTTTCTTGGGAGTTCTATATTGCAACGCGGCTGTCACGCCCATACGATGGGACTTCAAAAGCGTTTCTGCGGACACCCACCTGCGAGAGCGGGTTCAGAAACATAAGAATCGGACGGCATAGGCGGGTTTTTTTGTGCAAATCCTCTTTTGTTCTGGGACGAACAGTGTTAAACTATGGATAGTATGTTTACGGAATCAGCAAAGGAGGAAATTCTTTTGTCACTCAAAAGAGTACTGGTCGGAATTATTCGCAGTTTTGATTCAACAAGCGACCGAGCGAAAGATCCGAAATTGAAAACGCATTATTACAATTTATCCAAAGATAGAGCGTGGGAAGAAGTCGGTTCCACTTTAAAAAAGATTCCCGGCTATAAACTGTTGCACGAAGTAGCTTCCGTCGGCGAGATTACGCTGGAGAAACGGACGATTACAGGCAGAACGATGGACATTACCGTCTCCGTCGTACCGGCCGGCCCGATGAAATCGGCGGTCGACATTTATTCGGCTTCCCGCGGGGGCATGGGCGACTTCGGTTCGAACTATCGCGTCATTATGGAGTTGTACTCGGTCCTGGACAAGAAGCTGGCCGTGTATAAAACGACAAATTAAACAAACGATAAGGAAAGCGAGGAAGGGGAAACCTTCACTCGCTTTTTACGTATGACTATATAGGTCGCAACCTTCTCGGTGCTGAAAAGTTGACTTTTTGAACTCTCATTATTCTAGGTTGTTCAAAAAGCTCAGCTGAGCTTATACAAGCGCTTTGACCGCTTCGATCGCTTTGTCGTAATCCGGATGCTCGGTCATTTCTTTCAACACTTCGACGTAGCTGATCTTGTCGTTCGCGTCGATGACGAACACCGCGCGCATGTCGAGCTGGAACTCTTTAATCAATACGCCGTACGCTTCGCCGAAGGAATTGGATTTATAGTCGGACAGCATGACGACTTTGTCCACTCCGGCCGCTCCGCACCAACGCGCTTGCGCAAACGGAAGATCGGCGCTGACGGTCAGAATGACGACATTATCGCCCAATTTGCTCGCTTCTTCGTTGAAACGGCGGGTTTGCGCGTCGCATACGCCCGTATCGATGGAAGGAACGACGCTGATCAACTTGATCTTGCCGGCGTAATCTTGCAACGAAGCTTGTTCCAGCAGATTTTTGTTAAGTTTGAAGTCTGGAGCTTGATCCCCAACCTTTAACTCGGGACCAATTAATGTAAGGGGGTTGCCTTTGAAAGTTGCAACGTTTGTACGTTCTTGTGCCATATTAAAAGCCTCCTTAAAATGATAAAGATTCGGTTACCAAATTTTATTATAGTCTTACCGAAAGCGGATTGTCCAATGAAATGCGATTTTTTTGCCCTGGTTTTAGGAGGGCTGCATCTAAAGTGAGAAAACGAACGGAGTGGTTTGATGATCTTTATACGTTACGAAAGCTTCCGCAAATATATACGGATTTACCCGGTCACATCGCTTCTATTGCTGGCGAACATCGTCATGTTTATCGTGCTTACGACACAGGGCGGTTCGAGGGACAGCGAGACGCTGGTTCGTTTCGGGGCGATGCTGAATGCCGGTCCGTACGCTGCCGAATATTGGCGCTATTTTACAGCGATGTTTCTACATATCGGCTTCGATCATTTGCTGTTCAACTGTTTCGCTCTGTTTGTATTCGCTCCGCCGTTGGAGCGTTTGCTCGGATCGGGGAAATATGCGCTGTTCTACCTCGTGAGCGGCCTTCTGGGCAACGTCGTCAGCGAATTGATGGCTACGGGGGTTCATATTTCCGCGGGCGCTTCAGGAGCGATTTACGGCGTTTACGGAGCATACTTGTTTATCGCTTTGCTTCAGCGCAATATGCTGGATCCGGGGTCGCGGCAAACCGTTTATACGATCCTTGTATTCGGGCTGATCTATTCTTTTATCGTAGCGAATATTAATCTATGGGCCCATGTCGGCGGGCTGCTGGCGGGATTCGTGCTGTACGCGTTGATGCGCGGGAAGGCAAGCGTGTGACGGTCGAAAAATATGGATTGAAAAACAGATAGAAGGATGATAAATTTATCACTGACTATGTCAATGTGGAAGATGTCATAGAACGGAGTGTACATTAAGTGGAATTAAGGCAGTTGCAATATTTCGTAAAGGTTGCGCAAAAGGAACATGTGACGCAGGCGGCCGAAGAGCTGCATGTGGCCCAATCGGCGGTCAGCCGCCAAATTCACCAGTTGGAAGAGGAGTTGGGCGTCAAGCTGTTTCTGCAAAAAGGACGAAACGTACAGCTGACGCCGGTCGGCCAATTGTTTTGCAAAAGAGTAGAATCGATATTGAAAGAATTGGACCGTACCGTCGTCGAAGTGCATGAGTTTCTCGACCCCGAATTCGGGGAAATCCGGTTAGGCTTTCCGCACAGCTTGGGCATTCATCTCGTGCCCGAAGTTGTGGCCGAGTTTCGCAAGAAGCATCCGAACGTGAAGTTTCGCCTGAAACAAGGGATATATCCTTCGATTATCCGCGACGTTATTTCCGGAGAAGTCGATTTGGCTTTCATCTCTCCGTTTCCCGATCAGCACGAGCATGTTACGGGCGAAATTATTTTAATGGAGGAGCTGTTCGCAATCTTGCCGCCGAACCATCCGCTCGCCGGCGAGGAATCGATCGAATTGAATCAATTGCGGGACGAAACGTTCGTTCTGTTCAGTCCCGGTTATTCGCTGCGGCCGATCGTGTGGAACGCTTGCCTGCATGCGGGATTTACGCCGAAGATCGGCTTCGAGGGAGAGGAAACGGATACGATTCGCGGCTTGGTTGCGGCCGGGCTCGGCGTAAGCCTGCTGCCGGAAATGTCGTTGTTTGAAACGAGGACGCTGCAGCCGATCCGGGTTCGCATCAGCAAACCGCGCGTGAGACGGCCGATCGGACTCATTCATCATACCCATGAGAAGCTGCCGCTTGTGGCGAGCGTGTTTCATTCGTTCTTGCTTGAATATTTCCGGAACGAAGAATTATGAAATAGCAACTGCAATAGAAATAGGGGCTCCGCTCAGTAGCGAGAAACTACTTGAGCGGAGCCCCTTATCGCGTCGTTCGGACTTTAATCGCGATTGTTCGTAAAGATCAAAATGTAGCGGATCAACTCGAGCAACGATAACAAAGCGGCGGCTACATAGGTCAAGGCTGCCGCGTTCAGCACTTTGGCAACGCCCCGTTCCTCGTCGTTCGTAATAAATCCTTCGGATACCATCAGCTCGCGCGCGCGGCTGCTGGCGTTAAACTCGACCGGCAGCGTCACGAGTTGGAAGGCGACGGCGGCCGAGAAGAAAATAATGCCCAGGCCGATCAGATTCAGCGCGCCGAAGATGAAACCTGCCAGCAGCAAGAACGGCGCGATGCCGGATGCGAAATTGACGACAGGGAACATTTTGTGGCGCAATACGAGCATCGGATACGATTGCTGGTGTTGAATCGCGTGGCCGACTTCATGGCAAGCAACCGATACGGCGGAAATGGATCTTTCGTAATAGACCGGCTCGGATAGACGGACAACCCGTTTGATCGGATCGTAATGGTCCGTCAATGCGCCGGGCACCGGCTCGATCGGCACGTCGTGAAGCCCGTTGGCGTCCAGCATGCGGCGCGCCGCATCGTATCCGGTCAATCCGCTATAAGTCGGCGTCTTCGACCATTTGTTGAATGTCCCTTTGACGCGGAATTGCGCCCAAAGAGATAGGATGAAAGCGAGAATAATGGGAATGTACATCCAGTTGGCAGACACGATAATTCCTCCTAAAAGTTTTGTAAGCGATACTTCCTGACCAACTTCGTACAAAACTGGCTTCGGAAGCACGTTAACCATTACATAAACGGGCCTTTGCCTAGCAAAAGCAGCAGCGCTTCGATTACGGCCGCGCTTTGCGGCGTTAAGTTCTTGAACAAATGTTTCGCTTGCCGGGGTTTCATCTGATCGATAATCGGGCTTAATTCCTTCACTTCCCGTTCCAACTGCTGCATATGCATCTGCAAAGCCGTAAACCGCTGCGACATTTGTTCCTCGTCCGTCACTTTATTCCATTCGTTCAAGTTGTCCCTGATCTCGTCGAGGGAATATTTCTCGGACTTCATTTGAATAATACGTTTCAGACGGAGCAAGGTTTCATCGTTGTACAAACGATAATTTTTCAAGGAGCGCTGCGCCGGAGCGATCAAACCGAGCGAAGTGTAATAATCGATCGTCCGTTCGCTGACATTCGCCAGTTTCGCCAATTCGCCAATGCGGTACAGGTTCTCTTCCTTCCTTTTTTTCATCGACCCCACCTCACTGTTTCGACTAAGCTTTTTTTCGGTTATCATTATGATACTGAATTCAAACCGTACAGTCAAACGTAACGCTTTTTGTTCAAAAAAAAGGAGCCTTGCGGCATCCCGGAGTTGTTACTTTACTTCTTTGGCCGGTTTGATGAGGAAGAACGTCAGGCCGAGCGCGATAAACGAAAGAATCGAAACGGTGATAAAGATCTTCTGATTCGATATGCCCATCATCCATCCGAACAAGGGCGGGCCGAACGCGACGCCGAGAAAGCGCAGGCTGCTGTAAAGCGATGTAATCATGCCGCGCTGCGACTTCTCCACCGAGCCGGTGATCATCGTGTTCAAGCAAGGGAGGAGAAATCCGGTTCCAATGCTGCTGATCGTAAGCAGCCCGATGAATACGTAAATGTTCCGGAAGAAGAAGATGGACAATCCGAAGGCCAACGTCATCATGGCCAGGCCGATATTCATGAGCCAGCGCATAAGCAGCCCGTTCTTCTTAATGACGCTGCCGGTAATGTAGGCGCTCGTCACCATCGCCAGCAGTGGAATGGCGAGCACGAGACCTTTGACGACGCCGTCGATATTGTAGGGCGGCTTTTCCAATATATTCGACAAATAGAACAAGATGCCGAACAAAATAAATAACGCCAACGCTCCGGCGAGAAACGAAGTGATGAGCCAGCGGCCTTTTTCGCGAAAAATATCGCCGATCGTCTTGACGTACGTGCCGAGCGGCATCGGATCTTTTTGTTTTTTGGGTTCTTTGATGAGCCAGATGATTGCGACTAGCGATAGGGCGCAAAAGACGGGAAAAGCGAAAAACGAAGCGTACCATACGATTAAGGCCAGCAGCGAGCCTAGAATCGGACTGATGACTTTCCCTGCGCCGTTGGACGCTTCCGTTAATCCAAGCGCCTTGCTCTCCGTCGCGTCCTTGTACATATCGCCGATGAGCGCCATCGCGATCGGGGCGGTGCCGGCCGCTCCCAAGCCTTGAATGGCCCGGGCCGTGATCAGGACGGCGTATGAATTCCAAACCGCTCCGAAACCGGCCAAAATGCCTGCTGCGCCGTAGATGATCAATGCGGGAATCATGACCGCCTTGCGGCTGAAACGGTCGGATAAGTATCCGGCGATCGGAATGACGATACCGGCCGTTACGGAAAACAATGTAATAACCAAGCTGCTCTGAAATTGGGATATGCCCATATGCCGCTTCATGTCCGGCAATATAGGAACGAGCATGGAGTTTCCGAGCACAAGCACGAGCGGGACGGAAGCCAAGGCAATAAATTGCCATACGAGCCCTTTGCCGGCTCCTTCCGGTTCCGCCGACGATTCGGACCGGGACGTTTGGTTCTCCTCATTCCCTGCGTCGATGTCGCTTTCGAACGATATCAGAAGTTTTCTTGATTTTGTTTTCGCCATGACTCAGACCTCTCTTGTTGCTTTCTTCATAAGCATACATTTACTGTTCCCGCAACAGAGGAACGGCATTCTTCAAAAAAGTTTTGGCAATGTTTGAAAAGATCATGAAGTAAAGGGTACAATAGTAAATAAAAAAGCGTGAAGAGGAATGGCGATGAAACGAAATGTATTGATCGTATTGGCAATCGTGGCTTTGGCGTGCGTAGCGTTCGTCCAGAACAAAAGCGGGCTTGAAGCCAAGGCGCTGCCGACCGAGACCGGACCGCAAAAGGATATGCTGGCCCCGTCGTTCAGCTTGAAAGGGCTTGACGGCGAGACTTACAACGTTGGGGGCCGGAGCGATAAAGTGCTGATGCTTAATTTTTGGGCGTCATGGTGTTCTCCATGCAAAGCGGAAGCGCCCGATTTGAAATATTTGTACGAGAAATACAAGGATCAATTCGATTTATATTCCGTCAATGTAACGAAATACGATAAGCCCGACAAAGCGAAGGCGTTCGTAGACGAGTACGGCTTGACCAATCCGATCTTAATGGATGAGAACGGGGATGTGTACCAAACGTATCGCGGCATTGCTTTCCCTACCAATTTTTTGATTGACAAGAACGGGGTAGTTCGCGAGGTGATCGTCGGAATAAAACCGGTTAAAGAACTTGAGCGCATCGTGCAAAAATTAATAAAAGAGTAAAAAGAAAAAACCTTAAGGAAGGGAGCGGCTTCCTTAAGGTTTTGCTATTGGTGCGGCTTAATGGTTTACCAAACCAAGGCGCAGCGTGTCGTCGGATTTGACGAATTCGTTCTTGGTTTGGCCGAGCATCGCGTAACGGAAGCTGTCCACGAGCGCTTCCCAACTCGCTTCGATAATGTTCGTCGATACGCCGACCGTATTCCAGGAATTGTGGAAATCGGTCGATTCGATCAGCACGCGCACTTTGGCGGCCGTCGCATCCTGGTCGTCCATGACGCGCACCTTGTAATCGGACAAGTGCATATCCTTTAACGAAGGGTAGTATTGCAGCAGCGCCTTTCTGAGCGCGTTGTCGAGCGCGTTGACGGGACCGTTGCCTTCGGCGGCCGTATATACGCAGTCTCCGTCGATATTAATTTTGACGATCGCCTCCGACAGGAAAGGACGGTCATGCGATTTCTCGACAATTACTTTGAACGATTCCAAGGTAAACACATGCTTGATTTGCCCGCTCGCTTCCCGCAGGAGAAGTTCCAGCGAAGCGTCGGCGCCTTCGAATTTATAGCCTTGATGCTCCAAATCTTTAATTTTTTCCATAATTTTCTTCGTTTGCGCATTGTTCGAATCGAGCTTGACGCCGAGTTCCTGCGCCTTCGATACGATATTGCTTTGGCCGGCCAACTCGGAGATTAATATCCGCTGCTTGTTGCCGACTTTCTCCGGCTCGATATGTTCGTAAGTGCGCGGATCCTTCATAATGGCCGAGACGTGAATGCCGCCTTTGTGGGCGAATGCGGCATTGCCGACATAGGGTTGGTTAACCGGCATATGCACATTGGCGATTTCGCTGACGTACCGCGCAACGTTCGTTAATTGGGCCAACTGTTTTTCATCGATGCATGCGTAGTTCATTTTCAATTGCAAGTTCGGAATGATCGAGCAGAGATTGGCGTTTCCGCATCGTTCGCCATAGCCGTTTATCGTGCCTTGCACTTGGCGGGCTCCCGCCTGCACGGCCGCAAGCGTATTCGCAACCGCCAATTCGCAATCGTTATGCGTATGGATCCCAAGTTTGATCTTTACTTCATTCGATACCGTCGTGACGATCCGGCCGATCTCGCCAGGCAGCGTACCGCCGTTCGTATCGCACATGACGACCCAATCCGCCCCGGCTTCCTGGGCTTTGCGCACAACGGAAAGCGCGTATTCCGGATTGTTCTTGTATCCGTCGAAGAAATGCTCCGCATCCAACATCACTTCCAGCCCGTTCTGCTTCAAGAAAGCGATGGAATCGTAAATCATGGCCAAGTTTTCTTCCAGCGTCGTTTGCAGGGCGGTATGCACATGGAAATCCCATGATTTGCCGACGAGTGTGGCCGCTTTCACGCCCGATTCGACGATGCGGTTCAAATTGGCGTCCTGATGGGCGAGCGTGTTCTTGCGCCGCGTGCTGCCGAAAGCGGTTAATTTCGCCTGCAGCTTCATTTGCTGCGCCCGTTTGAAAAATTCGATGTCTTTACCGTTGCTGCCCGGATTGCCGCCTTCAATATAATGAACACCAAGAGTGTCTAATTTTTGTGCAATTTTCAGCTTGTCGTCCGCGGACAAACTGATGCCTTCGCCTTGCGTGCCGTCCCGGAGGGTGGTATCGAAGATCGCGATTTCGGTTGGCATATTGGACCTCCTTTGCTAGTCTTACATTTCATTCAAATGTATAATGAACTATTATAGCACTTGTTTTATGGAAAGTAGATAGTTCGTTCAAATTTTTTCATAAAACGGTACGGGGGGGAGACCAGGGCGATGAAAGTAAACGATTATTATCCGGTGCGCGGCCGAGTCATACTGCACGTCGATATGAACGCGTTTTACTGTTCGGTGCACGAGGCGGAACAGCCTGAATTGTACCGCGGCAAACCGACGGCGGTGGCCGGCAGCATCGAGCTTCGCAAAGGCATCATCGTAACTTGTTCGTATGCGGCGCGGCGCTTCGGCGTTCGGACGGGCATGACGGTAAGGGAAGCGTCCAAACTATGCCCCGAGCTGATCATTATCCCTCCCGACTTCCATTTGTACCGGCGTTATTCCAAAGCGTTCATGACGATCGCTTATTCCTATACGCCGCTCGTCGAAGCGACGTCGATCGACGAATGTTATATGGATATTACAGGCTCGAAGCAATTCGGCACTCCGCTGGAGATCGCTTCCGAATTGCAAAACCGCATTCGCCTCGAGTTGTCGTTGCCCTGTTCGATCGGAGTGGCGCCGAACAAGCTTTTAGCCAAAATGGCTTCGGATATGAAGAAACCGAACGGCATTTCCGTATTGCGCAAACGCGATATGGCCGGATTGATGTGGGACAAACCTTGCGGCGAAATGTTCGGCATCGGGCATAAAACGGCCCAGAAGCTGAAAAAGCTGCAAATCTACACGATCGGCCAGCTTGCCGCCGCGGACGAGAAGCGGCTTATCGACGCCTTCGGCGTCGTCGGCACGTGGCTGAAGCAGGCGGCGAACGGGATCGACGAAGCTCCGGTCAATCCGCTGCGCGAGACGAATAAGTCGATCGGGCATACAACGACGCTTCCGCAAGATATTAGCCGTCCGGAAGACGTCAGCCGCGTGATGCTGAACTTGGCGGATCAGGTGGCGCGCAGGCTGAGAAGACAGAAGCTGCTTGCCAAAACGGTGCAAATTACGATTCGGACGCCGGAAATGAAAACATTGACGCGTTCGGAAACGCTGCAGACCTTAACCGAGTCGGCGGATGATATATACAAAACGGCATGCGCTCTATACGAGCGCCATTGGCCGGAGCAGCGTCCGGTCCGGCTGTTAGGAATTACGCTGCAAAATTTGAAGCCGAAAGCCGAATCGGCGATTCAACTCGATTTGTTCGACTTTGAGAAGCAGCCGAAAAGAGAGCAATTAAACGAAACGATGGACCGGATTCGCGATAAATACGGGGAAAATGCGATCGTGACGGCCGGAATGCTGGGCGACGATCCCTCCGCCTTGCTGCGCAACGATAAAGTGAGAGGCACCTCGCTGCAAATGGATTTCATCCGTAACGAGAAACTGGACACGGAAACGTAAACATGTTACCTTGAAAAAGGTTTGAACTTGCCTATTATTTGTATTATATTGATGGTGAGGCTTCCAAGAAGGGTGTTCATACAATCAGGAGGGAATATATTGTGGCAAAATTTACATGGGTAGACAAAGATACATGCATCGCTTGCGGCGCTTGCGGCGCTACGGCTCCGGATATATACGATTATGACGACGAAGGGCTCGCGTTCGTGATTTACGAAGGCGACGACAATCGCGGCGTAACGGAAATTCCTGAAGATTTGTACGACGATCTGCAGGACGCATGCGACGGATGTCCGACGGATTCCATTAAAATTTCCGACAAACCGTTCGAATAATAGCCCGGTTATCATACGCATTTATCATCCCTTTGTTTCTTTCGAGAAACGAGGGGGTTTTTTATTTGGCCCTTTTATCCGATAAATGAAGTAAACACCGAATCATCGGAATAAGAGGAGATCAAGCGATGAACAGCTTTTTATATTTGAAAAAATATGTGCAAAGCCATCCCGAAAACCGCATGGCTTGGTATTTGCTCGGCAAAGAATACGAAGCGGCCGGCGCGCTCGGCAAAGCGAACTATTGTTATAATCAGGCGGGACAAGTGTACGAGGCGTTCGAATCGACGCAAATTCCCGCCGATTTGCTGCTGGGCTACGAAGAGCGTCTGCGGCGGAAAATGGAGCGCATGCAGGACCGGAAGAAGCGGAGACGCTTCGTTTTGCTATTGCTGGCAATATTAGCTTTAATCTGCCTGCCTTCGGTAAGCGAGCAGCCTGACCGTACCGTTACGGCATTGCCGGAAACGAAGCCTGCGGGCGCGAATCGGCCGGCGATCTATATCGCCGATATGCAGCGTTCCGAATGGACCAAGGACGCGCTATATCAAATGCTGCTGTCCCGAACGCCGTCGGAATCCGCTTTGCTGGTGCGGCTGAATAGCGAAGACGGCTGGCTGCTATGGGATCATCGGCCTGACGTCGCAGCGTCGATGGAGCGGGAAGAGGGAAGCGGGGCGGTCCGCCTGCAATCGTATGATCCCGCGGTTTGCTTATGCGAACCGGCCGAACCGGCCGCGTTCGAAGATATGGCGGCGCAATGGGCGGTGCGGCAGGAGCATCGGCTTGTGCTGCGATCGGCGATACTTAGTTTCCAAAGGGAGCATGGCCGATTGCCCGAATCTTTGGAAGAACTGACAGGGCCTTATCCGCATAATACAATGTCGGGCATTACGCCGCCTATGCATACGATGTTCGCGTCGATCATCGCCGAGTTCGCGCGGCCCGGTAACGGATCGAGCGATTCGGTTCCTAGCGGAAATGCTGCCGCCGATCCGCAAAGCGCCGGGACGGAACAAGCCTTGCTGCAAGAACCGTTGCGAATTATTGTGGATAAGAACAATTACCGGCTGGCGGTCGTTAGCGGCAACGTGATGCTGCGCAATTATCCGATCGGTCTGGGAGGTTCGAAAACGCCGGAAGGATCGTTCGTCATTACCGAAAAAGTCGTCAATCCGAACGGATCCGCAACCGGCGAATTCGGCAGCCGCGGAATGACGCTTTCCGATACGGATTACGCGATTCATGGGACGAATGAACCGGATAGCATCGGTCTGGACCGCTCCTTGGGATGTGTGCGCATGGGAAGAGAGGATTTGGAAGAATTGTTCGACCTTGTGCCGATCGGCACGGAAGTGATCATTAAAAAGGGAGTTCTGCCGGATCAGGAGAACGTTCCGAAACAACGTTTCCGGAGCGAGCAGCAGCATGACCAGACGAACCCCCATAAAATCTATAGATGGTTATAAGTTCTATGACCCGTTTGAAAATACAAGGAGAAGCGTAACGACAATAACGAGCGCGGCAAAAATGCATCCCACCCAGATGAGCGCTTTCTTGTTTACCTCTTCCTTCGGTTTTTGGGCGATGGTAGGTGGCTTTCTTTTCGTGGACATAATAAACGACCTCTTTCTTTCTAAAATAAAAATAGGCTTACCCCTATTGTAATCGTTTTCCGCTTTATTTTCTACAATGGCTTGTGCGAAAGGGCGGACTTTTCTTTTTTGACGGAAAAAGATAAACTGGTTAATGGAGAAAAACTTGCTGGCTGCAATTTTTGGGAACGGAGTTGGAGAACGTTGCTTTACCAAAATATACTTAAACCCCTTTTTTTTAAAATGGATCCTGAGAAAGCGCATCATGTCGTGATAGGAGGATTACATACAGCGTCCAAAATTCCGGGAATGATTCCGATGCTGCGCGGAATGTACCATGTGAAGGAAACGGAGGATCTTGCCGTCGATTTATTCGGACTTCGCTTCCCTACCCCGATCGGGCTTGCCGCGGGATTGGATAAGAACGCTATCGCGGTCGAAGGCTTCTCTGCGATCGGTTTCGGTTTTATGGAAGTTGGAACGGTCACGCCGAAAGGCCAGCCGGGCAACGATTCGCCGCGTTTGTTCCGATTGACTCCCGACGAAGCCTTGATCAATCGAATGGGATTTAATAATGAAGGCGCCGAGGCGATGGCGCGGCAATTCGCCCGCTACAGGGAAAGGAAAATTCCCGTAGCGATCAATATCGGCAAAAATAAAGCGACGCCGAACGAGCAGGCGTTTGCCGATTATCAATCTTGTATTCGGACATTATACCAATATGCGGATTTTTTCGTGGTCAATATCAGTTCGCCGAATACGCCGGATTTGCGGAATTTGCAGCATGGCAACGAATTGCGCGAACTGCTTCAAGCCGTTACAGAAGAAATGGACCTGCAGCGGAAGCGTCATTCCGATTCGTACAAAGCGGTGCTCGTGAAGATTGCCCCCGATGTGAACGACGCGGAGTTGGAATATATGATCGTCACCATCCAGGAAAGCGGCGTTTCCGGTATTATCGCGACCAATACCACCATTACGCGCGACGGTACGACGCATCCTAACGCCAAGGAAACGGGCGGATTGAGCGGGAAGCCGCTGCGGGAACGGTCCACGGAAGTGATACGGCGAATTTATCGCCAAACGGAAGGAAAGCTGCCGATTATCGGTTCCGGAGGCGTATTCTCCGCCCGGGACGCATATGAGAAGATACGTGCCGGCGCAAGCCTGGTTGAAATCTATACGGCGCTAATATACGAAGGTCCCGGCATAAACCGCGAAGTTCATCGCGGGTTGAGAGAATTGTTGCAGCGCGACGGCTTTCGCCATATCTCCGAAGCTGTCGGCGCGGATGTCCGAGGGCATTAACTGCGATTGTACGTAGTGAGGTCTATTTGAGGTCGGGAGGTATCATGAATGGACGGAAGAGATTGGGGTACGTTTTTGCTGCCTTACGAACAAACGGTGGAAGAATTGAAGGTCAAGTTCAAAACATTGCGCGCGGAATTGAAAAGACGCGAGGAATACGCCCCGATCGAGTTTGTGACGGGCAGGGTGAAAAAAATTTCGAGCATCCTAGAAAAAGCGAAACGATTGAACGTATCGATGGAAGATCTCGAGATCGGAATCGAGGATATCGCCGGCATTCGGATCATGTGCCAGTTCGTCGAAGACATTCATAGGGTGGCGGAATTGATTCGCGCGCGGCAAGACCTGAAATTAATATACGAGAAGGACTATATTACGAATTATAAGGAAAGCGGTTATCGCAGCTTCCATATGATCGTGGAATATCCGGTTCAAACCGCTTTAGGGTTGAAAAAAGTATTGGCGGAAATTCAAATTCGTACATTAGCCATGAATTTCTGGGCGACGATCGAACATTCGTTGAATTACAAATATAAAGAAAGCTTGCCCGATGAAATGCGCGAACGGCTGAAAAAAGCGGCGGAAGCGGCTTTTATTCTCGATAATGAAATGTCCTGCATCAGGCAAGAAATTATGGAGGCGCAAAAAAGCTTCGACGAACGCTCGAATCTTACGTCGAGAGTGTTGAATTTGATCCAAGTTCTATATTACTACCGCAGAGTCAACGAGGCCGCCCAGTTCCAGCAGCGCTTCAACGAATTATGGGAGCGGGACGACAATGAAGCGTTAAAAAAATTGCATGCAGAACTATTGGACGTTGTCGATGCTGCGAATAAAGGCAGGCGAAACGATGACGTATGATCCGTTGTTTGTTCAATTCATCGTATATTTTAACGTAAAACGCGATTACTTCGAATGCCACGAAGTGATGGAGGAGCTTTGGCTGGAAGAAGGGCGGGACTTATTGTATCAGGGGCTTCTGCAAGTCGCCGTCGCTCTGTATCATCACCGCAACGGCAATATCTCAGGCGCAACGAAATTGTTCCGCGGCGCCGTCGAGAAATTGGAGCGGTATCCTGAACGAATTCTAGGCATTGAATTGGGCCTGCTGCTGAACGATGCCCGTGCATACCTTGCCAAGCTGGAGCGATATGAAGAAGCTCCGTTCGCGCACTACGACCTGAACATCGTCATCGCCGATCCGCTGCTGGAACAAAACGTGCGCGCCACGGCGCTCGAAATGGAATGAACAAAAACAAACCGTTTCATCTTGGATGAAGCGGTTTGTTTGCGTTTGACGCCGCTTTGCTGCAACATGCCCGGACCGGGCGTTTTTGACATCATAACTCTGACCAATACGCCAAAGCGAATACCACGTGGCGGAGGGGCGATCGTTTCTTGCTGGAATGAACAGCATCAACACTATAACAAACAACATATTGCAAAAAACGTGGCTCTGGACGATGGTTTCTTTATTTTTGAGTTGCTGAGTTTGATACATATATGACCGGAATTTAGGGTTAATGTCGTAGCTTGGCTAATGAGCGGGTTTTAAAGGATGATTATGGAGACGGTTATATGACGCTATTGTTCCTCATTATGGAACTATCGTTCTTCATTAAGAAAATTAACTTTCACGATTATGGAACTTACTGTTCTTCATTATGAAACTTAACATTTCTCTATTATGGAACTTACGTTCTTCGAAATATATGCACTTTATTCAGAAGGTAAAAAAATGAGATACATTTATCGAAACCGGGTCTTTTGCCGCATGAAAAATGTTAAAAAATTGATATAAAATATTGATATTAGAACATATGTTTGGTATAATGGGTGCAAGGAAGTTTATAAGGAGGCGGTCGGATTGATTTCCGTGGCGGAATTTATGAGGCAGTTTGAGGATGAAGACGCTTGCCGTACATACCTGTTCCAATTGCGCTGGTCGGAAGGTTTTTGCTGTCCCAGGTGCGACAGCCAACGGTATTGCGAGCTTAAGGGACGTCGTTTCTACCAATGTCTGGACTGCCGTCTGCAGGTTTCCGTGACCTCGGGGACGGTCATGCATCGCACGAAGCTTCCGCTATCATCCGTTGTCCCGTATGAACGAGAAGGAAGCGGAGCCTATTGTCGAACAAGCCAAAGCAATAATGGCAGGCAACGCCATGCAATTTATTCGATCCGTTTATCGCAGCGTGGCCCCCCGATACTTGCAAAGTTACGTGGACGAGTACTACTTCCGAAGAAACCGCAGCGGTCATTTCCGGCAACTTTTAATGAAGTTGCTGAAGGACGGTTTCCGTGTCACGATGCCGTTCTACGCTTATACCGGCGTCGGCATAACACCGGTATAAGTCGATTGAGGGCGGAAGATCCGATTGACCGGCGCCTGCTCCAAAATATGAGCCGACCAACCCGCAACCCGGCTAGCGGTAAAAGTGGCCGTGTACAATGTATCCGGCAAGTTGACGGCCCGGAAGACGGCTGCCGCATAAAATTCCACATTCGTATACAACTGGCGGCCTGGTTTGTATTGCTCCAGCAACGTTAAGGCTGTATTTTCCACATGTACGGCAAAATCGAACCATGCATCGTCGCCGGTTAACTGTTCGGCGATCTCTCTCAACGCTTCTGCGCGCGGATCCCGCGTTTTATAGACCCGATGCCCGAATCCCATGATCCGTTCTCCATCTTCAAGCTTGCGCCGGAGCCAATGCTCAGCGTTTTCTTTCGCGCCGATATCGTTCAGCATTTGAATGACTTCAAAGGGCGCTCCGCCGTGCAGCGGGCCTTTCAACGCGCCGATCGCTCCCGCAATGGCCGATATCAAGTCCGATTGGGTAGAAGCGATCGTTCTTGCCGCGAAGGTGGACGCGTTCATCCCATGTTCCATCGTCAATACAAAATAAGCGTTCAATGCTTTGACGTGAGCCGCCGACGGATTCTTGCCGCTTAGCATATATAAATAATTCGCAACATGCCCTAAGGCCGGGTCGGACGGTACGACGTCGGTTTTGCTTACATGGTGATACCTGCAAGCGACGATCGACGGAATGGCGCCGATTGCCCGAATCGCTTGCCCGTCGTCGGGCTCCCATTGATATTCGCTTGTTCCTAGAGCGGATACGGCCGTTCTTAGGACGCTCATCATATCCATATCGTCAGGCAATCCGCGAATCAAATCGATCACATAGGCGGGCAATTCCCGGTTCGCAGCGAGGAGCGATGCAAACCTTTCCGATTCCTCGCGATTTGGCAAACAGCCGTAAATTAGCAAATAAACCGCATCTTCATAACTATAGTTCAGGGCAAGCTCCTTCGCCCAGTAGCCGCGATAAACGAGATATCCGTTGATGCCGTCAACGAGGCTTACATCCGTTTCCGCAGCGATGATCCCTTCCAGTCCGCTCACTTTCGGCATATGAAAAACCCCTTTTTCCTTGAAGTTAATAACAGTTTACAATAAGATAAAGATTAAGAATATTAAATTAATCGAATTACTTTGATCATGAAGTGTTATCAGTAAGGAGGGCCGCTCGATTGCAAATCCAATGGTTGAAAACATTTGTAGCTACCGCTCAATATGAAAATTTTCGCCGCGCCGCCGAGAAATTGTTCGTAACGCAGCCGACGGTTACCATGCATATTAAGCATTTAGAAGAGCTGCTTGGTACGGAATTGTTCGAACGAAGAGGGCGCAACGTACATATTACGCATGCCGGCCGGCGGTTTTTGCCTTATGCGGAGCAAATGTTGAGCAATTTCGAAACGGGAATGCATGAGATCGAAAGCTGGCGCCAAGGTTTTACCAGAAAAATTACGATCGCCGTCTCTCCGTTGGTTGCCGCTTCCACGCTGCCTCTCATCGTGCGCAAATATTTGAAGAGTTACCCTGATATCGAGATTGCAATCAAAGTGATGGAATCGGTGGAAATCGGCGAAGCGGTCGCGAGGGGAGCGGCGGATATTGGCTTGTCCCGCATGCGCTCCAGTGAGGCGGGTTTAACCGTTCGCAAACTGAACGACGACCCTGTCGTTCTCGTCGCTCCGGGCGACGCAACGGACGAGAAAGGGACGAGTGTGCCGTTGGAACGGCTGCTGCGGCGTTATTTGATATTGACGCATAATCATCCCGAATATTGGGATGGGCTTCTTAACGAGATACGCATCGATTACCCGCGGATTCGAACGATGACGGTGTCCCAAGTGTATATTACGAAACGTTTTATCGAAGAGGGGTTAGGCATTTCCTTTCTGCCAAGCTCGACCGTAGTGGAGGAGATCGAGCAAGGAAAAGTCGTGGAACTTCGGACGGACGAGCTGTCTTTGCCGGTTGCTTCGACCTATTTGATTCATCAGTCGGAGACCGAGGAGGTACAGCATTTTTTGGGGTTTATTATTGATTTTTATGATAAAATAGTCGATGACCCGTTAGGCTGGAGGTGGATGCAGAGTCATGAAGGCGAAACAGCGGGTGGACAAGATTTTAGGTAATATGGGGTACGGAACCCGCAGCGAAATAAAAAAATGGGCCAAGCTAGGCAAAATATCGGTCAACGGTTCTATTGTCAAAGATAGCGGGTATCAAGTAGATCCTGCCGCGGATTTGATCGAATTGGACGGCGAAACGGTCCGTTACCGCAAATATATATATCTTATGTTGAATAAACCGCAAGGCGTCGTATCGGCAACGGAAGATTTGCGCGACCGTACGGTGCTTGATTTGCTTGATGAGCAGTGGCGGGCTTTCGAGCCTTTCCCCGTAGGTCGATTAGATAAAGATACGGTGGGGCTTTTGCTTATTACGAATGACGGCAAGCTGGCGCATGAATTGCTGTCGCCCCGCAAACATATACCGAAAACGTATGCCGCCGAAGTAACGGGAATCGTCGATTCGAACGATGTGGAGGCCTTCGCGGCCGGGGTTGAGCTGGACGACGGGTATGTTACGAAGCCGGCGCAGTTAAAGATCATTCGTACGACGAACGACGGCGAACCTTATTCCCGCATCGAATTAACGATTACCGAGGGCAAATTCCATCAAGTGAAACGAATGTTTGAGGCGGTCGGCAAAAAGGTTGTCTTTTTAAGACGCATTTCGATGGGGCCGCTTCGGATCGACGAATCGTTGCAGCCGGGCGAGTACCGGGAGTTGACGGAAGCGGAATTACAGTTATTGACTCAAGTTCAAGGCAATCAAAAATAGATACAGATAGGGGTATGGAGATGAACAGATACAAGATGATAGCGCTGGATGTGGATGGAACGCTGATTAACGACGACCATGAGATTACGCCGGATACGATGCATTCGATACGGCGGCTGGCTGAACAAGGTACCGAAATTGTACTTTGTACGGGCAGAAGTCCGAGCAGCACTCTCCCGTTGTTGGAACTGATCGGCATTGACGGAACGATCATTACTCATAACGGGGCGGCCACGGTCGAATCGCGCACGCGCCGCGTTCTTCATCAGTTTTCCTTCGCATTGGATCGAATTGCGCCATATATCGAATATTGCAGACGGCATCATATTCATTTTGACGTGAATACCGCATTCGATCTTTATGTGGAGGACGCAAGCGTGTTGACCGATGAAGCGTTGGAAATGTACGGCCGGTTTTATATCGAGCCGCAAACGTTGCCATCTGCGGAACAATTGGGCGAGACAATTGTGAAGTTTACCGTGTTTGCCGAGAAAGATGAGCTGGATCGCGTTGAAAAGGAATGGGAACAATGGGATAGCGGCTTGCATATGATCCGCAGCGGAGACTTTTTTATCGACGTAATGCATGGCGAGGCGTCGAAAGGAAATTCCTTGCGCGAATGGGCCCGGATAAGAGGGATTGAACGCAGCGAAGTGCTGGCTATCGGAAACTATTATAACGATATTACGATGCTGCAATTTGCCGGCGTCGGCATTGCGATGGACAATTCCCCGCTTGAGGTGAAAGAGGCGGCGGACGATGTTACCGCAACGAATAACGAAGACGGCGTACATGCCGCTCTGATCAAATATTGCTTATAATCGCGACATACCCCGGCATACTCCCGATGGAATAGGAAATGATAAGGAATATCATCATTCATTCGAAAGGGAGGGACATGCGCATGGTCGAGATTACGGTTCGGCCAGACATTAGAACGGCTGGAGGAGAAGCGTCCGATTTGCTGCTGGACGGCCGATTTGTCGGCACGATGACGCTAGTATATCAAGAAGGAAATCGACTGGCAGGTGCTGTTCAACTCGATAAGGATTCGCTGGCAGCGCATGAAAGATCGCGTGTCATGAGCTTCGTGGAACAGCATGTGTTTCATCTAAGCGAAGCGCTGCGTACGGATGAATGCGAAGTCATTGTAACTTGCAGCACGTACACTCATGTTATCAACGGCAATCGCGAAGGGATCGAAACGACGTTCGATACGAATGATACGTTCTCCTTCGCCGACGGCAAGTCGGCAATCCGGAAGGAACGACGGACGTACGGCGAAACGGACGATTTCGGTTTTCGCTTGCAATCGGTTAGCGCGGGGCGCAATGTGTCCACTTACGAAATTGTCGATGAGGACGACACGATCGTGGCTGCGGCGACAATCAAACAGTTTGGCGCCGATATCGTCGGAGAGCTGCGATGGCCTTATATGCCGTCCGAGGAGGAAATCGATTGTGCCGCCGATTTGCTGATCCGCGATTTCGACGATACGTTGATCGACACGATCGTCCTGGATATTAAGGTGGAGGACGATATCGTCGAGACGATCGAGCTTACGCATGAATCGCTGCTGGACGAGGAGCGTGAACGGACGACGGACGGGCCGTATTTCGAAGAAGACGGATTATTTCGCCGCTTCGCTTTGGCTGAAGAAGACAGTCCGTACGATGTCGAATTGATCCGTGACGACGGGGATGTGCTCACTTATCATATTTATGGCGCGAAAACGGGCGCATTGCCGCTCGGCGAAGCGACGATCGATATTAGCGGCGAGCAATTGTCGGGTTTTATCGACTTTCATACGCCGGGAACCGGAGAAGAGCGCGAAGTCATCGCCGGCAGGCTGCTGCTGGAGTTGGACAAAGAGAAGCAATTCGATTCGGTTCACCTGACGATGCTGTTTAAAAACCAGTTGATCGACGAAATGATGTTTCAACAAGACACGATACATTAAATAAAACCTGAGGGGATCCTCAGGTTTTTGCTTGTGGCGCCGGTTTGGCCGTCGTGGGACGATAGTAGTGCTGCGGCAAACCGCTATAGATTTAGCTGCGAAGCCCTTTGGGATAATGGTTTTTCAATTGGCCGCCGCTCGCTTTGCCCCAGCCGAGCGGCAAGCCGTTCACCGCGACGAGCGCCCATCCCTTGGCGTCTGCGGCGACAGGCAGCGTTTCGCCGTGCAGAAACGCTTGCACCTCGGGAGCTTCGGGCGCGTAGTCAAACACCAGCCGCGCTTGCTCCGCGGCGGCGGCGACGGCTAACGCGTGGGCGGGCTCCACGCGGTTTTTGCGCACCGCCGCGAGCTGCAGCCCCGCGCGCGGCATTCGCAAGCCGCGCAGCTGCGCGGCGGTAAGGCTGCCGCCTGCGGCGCGCGGCAGCAGATACAGCGCTTCTCCGAAGAGAAGCGCTTCGCCCTCGCCCGGCGCAAAGCCGGGCAGTTCCTCGCGCGCCCACGCGAGGAACATGTCCAGCGCCGCCGCTGCGCCGCCGGCGGGCCGGTCATGGCCGCGGCTGCGCCCGCGCCGCGGCGCTTCCGCGGCAGCGACGATGCCGCCGCCCTGTCGCTTCTCGAGCAGCGCGACAAAATGGCCCTCGCCGCGGTGCGTATGCGGCCAAATGCGCTCCGTTCGGACGAGCGCAAACTCCGGATGCTTCTCGAGCAGCTTGGCGATCGTTCGCTCGTTCTCCGCTTCATTGAATGTGCACGTCGAATACGCGAGCGTGCCGCCCGGTTTGAGCATCGTAACCGCGTGCTCGAGAATATCCCATTGGCGCGCCGCGCACATGGCGACATGAGCTTCCGACCATTCTTCAATCGCATTCGGATCTTTGCGGAACATCCCTTCACCGGAGCATGGAGCATCCAGCATAATGCGATCGAAGAATAACGGAAACCTCGCCGCGAGCTCGTCCGGCCCCGCATTGGTGACGATCGCGTTGGCCACGCCCATCCGCTCCGTATTTTCGGCCAAAATTTTCGCGCGCTGCGGATGGATTTCATTGGCTACGAGCAACCCTTTGCCTTGCATTTTGGCGGCGATATGCGTCGTTTTGCCGCCCGGCGCGGCGGCGAGATCAAGCACGATTTCACCCGGCCGGGGGGCGAGCAGTTCCACAGCCGCCATGGCCGACGGCTCTTGAATGTAGTACAAGCCGGCGGCATGGTACGGATGTTTCCCGGGCCGGAGCTCCTCCCGATAATAATAGCCGCTTTCGCACCAAGGCACCTGCTCCAAGTAGAAAAGCCGTTTGACTTCTTCGGCCAGGGAATCTTGCCCCGATGTTTTCAAAAGGTTCAACCGCAGCCCATACGTGCGCGGTTCCGTATAACTGTGCAAGAAACGTTCGGCTTCCCGGCCCAGAAGCGACTTCATCTGGCGAATGTAAGCTTCCGGAAGCGTAATCATAGAAATCTTATTACCCCTTTATCACTAACATGAATACTGATTCGATTTCAGCAGTGTAACATAAACGGCCGGCAAACTCAAAGGCAGGCGGGGCGGCTGGGGCAGCTGCAATTATCCTTTCGCCGCTTCCTTCGGTTTGCGCCGCATTTGCGTATAGGATGTGACTTTGTTTTTGCCGGTTGTTTTCGAATGGTACATCGCTTCGTCGGCTTGTTTAATCAATTGCTCCGCGGACATTCCTTTTTTCAAGACGCTGTATCCGACGCTGACCGTAACGATCGTCTCCTCTTCCACGCGGCTGCGGATTGCGTCCGCGACTTGATCGATTTTGGCGCGGCGATCCACGACGAGCGCGACCAATTCTTCTCCTCCGTACCTGCCGGCTATGCCGATGCCTTCGGTTTCTTCCGTCATGACGGACGCCACCTTTTTCAACACCTCATCCGCGCGGTCATGACCTTGCGTGTCGTTTAATTTTTTGAAATTGTCGATATCGCAGAAAATGACAGACACCCGCAAGCCTTCGTTCACATACCGGTTTAAGGCTTTGTAGAAATAGCGCCGATTGAACAGGCTCGTCAAACCGTCCGTAATGGAGGAACGGTAGATCGATTGCAGCAGTTCCACAATTCGGTCGAACAGAATGAAAAACAATATCGTATAATACAAAATAGGCGTAAAATTTTCCAGCGCTTGCAGCACCGTATGGGAAGTATCGAAGACGTAGTAGTTCGCAAAACGGATGATGAGCATAAAAGAATAGACGGCCAAACTCAATGCGTACTTAAGACGCTGGCGAATATAAGGCCCGAACATGATCGCAAAGAACAGAAGCAGCAGCGCATGGTACAGGTTGAGCGGAAGGCCGGCCATCCACCCGCGATCCGGACGTTCCGGAAACAGCGCCGGGTCGAAACTTGCCTGCAGAATGGCAATGGCCAGCAGGAAGACGAACATGAGCACGATATATACGGAGTGCTTTGGCCTCATGCGATGGTATAATTGGTAGACCGCAAAGTTCAGCAAAATAAAGGAAGCCATCTGCAGTATGCTGGAAACGTACCGGTATATCGCGGGATACGATTCCGTTTGCGACAATACGAAATGGATGTTCAATCCTTGGTATGCCATAATAATGAAAAATGCGAACAATAAATAGATATACGATTTTTTTCTTTGCTTGCTGTACAGTCGAATTGACATCAACATCATGATCAGCAAAATGTAAAAAGCGGACAGGGCGGAGAAAATTTGGCCTGTTGCGCCTGTAAATACCGGCGGTATGGAAGTTGTCATGGTCGTCTCGCTCCATCTTTCGTTTTCAAGTCGAGCAATCGTCTCTTAAGAATCAAGACCTTTAAACTTTGCGGAAAACATATGTTCTAATGTATCATAAATGTGTGCACAGGAGAAGCGTCGGGGGGACATAACGATGAAATTATTGCAAGCTTTATTTTTTCCGCCGGAGCAACCGGGCGGAGTATCCTCCATGGTACCTTACATATTGGAGCGATTTCAAAATTCGAATTGGGACATGGATCTGTTCTCGATTCCGAAACGCGTCCGCGGCAAAGGGCAAGACGAGGTTCGTTTCGCAACGTTCGATTGGGAGGAATTCAAGCACAATCCTACGGTGCAAAAATATATTCAAACTTTTCGCGACTATAGTTGGTGGGCGAAGATGCGGATCAATACAAAGTACGACTTGATCCATGCGCATCATCCGATCCCGGCGCTCGTGATGAAGCGGTTGTTTCCGGAAACGCCGCTTATCGTCACGATCCATTCGAGCTTCGAACGGGAACTGGTCCTCAACGGGAAAATAAAGGAAGGCGGGGCGGAGCACCGGTTTTTGACGTCATTATACCGGGAATTGGAGCATTGTACGGATCGCGTGCTGACCGTGTCCCATTCCTTCCGTCAATATTTGGCGCCTTATATGGATCGTCCCGAAGAGGTTACGGTCATTCCGAACGGTTTCGACGAAAAACGGTTCAAGCCGGTGGAGCGGCAAAACGAAGTGCCGCAGTTGATTACGGTATGCCGGTTGGTGCCCGCGAAAGGGCTTGACGTGTTGCTTGAGGCATGCGCGGAATTGAAAAAACGGGGGCATCCGTTCGTGCTTCATTTAATCGGCGACGGCCCGATTCGGACCGATCTTGAAGCTTTGGCGGTCGAGCTTAACATTTACGATGAAATTATTTTTTACGGGTACATGCTCCATCCGGAGCAATTTATGCCGTTTGCGGATATTTTCGTGCTTCCGTCCCGCGCCGAAGCTTTCGGATCGGTGTTTGCCGAAGCGGCGCTTTGCCGGTTAGGGTTGATCGGCACGGATGTCGGCGGCATTAGCGAACAAATCGAGGACGGCGTCAACGGGCTGCTCGTTCCGCCGGACGACAAAAGCGCGCTATGCGACGCGATGCAGCGGCTGATCGAAGATGCGGAACTGCGCAGCCGGCTCTCGTATGCCGCTTGGGAAAAAGCGAAAGAAACGTATTCCTTGACCCGGGTCATTGACCAGCTGCGAAACATTTATGCTCAATTCATGCAGGGGTGAAGTCGGATGAGTACGTTTCGGTTTATTCATGCGGCCGATTTGCATTTGGACAGCCCGTTTCGCGGCATGGCGAACGTTCCTGAGGACGTTCTCGGCCGGTTGAGGGAGTCGACGTTTGCCGCGTTGCGGAATTTGGTCGCTTTGGCGATACGCGAGAACGTCGATTTTGTCGTGCTGAGCGGCGACATCTACGATGCCGCGGACCGTTCTCTAAAGGCGCAGCTTCGGCTGCAGCGCGGTTTGGCGGAACTGGCCGAGCACGACATCGCCGTGTATATCATTCACGGCAACCACGATCCCGAGAACGGGTTGAAGGCAAGTTTGCAATGGCCGGATAACGTGTTCGTGTTCGGGTCGGCGGAAGCGGAGTGCCGAATCGCCCGCCGGCGATCGGACGGAGAGCAGGTCGCGGCGATTTGCGGCGTTTCGTACCCGCAACAAGCGGTACGGGACAATATGGCGCTGCGCTATCGCCGTCTTGCGGGCTCGGATTTGTACCATATCGCTTTGCTGCATGCGAATGTCGACGGAAACCGCAATCACGACAATTACGCGCCTTGCGGCATGCGGGATTTGCTGGCGTCCGGCTTCGATTATTGGGCGCTCGGCCATATTCACATACGGCAAGTGCTGCACCGGGAGCCGTATATCGTCTATCCCGGCAATACGCAAGGCCGCAGCGTCAAAGAAACCGGCGCGAAAGGCTGCTATATCGTTACGGTAAACGAACGGAAGGAAACGTCTTTGGATTTTCATCCGCTCGACGATGTGCGCTGGTTCGCGCAAGACGTCTCGATTGCAGGAGCCGGAACGGAGCAGGCATTGTTGGAACGGCTTGAAGCTGCGGCGGAAACGGTGCGCGAACAAGCGGACGGCCGTCTGGCCGTCGTACGCTTGACAGTTGGCGGCCGGGATGCGCTGCATGCCCGCATCGAAGGGAGCGCGCTGCTGGAAGAGCTGCTGCAGCATTTGCGAGATAACGAATCGATGCGGCCGGAAAGCGGCGGGGCCGTATGGTTCGATTCGATCCGCGTGCAATCCGGGCTGCCGCTCGACGAGGAAGCGCTGCTAACGCAAGACAGCTTCCTCGGCGAATATTTCCGCTTGGCCGGGCGGACCGCATCCGATCCGAAGCTGTGCGAAGACGTGCTGCGCGAAGCGCTCGCGCCGCTGCTGGCGCAGCCGAAGCTCGGGCCAATCGCGTCCCGCGCCGCGGAAGCGGAGCGGGACGATTGGTTGCGGCGCGCGCGGGAATTGGCTGCGGTGCTGCTCGCGGAACCGGACGAAAGCGGGGGAAATGCACGATGAGAATCAAGGAATTGCATATTCACGGGTTCGGAGCGCTGCGCGACGTTGAATTGCAATTCGGCGGCGCGCCTGTCACGATTTTATATGGGGAGAATGAAGCCGGGAAAAGCACCATGTTCGCTTTCATACGAACGATGCTGTACGGATTTCCTTCGCGTCAGGCGGGAGAACGATTCGAACCCTCTGACGGCGGAACGCATGGAGGGCGAATGATTGTTGAGGACGGCCGCGGCCGCCTCTGGACGATCGAGCGCAACGGAGCGGGTAGTTCGCGCATCTCGCTTATAACGCCGGGCGGGGAAATGCGAACATGTACTCAAGCCGAATTGGAACGCGAACTGCTCGGCGGTTTATCGGCAGATTTGTTCCGGCAGTTGTTCGCCGTCTCGCTAAGCGAACTGCAGCAAATCCGGACGCTGCAGTCGGAAGAGGTGAGCGGCTTCTTGTTCCACGCCGGACTGGGCGACGGGGGCGGCATCGTTCAAGCGGAGCGGAAGTTGTCGCAGGAAATGGACAAGCTGTTTCGCCCGCGCGGACGCACGCAGGAAATCAATCGCGCGATGCAATCGATCGAGGCGTTGGATAAGGAAATCCGGCAGAGAAAGGCACTCATCCAGCAATTTAACGATCAATCCGCGCTCGTGGAACGGGTGGAGGGCGAATTGGCGGAAGCGGAACAAGCGCTAACCGCGCTGCGTGCGCGCGAAGCCGAATTCGCACAGGCGCAAGGATACCGCGATTCGTGGCTGGAAAAGCGGGCGATCGAACGGGAATTGGCCGCGCTTCCCGCCTTCCCTTCGTTTCCCGAAGATGCATTGTCCCGCTGGCAAACGCTGCAGCAAGAGCAAGAGCATCTGGAGGTACGCGGCAAGCAGCTAGATCTGTCTATAGCGAAAATAGACGAGGAACTGGCGTCATGCTCCTACGATGAGAAGCTGTTGGAACAACGGGAAGAGATCGATCGCAGGTTCGGCCAATTGGACGCAGTTGAGGCGCGCCGGTCGGAAATGCGCGAGTTGGAGGCGGAACTCTCCGCCGAGCGCAATCAACTGGAACGTTTGCTGCGGCTGATCGATCCCAGGTGGACGGCGGACGAATTGCGCCGGTTCTCGCTTGGCGCCGGAAGCCGCGAACGGGTGCGGGAAGAGCAGGAACGGAATCGGGCGTACGCGCGAAGGAGCGAATGGCTGCAGCATGAATGCAGCCGATTGCGAAGGCAATGCGACGCGGCCGGCGAAGAAACGGACGAATGGCGGCGGCGGCTCGAGCAAGCGGAGGAAGAGCGGAAGCTTCGCTTCGGTCATATCATTCCCCGGACGAAAGAGGAAGGGGAACGGATATGGGCGGAACTGGTGCGCGAAGCGGAGCGGTGGCGCGAACGCCGCCTGTTGCGGCAAACCGAACGGCGGCAAGCGGAAGCGCAGCGATCCGCGCAGGACGCGGCGGCGGAGCAAATGAGGAAATTGCGCCGCGCCACATTGATCGCGGCCGGCGCGTTAACGGCGATCGTGCCGTTTCTGTTATGGCGGATCGGGCAAATATGGGAGGCGGCGGCTATTCTCGCAGGACTGCTCGGATTGGACGCATACCTCTATTTGTCGGGCCCAAGAGGCAAGGAACGGCCCGGCAAGGGAATGCGTCGAGCGGGCAGCTTTGCGGGGGGCGAAGCGGATGAGAACGAACCATCGTCCTTGTCCGGCATGGACGACTTGCGTATGCTCGAAGTGCTCCGTTCCCTTGTTCGTTCTCCGGCCGGTTACCGCGGCCAGCCCGCGTTCGGGGAAACCGCGGTTTCCGCCGTCCGGGAACATCCGGACGTAACGGATGCGGATTTCGAAGAGCGAATCAACGCCTTGCGCCCAATGATGGACGAATGGTTCGATTGGCATCGGGAAACGGAACAGCTCCGGGCCCGTTACCGCGAGAGTGCGCAGGCGGAAGAAAGTTTGCGGCGAGCGCTCGAGGCGCTGGAACGCGAGCGGGAAGAGGAGGCGCGCGCCGCCGGCAAACTGGCGGAGGCGTGGGACGAATGGCTGCGGTCGCAATCGTTGCCGGAAGGGCTGTCGCCGGAGGCCGCGCATGATATATTCCGAACGGCGGAGCAGGCGATGGAACTGCTTCAGCGCATGGAACAGCGTCATGCGAAGAAGGAAGCGATATCCGAACGGATCGCCGTATTCGAGGAAGCTTGCATGACGTTATTGGCTGCGCTCGAACGAAGCGATCCGGAGGGCGATGCGAGCGGAGATCCGCCCCCATTCGCGGATATTGCATACGAGTTGAAGCGGCAGAAGAACAGGCTCGAACGTCATGAGGCGGCGCGGCAGCGAAGCGCGCGTTTGAACGAACGGCGGACGGAGCTGGCGGAAGAACGGGAGGAGATCGCCGCCCGGCTCGGACAAGCGCGGGAGAAAACCGAGCGTTTGTTTGCTCTTGCAGCGGCGCAAGACGAGGAGCAGTTTCGCCGCCATGTAAGGCAGGCGGAGCGTAGAGTTCAATTGGAGCAGGCGCTGCGCCACTTGGATATCGCAACGGCTCATTCCGCATCCATAGATCGGCTCGCGGAAGTGCTGGAGCGGTATGATGCGGACCGTTTGGGCGAAGCCGTCCGGCTCGTCAGGCTGGACATTTCCGCAGCGGAAGCCCGGATCGGAGAACTGCAGGAACGGCGCGGACGCTTGCTCGGCGAATTGGATCAACTGCGGGAAGCGAGCGAGCATGAAGACCATTTGCAGCGGAAGGAAGGGGAACTCGCGGTTCTGCATGAGAAGATCGGCCGCTACGCAACCTATGCGATCAGCTTGGAATGGCTGAAACGGACGAGACGCATATACGAGGAGGAACGGCAACCGTTTGTTTTGCAAACGGCCTCGGCTTACTTTGCAGCGATGACGGAAGGGCGCTACCGGCGCGTATTCGCTCCTCTCGGCGAGAAGCGAATGGTGGCGGAACGCGAGGACGGCGCGCTTGCGGACAGTTCCCTGTTAAGCCGGGGCACGGCGGAGCAGCTCTATTTCGCGATGCGGCTCGCTTTGTCCGACGCCTTTGCGGCACATCCGCATATGCCGCTCATCCTTGACGATATATTCGTCAATTTCGATTTGAACCGGTTAAGCCATACGTTTGACGTATTGAGTTCAATGCGCGACCGGCATCAAATCGTTATGACGACATGCCATGAGCATGTCGTGCGGACCGCGACGGAGCGGATTCGCGATGCGAATGTGATTGCGCTATCCGAGGGGATCGGCCGATTTCCGCTGCTTGGACACGATCATGACGAGCCAGACGAGGCTGAACAATCCGAATAACGGATAAAGAATCGACAGAAGCGAACTGAATCCGAATTGGCTGATCGTATAGCAGACGAGCATAATGCCCGCCGTAATCCATTGCGGATGCGCTTCAGGCAGCCAGCGCTGCCTGATTTGCAGCGTTACGCCGAAGATGTCGGCTACATAGGTAGTGAATATTTCCAGGAAAATAAGAAATAGATAAATAAACTGCACGATGTGTCCCAATTGGTAAGCGATGCTGCCCATCGGGATTTCGAACTGCGTAATGCCGGGCATATAGGCGGAGAGCGCAAAATGACCCGCCAGCAGCATCAGGCCGATGCCCAAGCCGCCCAGCCATCCGCCCCAGCGTATGACCGCTTTATTCGGCATGGCGGCGCCGACGGGAACGAGAACCGCTTGAGCCATCGCCAAATTGAAGGCGGTATATAAGAAAGGCGCCGCCCATGTGGCGCTCCAGCTGCGATCGCTGATCAATGTAATCCAATGATGGGAATAAGGGGATCGCATCGTATTCAGTACGATCAGCACGGTAAACGTCAGCATAAGCGGCACGACGACGGAATTTAAGGCGAGAATCGACTTGATTCCTTTGCTCAGCAATATATAGGAACAAAATAGGGTGAACAACAGCCCTGTCTGATAATGAATGTTGAAATGCTCCACGAATAACGAGCCCGCGCCGGCCAGCATGACGCTGTTGACCCCGATCAAGATGATCATTAAAAAAAGGCTGATCCAACGTCCGCCCTGTTCGCCGAATAGATGCTTGTTCAAATCTTCATACGACTTGGCCCGAATATCGAAGGATAGGAGCATCACCTTCGTTCCGAGCCAAATGAATAACAAGGTCGCGGCAATAATCGTCAAGGGGGCCCAATTGCCGTATTGGGTAAAAAATTGCAATATCTCCTGCCCGGTGGCGAACCCGGCTCCTACGACCGTTCCGATATATGTAAATGCGATTTGCAGCACTTTGACGACATGCTTCATCTTTTCCTACCCCCTGAGCTCACGGTTTGTACCCTTTATATTGCGTGTTCAAAAAGTCGGCTTTTCAGCACCGGGAAGGTTGCGAGAACCGGAAGCCCATGCTTCCGTAGCGAGTTTTGCCGCACAAAATTTTCCTTTTTGAACAACCTCTTATAGTACAAGGTATGTGAGTAGGGGGTGGGACATGACTTAAAGTGGCGATCTTGATAAGCAAAAAGGAATCCGCGCCATTTACGCGGATTCCTCAACGACAAATAGTTTGATCGACAGAATCGTTTCCGTCTTTGGATCGATGTCCAGCTTGAGCAGCGAGTCTTTCGCATTGTAGCTGTATACGAAACTCGTGTCGGAATCGGGTTTGCCAAGCGCTTTAACGGCGGCTTGTTCTTGATCGCCGATCTGCAAACCTTGCAAGCCGGTGACGATATCGGCACCGCTCACCTCGATGAATTGCACCGTATCGTCTTTATGAAACCCGATATGTAGTCCGTCGTATTCATAAATCGTCATGGACGGCTCGTCTTCAAGGGTGTATTGCTCGACCGGATTGCCGAGCATCTTCACAACGGCGTCCTTCTTCTCGAACAAAGCGATGCCGCCTAACTTCGGGCGGTCGGGATCGAACGAGCCCGCTCCCGTTTTCTTCTCCGTTCCGGTTTGCTCTTTCGCCGTTTGATCCTTATCTTTGCTGGCCGAAATTTCAAGCGGTTCTTTCACTTTATTGGTATCGGTTTTGAACGGGAGCGTCGCATCCGATTGGAACGCGGGAACGGAAGAGGTTGCCTCTTGATCCGGTCCGGCGGAATGTTGTTCAAGTTCCTGCTTGTTCCCGCATGCCGCAGCCAATACGGCGATAACCGTCAGCAAGGCCAGAATCGTTATATAGTTACGCTTCATCTCGGTCACCTCAATGTTAAATTTTGCATTATACATATTATTAACGGTTCAAACGGTCAAATAGTTTCGTTTTTGGCGGCAATATTTTTCTTGATCGAAAGATCGTTCGTATGGTAATTTCAATTAAAGGATTTGCTTGGAGGTCGTAACATGGAATTGTTGAAACAGAGAATTTTGAAGGAAGCGGTAGTTTTGTCGGACCAAGTGTTGAAATTGGACGCCCTGCTCAACCACCAGGTAGATCCGAAGCTGACGATGGAAATGGGCAGGGAATTCGCCCGCCGGTTCGCGGATGCAGGGGTAACGCGAGTTGTAACGATCGAATCGTCCGGCATTCCGGTCGCTTTTGCCGTCGCGTACGAGCTTGGCGTTCCTATGGTGTTCGCCCGCCGCAAGAAGGCGCTGATCGGCGAGCATGACGCTCTGCACGAACGCGTTCCATCGTTCACGAAAGGAATCGTCACCGATATTATGATATCCCCGCAATTTATCGCGGAGGATGACCGGCTATTGCTGATCGACGATATTATCGCGAACGGGGACGCCGCGCGGGGTCTGCTTAAAATTATCGAACGGCGCGGAGCCGAATTGGTCGGCATGGGCATCGTTGTGGAGAAATGTTTCCAGCCGGGGGCCCGCATGTTCCGCGAACAAGGCATTCGTTTGGAATCGCTCGTCAAAATCGCTTCGCTTGAAGGCGGCCAAATTCGGTTTGAAGTGTAGCAAATTTTGCCTGCGGTATTCCAATCAGTCCCTTTGCACCCGGTTTGCTTTTCGCTTATAATAAGGGTAAGTTTGAGGGGAGGAGGCAAAAATAATGGGGAAAGACCTAGTTTCTGTTGAGTTTTTTATGCAAAAGTTGTCAGATGCCAAAGTTCATTTTGAACGCGCCTTGGATTGCAAACATACTGAATTCGATGACCTTTACCCCTATATGATTGAACATCCTCAGTTTTTTTGGTACAAACGGTATGTAGCTTGGTCGGAGCTGCTTACGATCGTCAAATTATGCGAGGAGTTGGACGTATCGTGGTCGGAGCAGTTTACGCCGCAACAGATCGATTACATCCGAAATCGTGTCATGTCGGCCAAAGTACTCGATTTTTGGTTCGAAACGAACGATACGAAAGAGCATGTGGAACAGTAACGTCCTTGCCGAGTAGGAAGGATAGGCTGTATTTGTGCTAGAGGATATCAGATAGGTTCTGTGCAAGGTTTAAGCAACAATCGGTTGTTACAATCGCACATCGCATATACAAGCAAGCGAATAGGCCTGAATGGATATCATTCGGGCCTTTTTGCATCATCATACCATTAGGAGTTGGAGGATATGATCTCGGAAGAGCAATTGGACGCTTACCGGCAAGCGGGAACGAAAATTAGAGTTGTACGCGACATTTTGGAAAGAAACGACGTGATCGGAATTGTCGTGGCATGGGACGACGAGCATGCGCTGATCCGCCGCCAAAATCGGAGAGTCGTGCAAGTGAAACGGACTTATCTGTTCCAGCCGTTCGACGAGGAGCGGCAGAATCCTATTATATAAACGATCTCGCACACGTATAAAAATGAAACTTTAAGCCAAGCCTTGCGTAACATAGTGATAAGTCGAATTGTGGAGGGATATAGCAATGAAATGCCCGATATGCAACGATGTGCGCATGCGCGAAGTGGAAAAGGAAGGAATTATGATCGACGTTTGTCCGGAATGCAAGGGAGTGTGGCTCGATCGCGGCGAACTGGAGAAGCTGATGAGCGATGTGCGGGAAATGCGTCCTGCCTTCAATTCCTGGTATGACGAACAATATGAGCGTCGAGACGACAGCTATGAACGGCGGGAACCTTATCGCGATCATGATAAGCATTACGACTCCCATCCCGGATATTCCAAGCATGGCTATAAGAAAAAGAAGAAGTCCGTACTGGACGTCTTCGGAGATTTGTTTGATTGAAATAGAATGAAGCCTATATCGCGAAATTTATTTCTAGCTTTTTGTTGACATTAGGTAGTAGTCCGTGATATATTATTCTTTGTCGTTAGATAAATGCGGTCGTGGCGGAATTGGCAGACGCGCACGGTTCAGGTCCGTGTGGGCTAACCCCCGTGGAGGTTCGAGTCCTCTCGACCGCACCATTTCAACAATGACAGGTTTCTGATCTGCGTTTTCTGGCAGAGCGGAAACCTTTTTGTTATTTGCGCGCCTAGCCAAGTTAGGCACAACTAACCGGTGTGAGTCCGGTCGAGGTAAGAGCCAAGTCGCCTCGCAGCTGACAGGCAATTGGTGGAGAGACCCTAAGGTTGAAGCCCTGTGACAAAGTAACTCTCAAGAGAGTGCGAGCAAATCAGCAGGCCGTAACATCAAGTGAATCATGCCGCATCGTCAAAAAGAACCTGCAAAGGACAAGAGAGAGCCGAGCCTCGGAACATTGGGCGAAGGCCATGGAACGCGTGAAGCTCTTGGAAACGCAGCGCGGAAGAACTCTCCGGTGAATGGGGTTGGAGAAATCAGCCCCATTTCGGAAATATTTTTTTCCAATTCGAAACGGGGTTACAATAAAAAATACTCCCACAAAAGTAGGAGGAAAGGAGGTTTGGTGGTACAAGGAAATCCTCGTCCCATCTGCCTCGGCCAATGCCGAGAGACTATTAAATACAAGGTAGTGGATATATTAGAGAGTCACATGATGCCAGATCATGTGCATATGTTAGTAGCGATTCCACCAAAAATCTCATTATGGGATATCTGAAGGGAAAAAGCTCACTGATGATATTCGAGAAGCATGGCAGTGTGAAGTATAAATATGGCAATCGAAAATTTTGGGCGGAGGGATACTACGTCAGCACAGTAGGCTTAAATGAAGCAACCGTCGCAAAATATATACGTGAACAAGAAGCACATGCACAGCGAATTCACACAGGAATTAACTGGAACGGATGGTGGATGCCAAACGCGACTGGGAAAAGCTAACTTTTAAAAATTGGTTTAAATGATGAAATGGTAAAATGAGTAAACATGAATTCGCCGTGGAAGCACATGGCCAAGCAGTTGATAAACTAAGTGTAAAAGAGTATGAAGATCCATTTATCAGAAACAGTAGCAAGAAGAAGTAAACCAGTTTAACTGGTAAGTGAAAATGACAAATTACACTGAGCCTGAACAATTTTGTTGTCAGGCTGGCGTCTTTAGGCGCAGTTTGGCAACAGGGGGTTATACCCTAAGAGCAAACCACCCGTTGGACGGGTGATCATGATTTTATTAGAGGAATTACAATTTGACAGGAGCGTCCCGTATTCGCTATGATAAAGATGCTTGATTTGGGCCCAAGAATCAAAGGTGGTGCGAAAGTGGCTACATTAAAAGATATTGCTGAGAGAGTGGGCGTCTCCATATCGACCGTATCGCGAGTGCTGAACGACGATGACAGCAAGATCGTTAACGCTGTTACGAAAGAAAAAATCCTGATCACCGCCGAAGAGCTCGGTTACCGAAAGAAAGGGTGGTCAAGGCGGTCGATCGTGGATAGGGGCATAGAGCCTGTTGTTACAAAGCGAAAGCGAGTCGGGTGCATTATTTCGCTCCCCCAGGAAAATTATTCGTACCCGTACTTCTCGCTGGTGTTGAAGGGCATAGAGAAAGGCTTGGCCGACAGAGGCTATGGGCTGGCTTTCATTCATACGAGGGACGAGCTTCGTGATCCTTCGGTACAGCAGCAGGTCATTCAAGAAAGCCAGGTAGACGGCGTGATTATTATCGAGGGCATCGACACGCCGATCTACGCGTCTCTCAAGAAGCACATCCCGACCATTGTCGGTGTCGATGTGAATGATCCGAAGATTCCTACAGTTTCTTACGATAGAGTAGCCGCATCTCAAGCGGCGGTTCGGCATCTGATCAGCCAAGGACACCGGAAAATTGGCTTTATCGGCGGCTTGGGGTTGTCGGGAGACATCTATCGTGAGAAGAGATTTCGAGGCTATCACAACGCTCTGCTTGAGGCCGATATCGAACTGGAGCGAAGGTGGATTTTGAACGCGGAGTGGCAGATTGAGACCAGCTTCGAATTGATGAGTCGGTTGGTGAAGGAGACGCCGCGAGCGGAATTACCGACGGCCTTCTTCGTGGCGAGCGATGTGATGGCAATCTCGGCTATGCGCGCGGTTACGGAAGCGGGTTTGCGCGTTCCGGATGACATGGCTTTCTTTGGGGTCGATAATATTGATATTTCCCAATATACTTCCCCGCCGTTGTCGACGATACATGTTCCGAAATATGAGATCGGCCAAATGGCGGCTTACTTGCTGTCCGACCGCCTGGAAGGAAGGATGAACTTCCCGATCAGAGCGTTACTTCCTTACGACTTGAAGATCAGGGGTTCTTCGACAAGAGTTTAGTGTAGACGGTAACGAGTTTTTTCCGAATAGGCGACGATGAAGGAACTGTTCTCCCGATGTGGGAGGACGGTTTTTTTTGTTTGCGCGTCTAGCCAAGTTAGGCACAACTAACCGGTGTGAGTCCGGTCGAGGTGTAAGAGCCAAGTCGCCTCGTGGCTGACAGGCAGTTGGTGGAGAGACCCTAAGGTTGAAGCCCTGTGACAAAGTAACTCTCAAGAGAGTGCGAGCAAATCAGCAGGCCGTAACATCAAGTGAATCCTGCCGCAGCTCCGGTGTATGGGGAACGGCATGTTGAGAAAGTTGTGTCTGGAACTAGGGAAACCCTACCTCGCACGGCAACGTCGTAAAGAGCGACCCTATAAGCCCGAAAGGTGAAGTGGCGAGCTGCGAGAAGGGTGGCGGAGGGGGTTGTAGTATCCGTGAAGCAAAAGGACAACACAACCTTGTGGAGGAAAGAGCCCCTGCTTTGTTCACGTACTGGAGGAGGTAAGAGTCAGTGAATGCCCAAAAGGCTAACCAATGAACGGCTCGATGCTTTGATGCTCCAAGAGAAGGTATATGGCCTCCGCATCATAAGCAGCGTCGAGGAGCATTTTGTCTACCGTGCTCATGACCAGACTGACGGCATCATGCTGCGAGGCAGGCTGAAGTCGCGGATACAAGGGCAAATCGTGCTTACTGTCCGCCGCAGAGATCATATACAGGTGGTAACCGTTAAAGTATTTTTCTCTGGCGCTGTCCCAACCTGAGTTGCAGTTGGGCTGGGAGTAAAGACGAAGATGGTTGCAATCGGCTATACCGCGGGCACGACGCATCATCCATTGGACCAGGCGTTCGACTCTTCCGGGTGTGGTTGTCGGGGCTTTCTCGTATTTCTTCTTGCCTTCTTTGGCCTTCCCCTTGCGTTTGCGCTGTTTCTTGGTGTGATAAGGGTCATACCCCTTCACGCGATTTTTTGGATGTTTTCGGAAAATGTCAAGTGTTTTTTCGAAAAATCAGCCACATTTTACAAATATTTTTTCCAATTCAAAATGGGGTTGAAATCATGACCACCCGTTGGACGGGTGGTCAATGATTAACTCTGTGAATAATCATTTTCTCATTGACATTTTTGCCCCAAAGAATATAAGATCATATTAGAAAAATATGGGCGAAAAATTACGTAAAATATTGGGCCCAAAAATAAGTTTCGCAAAGGGGGTTAGCGATGAGCAAAGTGGATGTAACGAATAACCCGAATTTTACTATACTAATTTGGAGGTTAGGCTATGAAAAAAGTATTCGGAATGCTTGCGATCCTATTAATCGTTAGCCTGGTGATGTCAAGCTCGTTCGATGTCGCGAGGGCGAATAGAGGAGTAGCCCCGCTTGTATTGCAAGCGCTTAACTATACGGAGAATCCTGTTGATATTCCGAATCCGGACAGGGGCTTCTATAGACCCGAAGAATATGTAATTCCGGTCACCAGTGGAACAACTCCAGACATCCCCGACTTAAAGGCCACTATAACAGGTACCCAGGTCTCTGTCGATGCTCGCATCGTTTATTTGGAATTTAACCTAAAAAACTTTTCATCGAATGCTCCCCTCAACAGAAAACCCCTTGGACCCTGGAGTGCTGAGGGTGATCTTGCGCCAGATTATGGAGAAACTCAACCTTTAACACCCGCTGCGCTTGATTATGTAAGGGCAGTACTTCAAAAAGTAAGAGACAGCGAAGCTGTTGCCATTGTGAAATTTAATTATGACGGACAGGGCTACACTTATGCTGATACTGGAGATTATGACCAGATCATTCATGATTGCGAACCAGGGGCGCCAAAAGGTCGGCTTTGGTACGAATCAGCAGAGCTTGAGGAAGATCGCGTGGAAGAGGAATCTGATTTGAGCGGCATACCAGGTCATGAGGACAAAAACTGGGTACAATATCATCTTTGGCAGCTTGGAAATGTTTTCAGCGAATTCGAAGATAGCATAATGGTTGTTAAAGGGGGGATCTTTGGCCCATGGGGCGAAATGCACTCATCATCCTATTCCAAAACTCCGGAAGGTTACGCCTGGCTTTTGAATGCATTGCTGGACTATGTTCCCGATTCGCGTTCGATTTTAGTACATGCGGGCGGAGTCATGGCATGGCATAACGAAACGTATGGAACCGATTATAGCTTTACGAATCCAATGCCAGCCCCGGCACGCGGAACGCAGGCGCAACGTTTTGGTATGTTCAACGATAGTTATTCGCGGGGTTTGGACGACAAATGGTATAATGACAATGGCTCGCTTTCCGAAGGGTATGCTTTAATTGGAACTGGGGATCCGGATGATTTTGATCGCAACGTTGTTTTAACGTGGATGAGAAATCAAAATAACTTCTATGGCGGTGAAACAGTTAGCCCTGGTGAACCCGATAATATCTATTCCAATCTTCCGAGTGTTCTTTATGAATCCGCTTATGCACAAGCCACTCATTTGAATACAAGTTATAACAAGGACACTTATCAACTTTGGGGTGACTTTGTTTATAATGAAGAGAATGTTACGGCACCGTTTACGCTTCCACACGATGGAGTGACTCGAACGGTAATCTTTGATCCGGTTTATGACGGCAGAAGCGGAATGGAATATATACGTGACAGACTGGGCTACCGGTTAGTATTGCGTGAGGCTAATGTGAGCGAATGGGTAGAGCAGAACGGTACCCTGAGGTTCGAGGGGAAGATCCAAAACGTTGGTTTTGGTAATGTCGTAAACAAGAAGAACGTGTCGGTCATTCTAAAAGCCCAGGATGGCTCTGAAACTTACACGGCACTTACGAACCTTGACGCAAGAGATTGGCGGCCTGATTTGGACAGCAGGGCAGACAATACCGCTGCATGGCGTGATTTGAACTTCTCTATTCCTATGAGCGCATTTGGTGAGGTGCCTCTTGGTGACTATGATATTTATTTGAAGATCAATGATCCGAAAGAAACGAGCGCGAACAAGCGTAGTATACAGTTTGCGAACCACGATATTTGGGATGCTTCCCTCGGTGCAAACTTAATGGGTTCGACTAAAGTGAATGCTCCATGGATTAATAGTGGCGGCGGTGATGGCGGCAGTAGTGATGGTGGTAGCGTCGATAGCGGCAGCGTCGACAGCACACGGCCTCAGACAACTGTTCCGGCAGGGGACGGATCAGTTTCAGTCGTTTATGCGCAAACCGGTGGGACGGTGACGCTTACTATGCCGACCAGTAAAGTAAATGAAATAATCTCGAATGTCAAAAAAGGCACGGCGACAATTGACCTTTCCAAAGTGTCCGATGCGACAAACGCGGCTATGCCGAAAACCGCATGGACGGGTTTCGCAGATGCGGGGCTTGCCGTGGAAATTAAATTCCCACAGGGAACGGTAACGTTTGATAAAGATGCGGTTGCTTCGCTGGCGGCACAGGCAAACGGAAACCATGTAATGGTGAAGGTAAGTGGGGTTAGCCAATCGAGTTTGACGGCGGCGCAGAAGGCAGTCATAAACTCCGGCGATTCGGTGTTTGATGTTTCTGTTTCTTCGGGTTCACAGGCAATCCAGAACTTTGACGGCACCATCACTGTCACTGTACCCTATTCCGGGAAAACTCCCGTTGCGGTATGGTATTTGAACGATAAGGGAGAGCTTGAAAAGCTGGATGGCGTATATGACTCTCCGACGAAAGCCGTTACATTTACAACCAACCATCTTTCGTTGTATGTAGTAGGACAGGACAAGAAGGTGGAAATACCTTTTGTGGACGTAAAAGACAGCGATTGGTTTTTTGAGGCTGTTGCGTATGACCACGGCCTTATGATTGGTACGGAAGTTGACACGTTCAGTCCCGATATGACCGTTACGCGGGGGATGGTTGTGGCCGTGCTGTACCGTCTTGAAGGGAGTCATGACGCGAATGGTCTTCCTAATCCCTTTAACGATGTGGCGGTTGGAAAATGGTACAACGACGCAGTGAAATGGGCGGCAAATAACCGTATTTTATTAGGATACGGCAATGGTAAATTTGGCCCGGAGGATACAATCGTACGACAGGATATGGCGCGTATTCTCAACAACTATGCAAAAGCAAACGGCAAGGGGGACAACTTATTTGATTCGGAAGGCAATGCGACCCGCGCGGATCTGGCCGCTATGCTGATGAAGCTTTTGGAAGCGTCGACAGACAAATAAACGACAGCCGATCTCATTAAACGCAATATCATGTGTAGAGTAGAGGGGCGAAATTTCATTGGAGGGCGTGAGCCCTCCTCTTATTTTCCTAACTTCCTTCCCCAAACCGGATATAAGAAAACAACTTTCTCGGAAATAACAATTTTCTCGTTGACTTTTTTGCCCCAAAAGATATAAAATCTTGTTAGAAAACTTTGGGCATATATTGGTGAATTTTGCGTTATTTTCGGGCCCAAAAATATGTTTTGCGAAGGGGAGCACCAATGAACAAAGTAACGATTATAGGCGCAGGAAGTAGTTTCACTAAGGATATCGTCGTAGATATGATCAACATTCCGAACCTGGGCGACGAGGTGACGGTTGGTTTGATTGATCTTGAGCCGGATCGCTTGGAACTGGCTAGACAATTGGTGGAGAAGGTCGTACTCCTTGCTGGGAGGAAGTGGAACATCGCCGCTTCGACGGAGCGCAAGGAAGTGCTTCCGGGCTCGAACTTCGTCATCAACCAGATTGAAGTTCATGGCCTACAGACCGTAAAGTACGAATACGAAATTCCTTTGAAATACGGGGTCAAGCAATGCATCGGCGATACGCTTGGGCCGGGGGGACTGTTCAAAACCTTGAGAACGCTTCCAGCGTGGCTGGACATTATCCGCGATATTGAAGCCTATTGTCCAGATTGCGTCATTCTGAATTATACGAATCCGATGTCCGCTGTTACGCTTGCCACCGTCAAAACGACGGAAATTCCCGTGGTCGGGCTGTGCCATTCCATTCAGAACACGTCAACACAGCTCGCGAAGTATTTGGACGTTCCATACGAGGAATTGAAATGGAGAGCGGGCGGCATTAACCATATGTCCTGGTTCGTAGAGTTGTCGCGGAACGGACGGGATTTGTATCCCGAGCTCAAAGAGAGGATGAAGAATCCCGAGTTGCTGAGGAAGGATCCGGTAAGATTGGATGCCATGAAGTACCTGGGAGCATTCGTATCCGAATCGAGTGGTCATTTCTCGGAGTATATTCCTTATTACCGCAAGCGCGAGGACTTGCTAGAGCGGCATTGTGGAGTCGGCTATAACGGCGGTACCGGATTCTACGCCAACAACTGGCCAATCTGGAGACAAGAGAACGACGAGCAGATTCTACGCCGGATCTCTGGCCAGGAAGAGATCAGCTTCGAATCCTCCAATGAATACGCGGCCGTGATCATTGATGCGATGATTAATCATACGCCTAAGGTCATTTATGGAAACGTTGCCAACACCGGTTTGATTGACAATCTTTCGAATGATGGAGTCGTCGAGGTCGCATGCCTGATCGATCGTAATGGCATTCATCCGACGCACTTCGGTAAGTTGCCTGAACATCTGGCGGCCCTGTGCCGAAGCAATATGGCCTTCTTCGAGTTGGCGGTCTCCGCCGTGCTGAATCGTGACAAGGAAGCGGCATTGCATGCGTTAATGATCGATCCGCTTACGGCTGCGGTATGTTCTCTCGACGAGATTCGCTCGATGTTCGACGAATTGTACGAGGCGGAGAAGCCTTTTATCGCAGAACTACACTAATCGCCGGCAACAAGTATGTCATTCATATAGCAAATTCATTAGGGGGAATGTTTTTATGAAAAAGACGATTTTATTGCTCATGGCTCTGATGCTAATGGGAAGTCTGGCGCTCGCCGGTTGCTCGGGCGGCAATAATGCGACAGGGGAGTCGGGGGGCAAGGATGGAGATAAGCCGATCAAGTTGGTCTGGTGGGTTCACGAGAGTCCTTCGTTCGTTGAGGCCAACAAAAAGCTGATTGAAGATTACAAGAAAGTGAAACCCAATGTGACGATCGATCTTCAAATCTTCCCATACGATGCGTTCGTTCAGAAGATTAGAGTGTCGATGAATACGAAAACAGCTCCGGATATTGTACAAATGTTCGGAACCTGGGTAAGGGAATATGCGAAGAACGACTTGCTGGAGCCGGCGCCAAACGGAGCTGAGCTCGAAGCCGAAGTCTATTCTGCAGCTATCGGCGGATTCCAATACGATGGCCAAGTGTATGGCGTGCCGCACGAATTCAATATGGAGAACGGGGCAGCGCTACGGTACCCGAAAATGTTCGAAGAAGCCGGTATTGATAAGGATCCGACGACCTGGGCGGAATTGATAGAAAACGCTAAAACATTGACCAAACGCAAGGGTGATAAAATCACCGTCCGGGGGCTAGACATCACCTCCAAAGACAGCGTTGTATTCTATTTCCTGTCACTTATCCAGCAGCAGGGCGCCGATTTCTGGAATGAGGATCGCACGCAGGTGAACTTCTCTACACCAGAAGCGGAGAAAGCCATGCAAGAGCTGGTCGATCTGGTCAATGTACACAAAGTCACTGACCTGACTAAGTTCGGAACACCGGAAGAGCCTTACATGGTCTTCTTCAAAGGCTTGTCGGCGATGACGACGGCAGGGCCATGGACGATTGCGGAAGGCTATAACACGTTTAATGTTCAAGATTTCGATTACATGCCAATCCCTTCCTACGGAGACGGTCCACCAATATTCAGTGCCGAATCCGGCTGGGGAGAAGTCGTATCCAAAAATAGTGCCAATGCCGAAGCGGCCTGGGATTTCGTGCAATTCATGATGGAGGAGGAGAACGCGTTCGACTGGAATCTCCGTACCTCGTCTATTCCGGCGAATAAGCGTGTCGCTGAGGATCCGAAGTATTTGGAGAGCGCTCCGGCCGTGAAAGCGGCGCTCGATGTTCTTCCTCACGGCCGCTGGATCGGGCCGCTTGCCGACCGGGATTACTTCTTCCAAGTGATCACCGATGTGTACGCGGAGATCACCAATGAAAAAACGAGCTTGAAGGACGGTTTGAAAAAGGCGGAGGACGAAATAAACAAGATGCTGAAAGCCAAGCAGTAATTGATGATGAAGCAGCGGGAGGCAATCGAAGCCGCGCCTCCCGCTGCTTCGATTTGGAGGAGGTTCGCAGATGTCGAAACAGCAAGTATCCGAGCGGAGATTCGTCGCCTTTTCACTGACGCCAATTGTTCTTTTATTTTTGGTGTTCTCCGTCATTCCCATCGGAATCGGCACCGTGCTGATGTTTTTTGATTATTCGCCCTTATCATCTTCTGTTCCATTCGCTGGCTTGACGAATATACGGGAGCTACTATCCGATGAGATGTTCTATAAATCGCTGCGAGTTACTTTCACTTTCGTGGGGGTGGCCATTCCGGCGAATATCGCCTTGACGTTGCTCATTGCAATAGGTATTAACAAGATTCGCAGCCGTTTTTGGAAAAACAGCTTTCGCACGATGTTTTTCCTTCCCGCGATCGCGCCGTTGGCTGGCTCTGCCATCATCTGGACAACGATGTTCAACGCGGATAGCGGAGTCGTTAACATGGCTCTTGATATGTTCGGATTGCCTTCGGTCGATTGGCTGTCGAATCCTTCTACGGCGCTTCTGTCCATTATCATTATGACGTTATGGGCCGACGTCGGTTATAACATCGTGTTGTTCATGGCAGGCATCGACTCCATCCCCGAATCGCTTTACGAAGCGGCGGAGTTGGACGGAGCCTCTCCTTGGCATGCGTTCTGGAGCATCACGCTTCCCATGCTGAGCCGTACCATGCTGTTTGTGTTCATTATGACCAGCATCTCGTATTTCCAGATGTTCCCTCAATTCCAGATTATGACCAAGGGCGGACCTCTGTACGAAACCTATGTGCTGGCTCTTAACATCTATGATCAAGCCTTCACGTACATGAATATGAGCTACGCTTCTGCTATGGCATTCGTCATGCTGATCATTATCCTCGTTCTGACCCTGATCGAGATGCGGATCGGTAGATCAAAGTGGGAGCATTAAGGAGGACGACATGCGGACGAAAAAATGGAAATGGTCGTATATGTTGTTATTTACGACTTTGTTGATCGGTTCTTTGCTTATGTTCGTGCCCTATCTGTGGATGGTATTGACCTCTTTCAAGAGCAATGCGGAAATATTGACCGCCTCCAATCATCTGCTACCTCAGGAGCCGACGCTGTCGGGCTACAGGAAGGTGCTTGGAGAGGTGCCTTTTTTCCGCTGGTTCCTGAACAGCTTATCGACTTCGGCTATTGTCACGATTGGTGCGGTGTTCACCAGCGCATTGGCAGGCTATATCTTCGCCAAATTCCGTTTTCGGGGTAAGCGCTTGTTGTTTGTCATTATTCTGGCTACAATGATGGTTCCTTTTCAAATCGTGATGGTACCGACTTATATCATCATATCCAAGCTTAACTTGGTTAACGATCTGGCGGCGATCGTCATTCCTTATTTGGTGAGTGCATTCGGCGTTTTTCTGGCGAAGCAGTTCATCGAGGCGATTCCGAATGAATTAATCGAAGCCGCACGCATGGACGGAGCATCCGAATTCCGTACGTTCTGGTCGCTTGTCCTTCCGCAGATCAGGCCAGCGTTGTCGGCACTTGCAATTTTCTCTTTCATGACTTCATGGAACAACTACTTATGGCCGCTGATTATATTGAATGAAGAATCAAAAATGACCGTTCCGCTGGCGCTCGTGTTTTTCAACGGGCAGAATGTCGTGAACTATAACGTGGTTATGTCGGCGGCGGTATTGATCATGATTCCTGTGGTCATCATCTTCCTAATCTTCCAGAGACAATTCATCAAAGGACTGACGATGACCGGGTTTAAATGAAATCGGTCGATCGTTCGTCCCTGTTCGAAGGGAGCTTGACGCATGATTATTCAGAAAGAACACATGACACGGGAAGCAAACTTGACTTTGGCGATGCACGGGCTGTTTATTTTCGGCAGCTCGGCATCCCTGACATTCTTCAACATTTATTTTCTGCGGTTGAGCGAATCGTTTGCATTAAATCTGATTTACAATGCGCTCTTCTACGTATTGACGCCGCTCGGGTTTTGGATCGGGGGCTGGTTCGCGAAGCGGTATGACAGGCTACATACCCTCAGAATCAGCCTAGTTCTGCACATGGTGTTTTTCGTGCTCATCCTGATGCTAGGTGACGGGATTATCGACGTTTACGGAGCGATTGCGCTTTGCCAAGGGCTTGCTGTTGGATTCTACTGGGCCGGCATTCTGGTACTGCTGTACGATGTGTCAGCCAAATTGAATCGAGTTCGATATATCGGCATTAGCACGGTGACACTGACCGGGGCCGGCTTGATTGGCCCGCTCTCGGGTGGATGGTTGATCGGCAGAAGCGAGAATCTGACCGGCTATCTGTATGCCTTTTGCTTGACATTGGCCGTGTTCGTGGCCGTGTTTGCGATATCTCTCCTTATCCGTAAGAAGCCCTCCAGGCGGAGGCGTTATCTGCTTGGTTTAACAGGTGTGATGGCCCGTCGAAACCCGCAGTGGATGAAGTTTCTAGGACTGTGGTTTTGCACCGGATTCCTGGAAGGACTAACACTTTTCATTCCGGCGTTGGTGCTCTACGAGGTGTTCGAACGTGAGAATGTCGTTAGCATCGTACTGGCGGCGACATCGCTCGTCTCGGTGGCGTCCAGTTTTTACATGTCCCGCAGGGGGACGATGGAACGCGCTCCCGTCTATATGCGGGTGTGCTCTCTCGGCATCGCGCTGAGCGCGATTCTCCTGTCCGGTGGGATGGGGACGGTGCAGGTGCTCGTGTTTTTGGCCGTTGTCGCCTGTCTAAATCCAGTCTATCACAATACATTTATGTCCCGTTTTTTTGCTGAGACGGATAAGCTTCCGCTGAAGGGGGCCTTTCGAATCGAATCCGTCGTTCTGTATGAATCGCTGTTGAACTTCGGCCGGGCCGTCCCCTTGGTCGTTCTGCTTCCATTCGCCGATTCGCTGCGGACAGAGGCGCTATGGATCGCTTTTGTTTGCGCGGGAACCCTGCAAGGTGTTGCGGTGTGGCTGACATTTCGAAAGACGAAATTTCCACGAACTAGAGAGAGGGAACTGACATGAGCAAAATTGTCTAGATTGTCGGGGAACTAAATCCCGATGCCATATTGTCTTTGGCCGAACGTTTAAAGCTGGGGATCGCGTTTGTCAGTTTTTTGATATCTCGAAATTTACCCTCTATCAGATACTGGATGAGGTACGAGCTATAAAAATAAAAGGAGCAACAATCATGATTAAGGACTTAGACACACCTGCGGTAATTGTAGATCTTAACATTATAGAGCGAAATATAAGTAAAATGGCTGAAATTGTCCAAAAAGCGGGAATTAAACACCGTCCGCATATCAAAACACATAAATCAACATTTTTAGCAAGAATGCAACTAAATGCAGGAGCAAAAGGCATTACTTGTGCCAAACTTGGCGAAGCGGAAGTATTTGCTGCAGAAGGATTTGATGACATCCTTCTTGCCTTTCCTGTTGTTGGAGAGAAGAATTTAGCCCGCTTTCAAGCACTTGCCGAAAAGATCGACATTAAAACTGTGATAGACAGTCGGGAAGTAGCGGAAGGACTCTCCAATGTAGGAAAGAAACTTGATAGAAAGATTCCGGTTTATATAGAGATAGATGGCGGTATTCACCGTTGTGGGCGTCAGCCAGGAGAAGATACCGTTCATTTTGCGGAAAGTATTCGTAACCTTCCCGGTATTGATATTATGGGCGTTCTTTCTTACGCAGGACAAATTTATGGAATGAATGATAAAGAAAGTATCCAAGAGATGGCAAAAGAAGAATCTAATACGCTATCCGCCACAGCAGATGCCCTCCGGCAAGCTGGGTTTAATATCAAAGAAGTAAGTGGTGGTTCATCCATTTCATCCAAATTTGCAGAGTATATGCATGGGGTAACAGAGGTCCGTGCTGGAAATTATATTTTCCACGACCAAGCACAACTTGCAACAGGAATGGTTTCGATTGAGGAATGTGCATTAAGAGTTATTGTAACCGTTGTTAGTGCTGTAGCACCTGGACAGGCTGTAATTGATGCAGGTTCAAAGACACTTACCTCAGATAGTGCTTCGTTCGCCAAAGGTTATGGTTATATTATCGAACATCCAGATATTGAAATTTACAAGTTAAATGAGGAACATGGTTATCTCCGCTTTGATAAATCAATTAAACTATCAGTCGGGCAGAAATTAACCGTGATTCCTAATCATTCCTGTATGATTCCAAACCTCTGCGATGAACTGATTACGGTATGTGGAGAAGAGGTGATTTCGTCTTTCCCGGTTAGCGCCAGAGGAAAGAATAAATAATTGTAAAAAATAAGAGGGGGTAATTATGTTTAAAAAACAGTTAAAGAAAATATAAATATTGGTCCGATTCACGCTCTTGATGTCTCAGCTATAGAAGCAGAATAAACCGGTGGATGAACTTCTTGTAAAGGTCGGATTATTTGAGAAAAAAGAGGTCGTATCCAACACAGCTTTCGGGTGGTCATGACGGAAGGCCAAAAGCAAACGAAGATCAAACTGAAAGATATGAATTTACAGACAGGCAAGGCGTATCGGCTCAAACTGGCACTCCAGGACATGTGGACGTATCCAACCATTTATGCAGACCTGTAATGGACCCAATGGGCGGTTCGTTCCCAAGTGAAGCCGATGGCAGCCGTTGCAAGTTCATTGCAACGATGTGCAGGCGGCATTTTGAGGTGGTTTCAGTCCAGGATGACCAATAGATTACTCGAAGGCATGAACAGCCTGGTTCAAGCAGCGAAGCGTAAAGCACGTGGTTACCGTACAACGCGTAATTTTATTGCCATGATCGCGAAATCATTCAGGAGATTCGGAAATTCGCCCTTGTGCTGCCCATCGCCATGACTTCTTTGGTCCACGTGGATTCGAAAAAGTTGAGAAATTTCCTGATGTTTGGCGGCACAACGTGGAGGGAAAGTATACCTGATCGTAAATTTTATCCCGTTTCGGTTGGGTGCCGGTCCGACCGGCGGCAAAAGCGAAGAGATTCTAGCATTGCTGAGGGAAGTGGAAGCGCCGATGTTTCATCCTTTTTTCCTGACCAGAAGGAAAAAAAGGAATGGGAACACTCGCGTCAGGGATTGTCTCTTTCGGAGTTTCTTGTGCAGATGATGCTGCCCGAGTTGGATGGCAGTATTGAAATGCTCCCGGTCGCTGCATTATCCGCTCGGGACTATGATGAAGAACTGCAGCTTCATATCAAGGAGCTGCAGTTAATCGAAGAGGGTGCGCAGCGGCTTGTGAGCCGAGTCCGGCGGTATCTGGAACTTCAAACCAAACCGCCAGCCGAGAAAAGGATTGCCATCATTGGCTACAATTATCCACCAGGAGAGGGGCATCTGCTCCAAGCTTCCTTCCTGGATATCTTCGAATCCGTCTCCCGAATCATGAAAGCGATGAAACAACATGGCTACATGACGGAAACGTATTCCGGAACGGAGTTGCGAGAGCGATTTATCCAGGAAGGAGTCGTGAATCCCGGCATTTGGACAGACGAACGCGGGTCTGACTCTTAACTGAAGTACGAAAGCGATGACTACGTTCGGAATAACGAAGTGTTTGCCAAGCGCCGGAAAGAGTATGTTCACCAGAGGGGAGAACATGCGGCGGAAATCTTCTTCCTTAGGAAAGAAAGGCTTTGAAAATTAATAGCTTGTACGTCGTGTTTCTCCTTGGCAATGTCGATGCCTATAACAAGAGTGGAAGTGGAAATTCGCTCTACATGTTGATTTTGAGCATTAATTAATCTAGATTTCATAATGACGCCTCCTCGTATAGTATCTTTTGAAAGCTCTTATAGGTTAGTTTCCATCCCCTGAGGGGGATGGAAAACGGCCTCGAAATTTCCAGGCTCGTTCTTTGAAAATTTCATCTGGGACTGGACTTTCCGGCATGTCTCCGGACAATGGAACTTAGGGTCCATTCGGGGAAATTCTTCTCGGCTCCTGTAGCGCGTCTACATTCTAAGTCTGTTTCTCCGGTACTCGCTTGAACTTCTTACCCGCTGGCTGTTCCCTTCGGCAACCCATGCCCGATGTTAGCAGCGTCGGGGCAGCTCATGGCCCGAAG